>JBGOVA010000124.1:0-13725 GCA_041477875.1 Micropepsaceae bacterium | reverse complement strand
GAGAAATACGAAGGGCATATGTCGGAGGTGGCGCGCCGCCTCGGCATCGGCCGCTCGACGCTCTATCGCAAGCTGCGCGAGATGGGCCTCGATGACGAGCGCGGCGCGGCGTAGTCGATACTGTTCCGCAGCCGCGGTCTGCTCGGCGGCGCCTAATGTAACTTTCAAATCGCTCGCCAGTATTCGCTTTGCGACCCGCGGGCGAATTCTTTGCGTGTCAGCATTTCCGAAACGCAAGCCATGCGCAATTCGGATGACAAAATACTCCAGAGAGCTGATAATTCCATCGCGCGTCGTTTGTCGTGCGCGCTTTAATCGTCAGCGCCGGAGATGAAAGATAAACTTCAAGGGGAAGGAGACTGGGCCCATGAGATTGATGCTTGTATTCGCGGCCGCGGCCGCATTTGCGTTTTCTCCGCTCACGGCGGCGCCTGCCGCCGCGGTCGGATTTGACGGGTATATCCAAGTCGCGGGCGGAAAATGCCTCGATGTCGACGCGCCGCAGATGCATAACAACGGCGGCCGCGTGCAGGTTTGGAGTTGCAACAGTCAGCCCCAACAGATCTGGCATTATGACAGCGCGACAGGACAGATCCGCAACGATGGCGGCCTCTGCCTCGACGTGCACGCACCGCAGATCGCCGCGAACGGCGGGCGCGTGCAAGTTTGGGCCTGCAACGGCAGCCCCCAGCAGCGTTGGACCGTCGACACCGGCCGCAGCTCGATCCTGATCTCGTCGGGACTTTGCCTTGACGTCAACGCGCCGGAGCGGACGACCGACGGCGGGCATGTGCAAGTATGGTCCTGCAACAACCAGCCTCAGCAAATGTGGGTGTTTCACGCGACCGCAGTCGCCGTCGGCGCGGACATCTATACGGGCGCGGGCCTCTGCCTCGACGTCAATGCACCCGACATCGGCAACAACGGCGGGCGCGTGCAAGTGTGGGCCTGCAACGGCCAGCCGCAGCAGCGTTGGACTTATCAGTCTGCCACGCACGCCATTCGTGTCTCAAGCGGCCTCTGCCTCGACGTGAACGTCGCGGAGATCACCACGAACGGGGGGCACGTGCAGGTGTGGGCGTGCAACGGCCAGCCCCAGCAGCAATGGACGCCGCTGTCCAACGGGTCGGTGCGCAACGCAGGCGGCCTCTGCCTCGATGTCAACGCGCCGGAACAAACGCACAATGGCGGACGCGTCCAGGTTTGGCAGTGCAACGGCGCGCAGCAGCAGCACTTCACGTCGAGCGCGTTCTAAGCTCGGCACGGTCGGCTCTCAACGATGCGCGAGCAGGACACGCGCATCGGCAAACTGATCGCCGCGGCTTCGGCCGCGGCGGCGCTTTGCGAGATTCCCGCAGGCGGTCACCACCAGGCCCGCGCCGGAGGCCTGATGAACAGTTCGCTGAGTTGAAGCGCGGCGGCCTGGCGATAAAGCCGCGCAGCGCGACCCACTGGGCGGCGATCCGCTCCGCCCACCTCTTCTTGATGGCGTCGCCGTCAACTCGCCATGCCGAGCGCGGACATATAGAGATCGAGGAGCGCGTCACGTTCTTCGCGTTCGCTTGAATCCAGTTTCCGCAGGCGCACGACCTGGCGCATGATTTTCGTGTCGAAGCCGTGGCCTTTGGCTTCGGCGTAGACTTCGCGGATATCGCCGCTCAGCGCGGTCTTTTCTTCTTCGAGGCGCTCGACCCGCTCGACGAGAGATTTCAATTGATCCTTGGCGAAATTGGCTTTGGCCATGGCGACGCACCCGGTTGCGAATATGTGAACAATGTCGGAAAGGGCGCGGACCATATCGCCCGGCCCGGCCACGATCAACGCTGTTCAGCCGTGATTCTTGTGGGCTTTTTCGAATGCCGCTTTTTGTTCCGCGGAGGCGTCCTTCTGGTAGCGCGCTTTCCATTCCGCCTGCGGCATGCCGTAGACGCGCGCGCGTGCGTCGTCCTTGGAAATCTCCAGTCCGCGTTCGGCGGCCGCGTCCTTGAACCAGTCGCCGAGGCAGTTGCGGCAGAAACCGGCCAGATTCATCAGATCGATGTTTTGGACGTCGGTACGCTTTTGCAGGTGCGCGACGAGACGGCGTAAAACCGCGGCCTCGATTTCGGTGCGTGTGGTTTCGTTCATGACACCCTCCCCGTTTGAATCTAGGCGCGCGAGCGCATTCCGCAATATCGGAACAAGGCGGTCGGTCCATTTCCGCGCGCCGGCCGCATCGCCGATCAGATCCTGGCGGATTTCGATCAGAGCGTGGGCGAATCCGTGGTCCAGCGCGTGCTGGGCCATGCAGTCGTTTTCCAGTTCGCCCGAATAGGGTTCGTTGTCGCCGACGGTCAGATCGCCTTCGTGGCGCAAGGCTTCCATCAATGGGTGCGCGAGGCGGCCGTCTTTTCGGCTCCATAAAATCCCGACTTGCCAGGGGCGTTTCTTGCCGCGCCATTCCGGCGTGAAACTGTGAATTGAGATGATGACGGGCGCGATGCCCTTTTTTCGGGCGCGGGCGATTTGGGCTTCGATCGCGTCGTGATAGGGGCGGTAATACCACGCGATACGGTTGTTGACTTCGTCGAAGCCCGCCTTCGCGTTGCCGGGAATGATCGCGCCGTCCGAGAGTTTCATCACCAAGGTCGGGTCGTCGGCACCGCGATTGAGATCGACGAGCAGGCGCGAGTAGACGCCCAGCACCGCGGGTGCGCCGAAGGCCCGGGCCATCGCGCGCGTGACCTCCGCGGCGCCGATATCGTAAGCGATGTGAAGTTTGAACTGTTCCGGATCCAATCCGAGCGAGCCATACGCCGGCGGCAGCGCGCTCGATGCGTGGTCGCAGACGAAGATCAGTTTCGGCGCGGCGTCTGGATTCACTATCTCGAAGGCCTTGGATTTCTCTGGCGGCATCGACGCGAGTCTCCGGTGACGCGTGGAACATAGGCGAACGGCACCGGTTATGTCATAGAGCGGTCGTCGCAGCCCCCGGAGAGCCGCGTGGACGAAGCGCCCGCAAATCTTCGCCGAATGTTCGATGCCGCCGTGGCGGCGTGTCATCCGTCGCGCGTCGTGCCGGGCGCCCTGCCCGCGCGCCCGCCGGGGCGCATTGTGGTCGTCGGCGCGGGGAAGGCTTCGGCTGCGATGGCCGCAGCTGTCGAGGATGCGTGGGGGCCGCCGCTCTCGGGGTTGGTGGTGACGCGCTATGGCCATGGCGTCGCGACCAGGTTCGTCGAAGTTATCGAAGCGGGGCATCCGCTGCCCGATCAAGCGGGCGCGGACGGGGCGCATCGCGCGCTGCAGTTCGTTTCCGGATTGACGCACGAGGATTTCGTGCTGGCGCTTCTGTCGGGCGGCGGCTCGGCGTTGTGGGGCGCGCCGTTGGCGCCGCTCACGCTTGGCGAAAAGCAATCGATCACGCGCGCTTTGGTTTTGTCGGGCGCCTCGATCCAAGAGATCAACTGCGTGCGCAAGCATCTGTCGGCGATCAAGGGCGGGCGACTTGCGGCGGCGGCCTATCCTGCGCGCGTGCTCGCGCTCGCGATTTCGGATGTTGCGGGCGACGATCCTTCGGTGATCGCGTCGGGTCCGTGCGTCGGCGATCCGACGATGCAAGGCGATGCGCGCGCGATCCTGGCGAAGCATCGCATCGACGTGCCTGCGAACGCGCTGCGCGTCCTGGAGAATCCGGCGTTCGAATCCGTGAAGCCCGATGACCCGCGCCTCTTGCGCGCGGCGTGCCGCGTGATCGCGCGCGCGGCGGACGCGCTGGCGGCGGCGGCGGACGAAGCGCATGCGCTCGGCTTCGATACGAAGATCATCGGCGTGAACGTCGAGGGCGACGCGCGGCACGTCGCGCGGGTGCATGCGGAGATCGCGGCGCATACGTCGCGGGGCCCGCGCCCGCTCGTCCTTTTGTCCGGGGGCGAATTGACGCTGCATGTCACGGGCAAGGGTCAAGGCGGGCCGAACCGCGAGTATCTGCTGGCGTTGGCGCGGGCTCTTCACGGTACGGACGACGTGTGGGCGCTTGCCGCCGACACCGACGGCATCGACGGCAGCGACGATGTGGCGGGCGCCTGGATCGCGCCCGATACGCTGTCGCGCGCGCGGCAGATGGGGCTCGATCCGCAGGCATTCGCAGACGACAACGATGCGGGCGGGTTCTTTGCGGCGTTGGGACAAGCGGTGGTGACCGGGCCGACGCGTACGAACGTCAACGATTTTCGCGCCATCCTGATTGCGCCCCGCGTTTGACGCGGGCGGTCGCCGCGACCAGAATCGCGCGCGTTCCAAGTGATTCACCGGCAAGCGTCACGATGACAGTGCGTCTTAGCGTTTTGGCTCTTGCGCTGGCGTTGCCGGTCCTGGCGGCGGAACCGGCCGCGGCCAAGTTCCGGGTGTGCAACAAGACCGACCATCCCGTGGCCATCGCGATCGGGCATATGCGGGGCAAAGGCTGGGCGAGCGAGGGATGGTGGCAGGTCGCAGCGGGCGGCTGCGCGGACATTTTGCGCGGCGCCTTGAATGCGAGGTACTACTATCTTCGCGGCGTGCATTTGGGCGTGGACGGCGCGTGGGACGGCAATCGCTTTTTCTGCGTCGCGCCTGATAACTTCACGATCAAGGGCCGGGGGAATTGCGCCAAGCGCGGGTACGGCGAGGCCGGTTTCTTCGAAATCGACACCGGCGAATATTCGACTTGGGTACAAAATCTCTCCGACTGACGCCTCAACAAACAAGAATTGAGATATGCGCCGACGCCGCAATGTGAAAATCGTCGCGACCTTGGGCCCTGCCTCGCGCGATCAGACAATGATCAAGCGGCTGTTCGAGGCGGGCGCCGACGTGTTCCGCATCAATATGAGCCATACCGACCATGCGGGGTTGGCGCAGTACGTCGCCGACATCCGGGTGGTCGAAGCCGAGATCGGGCGGCCGATCGGCATCTTGGCCGATCTGCAGGGGCCAAAACTTCGCATCGGCGCGATGGCCGGGGGCGGCGTCGATCTTGAAACGGGATCGACGGTGCGGATTGATCTCGATCCGTCGCCCGGGGACGCGCGTCATCTTTATCTGCCGCATCGCGAGGTGTTCGCCGTTTTGAAGGAGGGCGGGCAGCTGCTGATCGACGACGGGCGATTGCGGCTGCGGATCGAGAAAGTCTCGGGCGACAACGTTACGGCGAAGGTCGAACTTGGCGGACGGCTCACCGATCGCAAAGGCGTGAATGTGCCAGATGCGTTGCTGCCGATTGCGGCGCTGTCGGCGAAGGATCGCGCGGACCTCGATCGCGCGCTCGAACACGGCGTCGATTGGATCGCGCTCTCGTTCGTGCAGCGGCCGGAGGACGTGGCCGAGGCGCGCAAGATCGTGGCAGGGCGCGCGGGTGTGCTGTCGAAGATCGAGAAGCCGGCGGCGCTCGACCGCTTGCACGAGATCGTCGAATTGTCCGATGCGGTGATGGTGGCGCGCGGCGATCTCGGCGTCGAATTGCCGATCGAACAAGTGCCGGTGCGGCAGAAACAGATCACGCGCGCCGCACGCGCGGCGGGCAAGCCCGTCGTCGTCGCAACGCAGATGCTCGAGTCCATGATCTCAAGCCCGATGCCCACGCGGGCGGAGGTGTCGGACGTGGCGACGGCCGTGTTCGACGGCGCGGACGCCGTGATGCTCTCGGCTGAGTCGGCCTCGGGAAAATATCCGGTCGAAGCCGTCGATATGATGGACCGCGTGGCGCGCTCGATCGAAGGCGATGCCCATTATCGCACGATCATCGACGCGCAGCGCTCCGAACCCGAGGCGACGACGGCGGATGCGATCATGGCGGCGTCGCGTCAGGTCGCGCAGACGCTGAAGGTCGCGGCGATCGTGTGCTGGACGAGTTCGGGGTCGACGGGCTTGCGCGCCGCGCGCGAGCGGCCGAGCGTGCCGATCATCGTGCTGACGCCGGTCGAATCGACAGGGCGGCGGTTGGCGCTCGCGTGGGGTCTGCATTGCGTCGTCACCGAAGACGCTCAGGACTTCGAGGATATGGTCGAGCGCGCGTGTCAGTTCGCGTTCCGCGAGGGCTTTGCCACGGTCAATCAGCGTATCGTGGTGACGGCCGGCGTGCCGCTCAGGACGCCGGGGGCCACGAATTTGCTGCGCGTGGCCTTCGTGGGGCGGAAGGTGGGGAGTTTCGTCGGATAGAAATCAGGTCGGCGGTTTGCGTTCGACTTCGAACGTGAGCTGGCCCGCGCGGCGCGCGATGGCCTCCATCATCGGGTTCAGCGACACGGCCTCGCGATAGGCCGCAAGTGCCGCCGCTTTCTCGCCGGCGGCTTCGGCCAGACGGCCGGCTGCGGCGAGCGCCTTGAAATGGCGCGGCTCGAGTTCGATCGCCCGTGCGAGATCGCTCGCCGCTTCCTGCTGGCTGTCCATCGCCAACAGAAGCTCGGCGCGGCGGTACCAGACTTCGGCGTAGTCGGGCTTCATTTCGACGACAGCGTCGAGCAGCTTTTTGGCAGCGGCGAAATCCTGGGCTTCCACTGCGGTTTGCGCGCGCGACATCAGGACGTCGACCGTGTCGCTGCCCGACTTCGTCCAGATCGCCGTGATCTGGCTTTCGAGGTCGGCGGCCTCGGGCGCGGTGCGCACGGCCGCCAGTTGATGGAACAGGCGTTCGAGCCGCGGATCGCTTTGATCCGCTTTCGCCGGCAACAACAGGAGCGTTAAGGCTGAGATGGCAACGAGAATGGGGCGCATGGCGCTATGCTAAGGTGTGGGTGGGGCTAAATCCAAGCGGCAATCGCGATGAAGATTACCCGGCGGCAATTGGGGGGATTTGCGGCGGTGCTGCCGTTTGCGAGCGCGCCCGTGCGCGACCCCGATGTCGTGATCGTGGGCGCGGGAGCTGCGGGCATCGGCGCCGCGCAAACGCTGATCAACGGCGGGCGGCGCGTGCAGGTGATCGAGGCGGGGCCGCGGATCGGCGGGCGCTGCTTCACCGACACGGCGGCGTTCGGCGTGCCGTTCGATCGGGGTGCCGCGTGGATCCGGGGCGCGGACCGCAATCCTTTGTCGGGGCTCGCGCAGCTCAATTCGTTCGAACTTGCGGCACGCGACCCGAACGAGATGCTGTTTGCGAACGGCGCGTTTCAACAAAGGCAGTCGAACGCCGCCTACGAGCGCGCGTTCTATGCGCTGGGCGATGCCTTCTCGCACGCGGCAGAGCAGCCCGACGACATTTCCGCAGCCGACGTCGTGCCGCCCGTTCTCGACGACGAGGCGCGGGCGTGGATTCCAACCGTCGCTACCGCTGTCGGGCCGTTGGATATGGGCGTCGACCTCAAGCAGATGTCGGTCAAGGATTGGTTCCAGCGCGACGACGCGGAGCCGAACCGCATGGTGCGTCAGGGTTTGGGCACGCTCGTCGCACGGCTCGCCTACGGGATTCCGGTCGCCGTCAACACGCCGGCACGGAAGGTCTCGGTGTTTCGCGATCACGTGCGCATCGACACGCAATATGGAACGCTGACGGCGAGGGCCGCGATCGTCACCGCGTCCGTCGGCGTTCTCGCCGGTGGAGCGATCAAGTTCGATCCGCCGCTTGATGCGGCGACGCAAGGCGCGTTGAGCGGTCTGCAAATGGGTTTGCAAACCAAGATCGCACTGCACTTCGCGCCGAAGAGCGCCGCACTCGCGTTTCCCGAAGACACCCTCGTCGTTCCGCAGTCGCGCGACGAGCGCGGGCATTGTTTCTTGATGCGGCCGCTAGGCGCGCCGCTTGCGATTTGCCTGGTCGGCGGGTCGCTCGCTTGGGATTTGTCGACGCAGCTTGAGACGACGAACATCGCGTTCGCGCGCGACCGGCTGCGCGCGCTGCTCGGCTCGAAGAGCGATCAGGGCTTTCTCGGCGGCACCGCCACGGATTGGGGAACGAATCCCAACACGCTCGGCGCGTTCGCCGCGGCGCTGCCGGGACAGTGGAAGGTGCGCGCGGCGCTGGCTGCGCCGATCGGCGAGCGGGTGTTCTTGGCCGGCGAGGCGCTGGGCGGCAAGAATGTTCAGACCGTGCACGGCGCCTACGAGAGCGGCCAACGTGCCGGGCGACGCGTTTTGAATCTGTTGAAGAGCTAGAGCGGCGACGGGCCGCCAGTCGCCCAGTCGATGAGTTCGATCGTGTGAACCACGGGCACCGATACCGCTGCCGCAATCTGCGCGAGACAGCCGATGTTGCCGGTGGCAATGATTTGGGGCGACGTCGCCATCAGCGACGATACTTTGCGCTGCTGAAGTTCACCGGCGATCTCGGGCTCCAACACGTTGTAAACGCCGGCCGAGCCGCAGCACATCGTGTCGCGCGGTTCGACGACGTCGAAGCCGAGCGAGCGCAGGAGCTCTGGTGCGAGAGGCCCTTGCTTCAAGCCGTGCGTCAGCGAACACGCGGCGTGATAGCTGACGCGCGTGCGCTTGTGCGCTTCGCCCGCCTTCAACGGCGCTTCGCGCAGGATATCGGCGATGTCGCGGACGCGTACGCCGAAATCCCTTGCGCTTTGTCTTCCGCCCAGTTGGAACCCGTAGTCGCGCATTGTGCTGGCGCAACCGGATGCCGTGGTGACGATCGCATCGAACTTCGCGCCCTTCTCGAGCTTCGCAACATCGTCGATCAGCGCGGTCGCGCGACGTTCGGCGGCGGAGGTTTGGCCCAAGTGGTGGTTCAACGAGCCGCAACAGCCCGAGCCTTGAACCGTCGTCACGTCAAAGCCGTGGCGCGTGAGGACGCGGACCGCGGCGGCGGTGATGCGGGGCGCGATCACTTCCTGAACGCAACCGAGGTGGAGCGCGACACGCTTGGCGGTTTTGGACCCGGCTGCATAGGTTGGCGACAGAGCGCGGGGGCGCGGCGGTTTCGGCAAACGGGACGCCACTTCGGCGGCGCGCCGCAGGCCAGCCGGCAGCAGAGGTGCAAGGCTCGCACCGCTGCGCGCGATGTGCAGCAGCGGACGCGACAGCCAGCGTCTCGGCAGCACCGTGCCCAGCGCCCAACGCAGCAGGCGACGCGTCAGAGGTCGCGTGCCTTTCTTTTCGATATGGGCACGGGCGGTGTCGATCAGACGCGGATAGTCGACGCCCGACGGACAGGCGCTGACGCAGGCGAGGCAGGAGAGGCAACGGTCGATGTGCTTGACGACTTTGGGGCTCGGCGCTTGGCCGGTTTCCAGCATGTGCTGGATGAGTTGGATGCGGCCGCGCGGGCCGTCCAGTTCGTCGCCCAACAAAACATAGGTCGGACAGGTCGCGGTGCAGATGCCGCAGTGGACGCAGGCGCGGAGCTGCTTCTCGGCCGCGGCAAAATGGGGATCGGCGAGTTGGGCTTGGCTGAAGTTCGTCCGCATCGCGCCGTTACACGTCCTTGTACATGCGGCCGGGATTGAGAATGCGCGCCGGGTCGAACGCCTTCTTCAGCTGCAGCGTGAGCGCCATCGTCGCCTTGTCGCGCGGCGGGAATATGTCCGCCACGTCGCGTAACGCGTGCGGCGCGCGATAGATCGTCGCGTGACCGCCGAGTTCGAGAACCGTCCGATGAATGTGTTCCGCGTTCGTTTGCGCGAACTCAAACCACAATACGCCGCCCGCGCAATCGGCAAACCAGTTTGTGGGCGCGAGTTTCGCGACGGCCTCGTGTGCGCGCGTCGAGGGAACCGACACGCGCCAAATCGAGGTCTCGGCATCGAACATCGTGTGTATGTCAGCGAGCGCGCGGAACATCTGAATGCCGCGTTCGGGCTCGAGCGCGCGTGCACCGGGCGCGAGCGTGCGGCACAATTCGTCTTGGCGCGCCTTCACGCCGTCGGGCTGTCCATCGAGGCGGATGAGCGTGAGCGATTGTGCCTGGACGGCGGGTCGATAGGCGAGGCCCGTCGGCTCGAACGGCGAGGCGGCGATCGATCGCAGCACGCGGAGCCCTTCGGTCGGGTCAAGGCCTTCGATCGCGAGGACACTCGATGCGGCGCCCTTGGGCAGCGCGCGCAACGTCAGCTCCGTCATGACGAACAGCGTTCCGAACGATCCGGCGGCGAGTTTGGGCAGGTCGTAGCCGGTCACGTTCTTGACGACGCGCCCGCCCGCCTTGAAGCGCTCGCCGTTGCCGTTGATCGCCGTGAAGCCGAGCAGGTGATCGCGCGCGGCGCCGGCTGCAAAGCGGCGCGGGCCGCTGTTGCCGGCGGCGACGATGCCGCCGATGGTCGCCTGCCCTTTCGGGGCGCCCCAGAGCGGCCCGCAATCGCCGGGCTCGAAGCCGAGGCATTGGCCGCGCGCGGCCAGGACCGCTTCGATCTCCTCAAGCGTGGTTCCGGCGCGTGCGGTGAAGACGAGCTCATCGGGCTCGTACATCGTGATGCCCGTCAGCCCTGACAGTTTGAGCACCGTCTCAGCGGCGATGGTTCGGCCCAACGCGCGCTTCGATCCGTTGCCTTCGATCGCGAGCGATGTCGCGGCGCGCGCTGCATCGCGGATCGCGGTTGCCACGTCGGCTTCAGTGTCGGGTTTGAGGACGCGCAAGGCCATCGCGTGTCAGAGCCGCGGAAGATTCGGGTATGGCAGACGGCCTTGGTGCACGTGCATCGCGCCACCCTCGACGCAGGCCGACAGCGACGGGAACACTTTCCCCGGATTGAGCAGCGCCGCCGGATCGAAGGCGCATTTGACCCTCTCCTGCTGCGCGAGATCGATGGGATCGAACATGAGCGGCATCAGATCGCGTTTCTCGATGCCGACGCCGTGTTCGCCGGTGAGCACGCCGCCGACTTCGACACAGAGTTTCAAAATCTCGGCGCCGAATTTTTCGGCTTTCTCGAGGTCGCCGGGCTTCATCACGTCGAACATGATCAGCGGGTGGAGATTGCCGTCGCCGGCGTGGAACACGTTCGCGACGGGAAGACCGAACTCGGACGACATCTCGGTGATGCGCGTCAGCACGCGCGGCAGCGCGCGGCGCGGGATCGTCCCGTCCATGCAGAGCATGTCGGGCGCGATGCGGCCCGCGGCGGCAAAGGCTGCCTTGCGGCCTTGCCAAATGCGTTCGCGCTCGGCGTCGGAGCGGCTGCTTTCGCAGGATAGCGCGCCGTTGCCCCGTGCGATCGCGTCGACTTGCGGCGTCATCGCGTCAACCTCGACCGCCATCCCGTCGAGCTCGACGATCAGCACGGCGGCAGCACGCTTCGGATAGCCCGGCGCGCAATAGGCCTCGATCGCGTCCATGGCGAAGCGGTCCATGATCTCCATCGCGGCCGGTATGACGCCCGCGGCGATCACGTCGGCGACGCATCGGCCGGCCGCTTCGATCGAGGGGAACGCGATCAGCATCGCCTTGGCGGTCGGCGGCTTGGGGCGCAGGCGCACCGTTACTTCGGTCACGATGCCCAAGAGACCTTCGGAGCCCGTAATGAGGCCCAGCAAATCGAGGCCGCCCGCGTCCAGCGCCTTGCCGCCGAAGCGCACGCGCGTGCCGTCGATCAAGGCGAATTCGGCGCCGAGGAGATTGTTGGTCGTCAGGCCGTATTTCAGGCAGTGGATCCCGCCGGAGTTCTCGGCCACGTTGCCGCCGATCGTGCAGGCGACTTGGCTCGAGGGGTCGGGCGCGTAGTAGAAGCCGTCGGCTTCGACCGCGCGGGTGATCGCGAGGTTCGTCACGCCGGGCTCGACGACGGCGCAGCGGTTTTCGAGATCGATCTCGAGGATGCGGCTCATGCGCGAAAGGCCGAGAAGGATGCCGTCGCCGACGGGCAACGCGCCGCCCGAAAGCGACGTGCCGGCGCCGCGCGGCACGATCTTGATCTTGTTCTGCAGGCAGAAGCGCAGGACGGCGCTGACATCATCGGCCGTCTTGGGCAGAACCACAGCAAGAGGCTTTTGGCGATAGGCGGTCAGTGCGTCGCAGTCATAGGCGACAAGCGCGTCGTCCTCGCTGATGACCCCGTCCGGCACAAGACGGCGCAGGCCATCCACCAGGCCCGCGCGGCGCGCGAGGACTTCAGGGTCAATGTCCGGCATGCGCATGAAACAACGGGGCCCGCGTCAGAATCCTGACGTGCAATATCGGCCGCCCACGCGCCTGGCGCCAGGGCGCTGTTCCCCAAGGCGGGTTGGATCAGCCTTGGCGCGCTTTGAAGCGCGGGTTCTTCTTGTTGATGACGTAGACGCGGCCCTTGCGGCGGACGACGCGGCAGTCCTTGTCGCGGGCTTTTAACGATTTCAGCGAGTTTCTAATTTTCATGGAGCCTGGTCCCGCGACGTCGACCCGAGACAGGCCGGTTTTGAGGCGCGGAGCATTAGTGTGGGGATTTCGCCTTGTCAACGGCCAAAACTGCGGTTGTGACGGCCATTGCCTTGCCTTTCGGAGCGACATCATGCATCCGAATGAGCATGCGTTATTCGCGCGCTTTGTGGCCCTGGGCCGTACGTTTGCTGGTGGTCTTGGCTCTGGCCGGGGGCTCCGTGGCGCTTGCGGCCGACGGCGCGCCCGTCGATCCGAACGTGCGGATGTCGCACCCCATCCCCGACACGCCAGACCGTTCGCCGGAGTTCGCGGCCTGGGTCGACGCCTTCAAGGCGGAAGCGCGCACGAAGGGAATCAGCAACCAGACCCTCGACGCCGCATTCGAGAACGTGCGCCTGAACACGCGCGTGGTCGAGTTGAACGAAAACCAGCCCGAGTTCAGCCGCGCGATCTGGGACTATATGGACAGCGCGGTGTCGGACGACCGGGTCGCGCGCGGGCGCTCGCTGATGCGCCAGTACCGCAAGTCGATGGGGCGGGCCGAAGGTAAATACGGCGTACCGGCCAGCGTCGTGACCGCGATCTGGGGACTTGAGAGCAATTTCGGGCAGAATCTCGGCGGCTTCAATGTGATCGAGGCGCTGGCGACGTTGGCCTTCGACGGGCGGCGCGCGGCGTTCGGGCGGGAACAGCTTCTGGCGGCGCTCCAGATCCTCGAGCAGGGCGACATCTCGCCCCAGCGCATGATCGGCTCCTGGGCGGGCGCGATGGGGCAGACCCAGTTCATTCCGACCGTGTTCCTGCAATACGCGAAAGACGGCAACGGCGACGGCAGGCGCAATCTTTGGGACACGCGCGCCGACGTCTTTGCATCGACCGCGAACTATCTCAGCGAAAAAGGCTGGCAGACGGGCGCGCCGTGCTTCGACGAAGTGCAGCTACCTGACAATTTCGACTACGGGCAGGCGGATATTTCGATCGAAAAGTCAGTGCGCGAATGGACGGATTTGTCGGTTCGCCTCGCGAACGGTCGCTCGCTCGCGCGGCGCAAGGGTCAAGACAAAGACGCGCCGGCCGCGATCATTCTGCCCGCCGGCTACAAGGGGCCTGCGTTCATCGCTTATCCCAATTTCAAGGTCGTGCTCGCCTACAACAACGCGATCTCCTACGCGCTTGCGATTTGCCAGCTATCGCAGCGTTTCAAGGGCGGGCCCGATTTCCGCACGGACTGGCCGCGCGACGAGCAGCCGATCTTGTCACGCACGGATCGCGTGGAGCTTCAGACCTTGCTTTCGCAACGCAAGTACGACGTTGGGGAGGCGGACGGCGTCATCGGGCGGCGCACCCGCGAAGCGATCCGCTCGTATCAGCGCAGCGCCGGCATGGCGCCGGACGGGTTTGCGACGCTGGCGCTCTTGCAAAGCTTGCGACAAGCGCCGCCGATCTAATCCTTTTTCGACTCTGCCTTCGACGGCGGCACG
>JBGOVA010000160.1:0-10524 GCA_041477875.1 Micropepsaceae bacterium | reverse complement strand
GCCCGGCGGCCAACAAAACGTCATTCCTCCCGGCGGTCAGGCCGGTCCGCCTCCCGGCGGCGGCCAACAGGGTCAACCTCCCGGTGCGCGTTTGAAGGGCAAGCCCCCGGGCGGTCAGCAGGGTCAACCTCCGGGCGGTCCGTTCGCTCCGCCTCCCGGTGGTCAGGCCGGTCAGCCCCCCGGCGGTCAGCAGGGTCAACCTCCCGGCAGCCAACAAAACGTCATTCCTCCCAGCGGTCAGGCCGGTCCGCCTCCCGGCGGTGACCAACAGGGTCAACCTCCCGGTGTGCGTCTGAAGGGTAAGCCCCCGGGCGGTCAGCAGGGTCAACCTCCCGGCGGTCCGTTCGCTCCGCCTCCCGGCGGTCCGTTCGCTCCGCCTCCCGGCGGTCAGGCCGGTCCGCCTCCCGGCGGTCAGGCCGGTCCGCCTCCCGGCGGTCAGCCCGGCCCGTTTTTCGGCGGACGACGTTGGTCGCGCGGGGATCGCCTGCCGAACCAGTACCGTCAAAATCAGTTCGCTGTCCCCGATTGGCGGCGCAACAATCTCCCGCCGCCTTCAAGCGGCTATCGCTGGATGTGTTACGAGCGGGGCAACTGTGTTCTCGTCGGGATCAACTCAGGCATGGTCCGCCAAACCTATTGGCGCGGCGACCGCGACTACCGTTGGCGCAAGCGCTATTCGCGCACCTACTACTACGGCGACGATCTCTACTATCGCGAGTGCCGCAGTCGCCCCGACCCGGCCGGCATTCTGATCGGCGGCCTAATCGGTGGTCTGCTCGGCCGATCGATCGGTGACGATCGCGCCGGTCCGACGTTCGCCGGCATCATCATCGGCGGCGCACTCGGCGCGGCGTTAACGCGCGATCTGGATTGCGACGATCGCGGCTACGCCTATCGCGCGTACTACGACGGACTGAACGGCTGGCGTCCGGGTGTCGTCCATCGCTGGCGCAATCCGCGCAACAATCATCGCGGCGATTTCCGCGTGCGCAGCTACTACTACGACGACGACGGCTTCGCCTGTGCGAACTACCGTCACACCGTCTGGCTCGACCGCAGACGTCAAGCGGTCGGGCGCGCGTGCCGACAGCCCGACGGTGCGTGGGCGTTCTTGAACTAGCCCATGCCGGGCACTTGCGCGGCGGCCTTCAAGGCCGCCGCGTTCGAATCGAGACGTTGCACAAAGTGCGCGTTGCGCTCGGGGTGCGCCCCACAAATAAGCGCCCGCATTCCCCGCGGTGGAGCGGGAAGCGAGCGCTTAATTCTGAAGGACGGGAGGACCGCGGCAAACCGCTGCTGCGTGGCGCGTCAGTCTTCGTCGCGGCCACTTCCGATGCTGATCAATGGGTTTCGCGCAGTGGCGTCTAGTTTGTCGCGAGCGCCTTGCGCTCCTTCTCCACGCGTTGCTCGAGGCGGCGGCGTTCGCGTGCGGTCTCTGTTTCGAAGTCTTCGATTTCGGCGTGGAGCGATATTCTGCGGTCTTCCAACGATGCACGACGTGCGCTTGTTTGCTTTGCGAATTTGGCGAGATCTTTCTCAGCGGCGTCGAGTTTGGATCGGTCGGGCTTCGCCGCCTGCTTTCGCTCCTCAGGTGTCGCCTGTTTCTTCACAGGTTTCGCCGCCGCGTCGGGGATGCGGATTTTGTCTTGGCCGGGGGCGATGACGGGGATGCCGGGGGTTTTCATCGCGAGTTCGACGTCGGCGGGGGTGTTGACAACCCGCGCGGCGCCGGAGGTGAAGAGGTCGTTGTTGTGCAAATCCCAGGCCTGCAGCGCGGCTTTTTGGCTGTTGGCGGCCACGATCCAGTCGTGAAACCCGATTCGGGTCCTGTACACTTTCATTCGTGAAGTGATTCGCGAGTCTGCCATGCGTCTTTCGAGGCCGTTTTGGGCGCGAAACGAGATGGCCGTTCGCTCATCCCGAGAGGTCAAACGCTATGACAGCCGTCGCCCGCCGCATAGCACCAACGCGTATCGCGCCGACCCACCTTCGGGAGGTCGACCTCAGCCGGCCCGCGTGGCGCTTCATCGCGGAAGTGATCGGCGATGAAACCGGACAGCGGGCAACGGTTAATGCCGCCGACTTCATCGATGCGGCGGCGGTCTATCTGGAGACGGGAGCGGTCACGATCGCGAGTGAGGTGCTCAAGGTCGCCGTCACCGACTGCGAAACCGGACTAACCCATTGCTTCAGCCTCGATTTTTCGAGCGGCGAGATTAAGCAAAGCTAACGGCTGCGGTTCCAAACCTCTTGCGTTATCCCCCTCGGGCGACGACGATAAACGTCTTCCGATAGGTGGGATTATGGCTGCGCGTCCGTCCTGGCAGGGGCATTTGAAACTGTCCCTCGTGACTTGCCCTGTTGCGCTTTACAACGCGATCAGTCCGCGCGGGGACGTCTCATTCAATCTGATCAATCCGCAGACCGGCAACCGCATCCGCATGGTCACGGTCGATGCGGGCACGGAAGAGCCGGTCGAGCGCAAGAACCTCGTCAAGGGATACGAAATCTCGAAGGGCGAATACGTGATCGTGACGCCCGAGGAGATCGAGTCCGTCCGCCTCGAGAGCACGAAGACGATCGACATCGAAAGCTTCGTGCCGGCCGACGACATCGACAGGCTTTATTGGGACAATCCGTATTACCTGGTGCCCGACGGGAAGATGGCGGTCGAACCTTACGAGGTCATCCGCGCGGCGATGGAGCAGGAGGGACAGGTCGCGATCGGACGCGTGGTCATGTCGCAACGCGAACGCCTCGTCGCGCTCGAGCCGCGCGACAAGGGGATCGTCGCCACGATGCTGCGCAGCCATGACGAGGTGCGCAACATGAAGGAGTTTTTTGCCGACATCCCCGCCGTCAAGTCCGATGCGGCGATGGTCGAGATCGCACGCAAGATCATCGCGCAGAAAGAGACCGATTTCGATCCGACCGCGTTCAACGATCGCTACGAAGACGCGCTGCGCGAATTGATCGCGAGCAAGCAGAAGGGCCACAAGATCGTCCGCAAGGAAGAGCCCAAGCCCAGCAACGTCATCAATCTGATGGACGCGTTGAAGGCGAGCTTGAAGGGCGACGGCGGGCGCAAGGCACCCGCGAAGGCGCCGGCGGCGAAGCGCCGCGAGAAGCGGTGAGTCTCTTCCGTGGCGGCTCGCAGCACAAAGCCGGCCGCCGGCAAACTCTCGACCTATAAGGCCAAGCGCGATTTCTCGAAGACCGGCGAACCGAGCGGCGAGGGAACCGTCGCACCGTCCGCGCGGGCGCGTTTCGTCATTCAGAAGCACGCGGCGACGCGGCTTCACTACGACTTTCGCATCGAACTCGACGGCGTCTTCAAATCGTGGGCCGTGACGCGCGGGCCGTCGCTCGATCCGGCGGACAAGCGGCTTGCGGTCGAAGTCGAAGACCACCCCCTCGATTACGGCGATTTCGAAGGGACCATTCCCAAGGGCCAATACGGTGGCGGCACGGTACTGATGTGGGACCGCGGCTATTGGGAGGTCGAGGGTCCGCGGCCCGCGCAAGAGGCGCTCGCAAAGGGCGACTTCAAGTTTCGGCTGTTCGGCAAGCGCCTCCACGGAAGTTGGGTGCTCGTGCGCATGCGCCGGCGCGAACGCGACAAACGCGACAACTGGCTTTTGATCAAGCATCGCGACGAGCACGCGGTCGACGGCGATGGCGAGGCCGTTCTGGCGGAAGACAAATCGGTCGCCTCGGGCCGGACGATGGCACAGATCGCAGCCGGCAAGGGGCGAGCACCGAAGCCGTTCATGCTGGCGAAGGAAACGGCGGCCGATGCAGTGTGGCATTCGGACCGTTTCGACGGTGGCGATGCGCCGCCGAAACTCGCGCCCGCGAAGTACGCGCCGCTTCCCGGAAGGCGCGTCACGGAGATGCCGGCGTTCGTCGCGCCGCAATTGTGCAACGCCGTCGATCAACCGCCGCGGGCGTCGGGTTGGGTCCACGAGATCAAGTTCGACGGTTACCGCATGCAAATGCGCGTCGAGGACGGGAAGGGCGTGCTGCGGACGCGCAAGGGCCTCGACTGGACGAAAAAGTTTTCGGCCATCGCCAGGAGCGGCGCGCGCCTTCCCGATTGCATCATCGACGGTGAGGTCGTGGCCGTCGATCGGGCCGGCGTACCGCACTTCCCCTCGCTGCAGGACGCGTTGTCGAAGGGCAAGACCGATGCACTGGTCTATTTTGCGTTCGATCTTCTTTTTTGCGACGGGCTCGACCTGCGCGGATTGCCTTTGATAGACCGCAAAGCGCGGTTGCGGACGTTGCTTGAAGGTGCGGACAGCCGGCTGCGGTTCGTCACCCACTTGGAAACGGACGGCGGCGCGGTGCTGGAGGCGGCGCGCAAGATGGCGCTTGAAGGTATCGTCTCGAAGCGTCTCGACGCGCCCTATCGTTCGGGGCGCGGCGCTATGTGGACGAAGACCAAAACGCGCCCGGGGCAAGAAGTCGTGATCGGCGGCTGGAGCGAGGAGAACGGACGCTTTCGCTCGCTGCTCGCGGGTGTCTACAGGAACGGCAAGCTCGACTATCTCGGACGGGTGGGCACCGGATACGACCGCGAGACGGCGCGTCTGATATTTCCGCGCCTGAAAGCGGTCGCTGCCGGCAAGAGCCCCTTCTCGGGCGCCAACGCGCCGGAGAAGACCCCCGATGTGCGCTGGGCGGAGCCTTCACTTGTCGCCGAAATCGAGATCGGCGGTTGGACGGGCTCGGGGATGGTGCGGGAGGCGGCCTTCAAGGGCCTGCGCGAGGACAAACCCGCGCGCGAGGTCAAAGGCGAAACCGTGATGCAGGCGAAGAAAGCGGAGCCGCGAACGTTGCGCGCGCCGCTCAAGGTACTTGCGAAACCCGCAAATGCGTCCGTGCTCGGCGTGACTCTCTCGCACCCCGACAAGGTGCTGTGGCCGGCCGCGGAGGGGAGCAAGCCGGTCACGAAGCGCGATCTTGCGGACTACTACGCCGCGGTCGGCGACTGGATGATCGAGCATTTGAAGGGCCGCCCGTGCTCGGTGGTGCGCGCGCCCGACGGGATCGGCGGCCAACATTTCTTCCAGCGGCATGCGGGGCAGGGTACTTCCGATTTGATGACGCTCGTCACCGTCAGCGGCGACAAGTCGCCATATCTTCAGCTCGACAGCGTCGAAGCGTTGATCGCGGCCGCTCAGATCTCCGTCATGGAACTCCATCCGTGGAATTGCCAACCCGGCGATCCGGAAACGCCGGGCCGATTGGTGTTCGATCTGGACCCGGCGCCGGACGTCGCGTTCGCGCGCGTCATCGAGGCGGCGCGAGAATTCCAGGACAGGCTCAACAAGCTCGGGCTCGAAAGCTTCTGCAAGACGACGGGCGGGAAGGGCCTTCACGTCGTCACGCCGTTCGCGCGCGAGAAGTCCAAGCTGGAATGGCCCGCGGCGAAAGGCTTCGCGCAGGAAGTCTGCCGTCAGGTGGCGGCGGACTCGCCCGATCGCTATCTCATCACGATGGCGAAGAAGGATCGCGTGGGCCGGATCTTTCTCGATTACCTGCGCAACGATCGCACCGCGACGGCGGTCGGACCGCTGTCACCGCGCGCGAGGCCGGGGGCGCCCGTGTCGATGCCCGTCACTTGGGCGCAAGTGCGGCCGGGTCTCGATCCGCGCCGGTTCACCGTGCATTCGGCACCGGCCCTGCTCGGCAAGTCGTCGGCATGGGCGGACTATCACCGCGCGGGCAAGTCATTCTTTGCCGCCGCCCGGCGATTGCTCGCCAAATAAATGATCCCGTCCGGCGCGCGCAAGCGCCGAGTCGCAGGCCAGGCGCGCGTTATCGCAGCTTCGCCTCGACGTGTCGGAAATAGGCCGCAGCGTCGAGGCCCTTGCCGGTGACCCTGGCGATCAGGTCTTCGGCGGGCAGGCGGTCGCCGGCGTCGAAGACGTTCTTCTTCAGCCAGGACAGCAGACCGGCGAATTCGCCGCGCGCGATTTCGGCTGTGAGGTCGTGATCGCGCTCGTAAGTTTCGATCAATTGCGCCGCGTAGAGGCTGCCCAGGGTGTAGGTCGGGAAATAGCCGAACATCCCGCTCGCCCAATGGCCGTCCTGCAAGACGCCTTCGCGATCCGTCTTCGGTGCGACGCCGATCAAAGCCTTGCTGCGTTCGTTCCACGCGCCAGGCAGGTCTTTGACCGCGAGCGTGCCCGAGAGCAATGCGATTTCAAGTTCGTATCTAAGCAGGATGTGCAGATGGTAGGAGAGTTCGTCGGCAGTCGAGCGCGTGAGCGTCGGGGCGACGCGGTTCGTCGTCTGGTAGAATTTGTCGGCGTCGAGCCCCATCACTGCGTCGCCCAAAGTGGCGCGGATCTTGGGATGGAAGTATTGCCAGAACGCCCGGCTGCGGCCGATGTGGTTTTCCCAAAGGCGCGCTTGCGCCTCGTGCAGGCCCATCGAAGGCGCGGCGCCGAGCAGCGAGCCGCGATCCTCGAGGGCCATGCCCTGGTCGTAGAGCCCGTGGCCGGCTTCGTGCAGCGCCGTCAAGACGGCTTCGCACAGATCGTCGTCGCTGGGGCGCAGCGCCAGGCGCACGTCGTCGAAGCCGACGGCGGTCGTGCCGGGGTGCGTTGCGCGGTCGAGGTGGCCGCGTTCGAAGTCGAAGCCGATCGCGACGAGGAGGTCGCGGCATAGGGCCCACTGCTTCGCGTCGGGGAATTTTCGCGCGCGCATCAGAGACGCCGGCCAAGAGGCCGTCTTGCGCGTCGCCTCCTGCACCAGCGGCACAAGGCGTTCGCGCATCTCGTTGAGCACGGGTTCGATGCGCGCGCGCGTCATGCCCGGCTCGTATTCGTCGATCAGGATGTCGTATGGGTCGGCTTCGGCGTCGAGTGTTTGCGCCGTCTCGCGCAAGAGGTTCAGCGTTTCAGTGAGCGCGGGCGCAAGCAGGGCGAAGTCGTTCTTTTCGCGGGCGACTTCCCAAGCGCCGGCCGAACG
This sequence comes from Micropepsaceae bacterium, assembly GCA_041477875.1. Lineage (GTDB taxonomy): Bacteria > Pseudomonadota > Alphaproteobacteria > Micropepsales > Micropepsaceae > SZUA-430. The sequence goes on along the minus strand of JBGOVA010000160.1, from coordinate 3,543 downwards.
CGAGCGGGCATTCGCGAAGCGGCGCACGAGGTCCTCGGGCAGCGCTATCTCGCTCTTGCGCAGATCGCGCAGGAGTTCGAGTTCGCGGCGCCAACGTTCGTCGCCATCGCGCTGGAGCGCGACCTCTTCGATCAGGTCGCCCAGGTGATCGGAGGTCAGAAGCGCGTGACGGGTGCCTTCGAGCGTCGCCAGTTGTTCGCCGCGCTCCTCGCGGCCGCCGGAGGGCAGGACCGTTTCCTCGTCCCATTCGAGGACGGCGATGGCGTTGTCGAGATGCTGCAGCTCGGCGATCTGCTTGCGCAGCGTCTGATCGGCGCCGTCGGCGCGGGCCATGGAGCGCTTGGGCATGCGCAATTCGTCGGGCGCATGGGCGACGAGCACGGCCGCCATGCCGCCGTGCTGGGCGACGTTCACGACCTGTTTTTGGCTGACGCGGCACATGATGCCGAGGCCGTTCTCGGTCGGCGCGAAGCCCATGACGGCGTAGAACGGCTCGTTGAAGACGCGCCCGTCGGCGCCGACAATCGGGAACTCGCAGACGGGCAGGATGGTCGCGGACTGGACGACCCACGACAGCTCCGGATCGCCGGTGTTCTCGACCGCCACATTGAGGAGACTCTCCCATTCGGCCGGTTCGGTCGCGGCGCCCAGCGTCACGCCGTCGCCGCCGTAGGATCGGTTCGGCTTCAGCACGAGCTGTTCGCGGTGCGTGCGCGTGAATTCGAGGAGGTCGCCCTCGACGTTGTGCGGCAGGGTCGTGCGGCGGTCGCCGACGACGCGCGTCCACAGCACATGGCGGCGGAAGAGGCGACATTCCTCGGCGCTGAAATATTTTTCGGCGATCGCGGGGTCGGTCAGGATCTCCCAGCAGCTCTTGTGGTCGAAATCGCCGACGAGCGAGGAGACCACGCGGTTCTGCTTGAAGAGGAGGCGCATAGCCTCCAGCGGCTTGCCTTGCTCTTCTTCGAGTTCGATCAGGTCGCGGACCTCGTAATCGCGATAGGCGACGTCGACGCAGTCGTCGCCGTAGTAGACCTCGCCGTCCTTGACGCGCAGTTCGACCGGGTCGGCGTGGGTGATCGTGAGGCCGTGGCGTTTGGCGAGGAAGCCGCTCAGCACCGATTGCTCGTTGATGCCGTCTTCGGCGTATTTCGGTTCGATGAAACAAAGGCGGCAGGCGTTGCGGCCGAGCGAGCGGGCATGGTCGATCAAGACCTGGATGAAGAGGTCGCGCTGATCGCGCGGCAATTCGATGCGCAAGGCGGGATCGTGCGCGAGCACGGTCGGCACGATGTCGCGCATGACGAGATGTTCGCAGAGCGGCGCGTAGTTGATGCCGCCGACGCCCGAGAGGTTCGCCTCCATGAAATGCAGCGTGTCCTGCCACCCCGCGGCGGTGAAATCGCACACGGCGTCGAGCCTGCCGTAGACCGTGTTGTTGCGCTGATGGGCGTTGGTCCAAGTGTCGCGCAGCCAGCTTTCCTCGCCCGGCGTGATGGCGATGACGCGGCGGACCGTCTCGTCGCCGAGATAGAGCGAGGGCAGGCGCTTCAACGCTTCGGTCAGGCGCTGGCAAACGTGATGGACGTAGGCCAGTTGCTCGTTCATTGCGAGCAGCGGGCGCAGCATGATGGGGATCGGTTCGTTCTGACCGTCGCGCTCGTAGGTGAATTCGTTGTCGACCGCGTCCTGGCGCAAACGCTCGGCGATGCGCGCGAAGGTCAGATCGCTGACATGACCCGCGGCGCGGCGCACACGGCCGTCGAGCGCCCTGCCGGCCAGACCCAGCGATTCGCTCGGACTCAAAATCGATGGCATGCGCGACTGGCTCCCCTGCGACGTGTGTGTGCCGCCGCTCACGTTCAGTTTCGGATAGGGAATAACACGGATTCCACGGCCTGTGCTGCATTCGGTCGCGCCGGGCGGGCGGGCCGTTTCCTGTTAGCCTGTTGGGACAACAAGATTCAAGGACGGGGAGCGCAACATGGGCCGGATCATTGGCTGGTTATTTCTCATTCTTTTGGTTGCTGCCGGCATCTGGGGTTATTTCTTCCTGCAGGCGGCAGGTTATTTCTTGACGATCGAGCCCAAGGTCGCGGGCACCTGCAAGGCGGTGACGGGCGTCGTCGGCGTCGAGGATTTGACGATCGATCCCGAAACGAAGATTGCCTATCTCTCGGGCTATGACCGGCGCGCGGCGTTTGCGGGCGGCGAGGCGCGCGGCGCGATCTGGTCCTACGACCTGAATGCATCCGACGCGCAGCCTGTCGACTTGACGGCGGGCGCGGGGCTCCTGCCGCACGGCACCAGCCTTTATCGGGGCGCGGACGGCAAGAAGACGCTCTTCGTCATCAATCACGCGAACAAGGCTCAAGCGATCGAAATCTTCGATGTCGAGGCTGCGAAGCTGACGCATCGGCGCACGGTCACGGGGCCTGAACTCGTGTCGCCCAACGACATCGTCGGCGTCGGCACGGACGCGTTCTACGTTACCAACGACCACGCGTATCCGCTGGGGGAGACGATGCGCACGGCGGAAGATTATTTGCGCTTGCGCGATACGACGGTGCAGTTCTTCGACGGTCAGAAATTCTCGGCCGCGCTGAGCGGCATCGGCGGTTCGAACGGCATCAATGTCAGCGCGGACGGAAAATCGCTTTATCTCTCGGCGGCGTCCGAACTGACCGTCTATGTCTATGATCGCGACCCGGCGACGAACGCGCTGAAGCAGCGCGCCGCGGTGCCAGTGCCGGGTTTTGCCGACAACATCGAGGTCATGAGCAACGGCGACTTGCTGCTGGGGCTGCATTCGAAAGTGCTCCAGTTGTTGGAACACGTGCGGGACGCATCGAAGCCGTCGCCGAGCCACGTCATGCATCTGAAGGCCGACGGCAAGGGCAGTTTCGTGCCGGAGACGATCTACTACAATCCGGGTGACGAGATTTCCGGCGCGAGCGTGGGTGCCAGTATCGACAAGCGCTTGCTGATCGGCGCGATCTTCGAACCGAAGATTCTCGATTGCGTGTGGGACGGGGCGCCGTAGGGAGCGGCGCGACGTTGAGTTTTGCCTGACACAACTCGCGGAAGAATCGCTTCGCGCGCGTACCTCCTTTCAGGCTTCCTCGCGAATCTGGATGGCGAGCGGGCGCTTGTCGCGCTACGTTCGATCACAGAATTGTGAGTGCGCGCTGGGGGTTGGGTCCCTCTTCTAAAGTTGTGTCTCCGTTCGACAGCCAGTTTGCGTTCTCTTTTTGAGCGCGACAGGCACGGGAGCGGAACGAACTGTCGCGGCGTGATCGCAAGTTGGGGCGGTGAGTTCGCGCTGGCGGCGGCGTCGGCGAGCGACGACCGCGGAATTGTCGAGGATGGCGCGCAGTATTTTGTCGACGGCATCGTCGGCAACTTTGCGAGCTTCGACGTCGATTCGGGCGGCATCGCGATCATGGGCGCTTTGTCGGCGATCCGAACGGGCCGGGTTATGGCGCTTACGCGGAAGCGGGTGTTCGAGGCCTACGCAATGCGCATCGAGCCGGTGCCGGCGTT
>JBGOVA010000019.1:0-33508 GCA_041477875.1 Micropepsaceae bacterium | reverse complement strand
TTGCCGTCAACGACGAGCTCACGACCTCGGGCCTCGAGCAGGCAATGCAAACGATCCGCACCGCGGGCGACAGCTCCTTCGACGCCGCCGGGCGCCTAGGCTCTGTTCTCATCGGCCTGCGCGACACGGCATCCGGCGCCTCCCAACAGATCGAGATGACGGTCGGCAAACTCTCGAAGCTGTTGCAGGAATTGCCCGCCGAAGCCGCGATCCACACCCAGCATCTGCGCACCGTGCTCGACCAGCAGGCGGGCGCGATCACCGATCTATCGACGCGCGTCAGCGTCGCCTTCGACCGCGTACAAGCGATCGAAGGCAGCAAGCAACAGGCAGCGGGGCCCGCGCTCAAAGCGCCGCCGCAGCATCAGTCGATTCCCAATTTCAGCGTGCCTCCGTCCGGCCAACTCGCGCCGCCGACCCGCGGCAGCGTCCCCCAACCGGCGGAGAGGCACGCGCCGCCCGAGGTGGCGGGGGAACCGCGCGGCTGGTTCGGCTTGGCCAAGCGCTTCGTGCGCTCGCCCGCCGACGGTCCTGAGCCGCCGGCGATGGACGATCGCAACGGCTGGGACATGAAGTCGTTGCTGGCCGCCGCCGAAACCCAGCAGCCGCAACCGCAACAGCCGCAACACCGCCGCGTGGAACCGCGCAATGACGCGCGGAACGAACCGCGCCACGATCCACGCCCTGAGCCGCGCAGCGAAAGGACGACTGGCTTCCCGCCTGGCCCCTCGCAGCACATGCCTCCGGCCCAGCACGCCGGCGCGCGTCCCGCTGCTCCCGCCGGCCCGCAAGGACCGGCGAACGGCGGCTACCACACTTCATCGCGCCACATGATCGAGACGCTGCAAGCGATGGCGATCGATCTCGACCGCTTCCTCGAAGACGATCCGCCGCTCGATCTCTTGCGCCGTTATCGCAACGGCGAGCGCAACGTCTTCGCCCGCCGCCTGGTGAGCGTTTTGGGCCGCGAACAGACCGAACGCATCGGCCGCAAATACCGCGAAGACGGCGAGTTCAAGGAAACCGTCGACCGCTACGTCCAGCAGTTCGAAGCGCTGATGGAACAGACCGCGCGCAGCGACCGCGAGAACGTACTGGTCGAGACCTATCTCACGTCGCAAACCGGCAAGGTCTACGTGGCGCTCGCGTCGGCAATTGGCCGACTAGCGTAGACATCTCACACATTCGTCATGGCCGGACTGATCCGGCCACCCAGCACGCGCACGTCCGTGCGCGTTGACGACTCTTCGACAGCGCCGCTCCCGCGTGCCCCTAATCCCAGTCCTTCGGGCGCGTCTTCTTGTTCTCTTCGCCAGCCTTGATGGTCCACGTCACCGCGCGCTTGAGCACCGCACCGACGGCATCGTCGAAGGACTGAACGATGTCGGGGACAGTCTCGCTCGCCGACGGCTTGACCGACTCGAAACTCTGCGAAGCGACGATCTGCCCGATCGCGGGGCGTACGAGCTTCAGGTTCAGGCGCACGCGCACAACCGTGCCGCCCTCAGCCGTCTTTTCGGCCTGGAATTCCCGAAGTTCCGTCTTCAACACGAAGTCCGAACGCAGGCCCAACGACTGACGGCCGACCGACACGATCTTCTTCGTGTTCTCGAATGATTGGATCAGAAGCTGCTGCACCATGCGCGGCGCGCGGTCGGCCCAGCGCGAGCCGCCGAAATACTTGACCTCGAGCGCCGACGGCGAGATCGCGATGCGATCCGTGTCGATGCCCTTGGCGGTCGAGGGTTCGTCGACGACGAGCTGCCAGTCGACCTGCGGAATATCGTCGGAGAACGTGCTTTTCGGCGACAGCACATAGAGGTCGGGCGGCGGCTCGCTGCCGGCCAGTCCTGAAATGCTGCAGCCGGCAAGCGCCAGCGTCGCCGCGCCGAACGCCACGGCGTAGCACGCGGATAAAAGTGGTCCCCGCATCAACGTCCTCCCGCCGGTTTGTACTCGACCGCCTTGTCGCCGAAGAGCAGCGACGACGGACTGCTTTCGAGCCGCTGCGCAGCGCGGTCGATCGAGGCGATCATCTGGCGCGCGTCGCTGATGGCAAGCAACAGCTCCGGCAATCCGCTGCGGGCGAAATCGCGCAAAGGTCCGCGTGCGTCGTTCATGATCTGCCTGATATCGCCGGCGACGCCGCGCACGTCGGCCAGGGTCGCCTTCGCGTCGCCGGCCACGATCTTGTCGACGTTGGTCGCGATGGAATCGAATTTGTCGGACGCCTTCGCCAAATTCGCCGACAGCCGCTCGACATGGGCAATCGTCTCTGAAAACTTCTGTTCGTTCTCCCCGCTCAGGAAGTTCGAGAGTCGGTCGAGCACCTGATTGCCGCGATTGATCAGCTCCGGCGCGCCGGCGAAAAGTTTCTGGAACGCCGACTTGCGCGTTTCGATCATGGGATAGCGCTGATTGGGCCCGGCGACCAGCGGATTGGCCTTGGGCGAGCCGCCGGCGATCAGAATGGCGGCGACCCCGGTCAGACCTTGCGTCTCGAGACTGGCGTAGGAATCCTCTTTCACGGGCGTCATGCGGTCGACTTGAACGCGCACCAGCACGCGGTTGGGATCGTCCTCGTCAAGTTTCAGATCGATGACCTCACCGACCTTGATGCCGTTGTAGAGAACGTCGGCCGCTTTGCTGAGGCCCGAGACCGAGCCTTCGAACCTCAAATCGTACAACTGGTGCTGCTGTGAAAAATCGATCTTTCCGATCCACAACAAGAACACCACTGTCAGCACGGCGATACCGATCGCGAAGCTGCCGATCAGCAAATGATGCGCGCGGGTTTCCATGCGTCAACGCTCCTTCAGTCTCAAGACCGCGGCGGTTGGGTCTTCGCGGCCATCGCCGCCCGCCCGCGCGGACCGTGAAAATACTCGCGGATCCAGGGATGCTCCTGGGTCAGCATGTCCTCGATTGTACCCGTGACCAGCACCCTTTTCTCCGCCAGAACGGCGATCCGGTCGCAGATCGCGTAAAGGCTGTCGAGATCGTGGGTGACCATGAACACGGTTAAGCCCAGCGTCGCCTGAAGGTTCTTGATCAGTTCGTCGAAAGCCGACGCACCGATCGGGTCCAATCCGGCCGTGGGTTCGTCCAAGAACACGATCTCCGGGTCGAGCACCAGCGCGCGCGCGAGGCCCGCCCTCTTGCGCATGCCGCCCGACAGCTCGGAGGGGAATTTGGGGCCCGCATCCGGCGGCAAGCCGACAAGCGCGATCTTCACGGCTGCAATCTCGTCCATCAAGTGTTGCGGCATATGAAGATGCTCTTTGAGCGCCACCTGGATGTTCTGCGCGACCGTCAGCGACGAGAACAAGGCGCCGTCCTGGAACAGGACGCCCCACCGCCGCTCGACCGCGTGCTCCTCCGCCGGCGTCATCTCCGAGCGCGCCTGGCCGAAGATCTCGATCCGCCCGGTCGCCGGCTTGTTGAGGCCAAGGATGGTCCGCAGCAGAACGGACTTGCCCGTGCCGGACCCGCCGACGATACCCAGGACTTCGCCCGAATAGATGTCGAGATCGAGCCGGTCATGAACGACCTGCGGCCCGAACTGATTGCGCAAACCCCTGACCGAGATGACGACGTCGCGCGCCATGGGGTTCATATCCCGAGCTTCACGAACATGATCGAGAACAACGCATCGACCACGATGACGATGAAGATACCCTCGACCACCGAGGCGGTCGTGCGCTGGCCGACGGACTCGGCGCTGCCCTCGACTTTCATCCCTTCGAAACAGCCGATCATCGCAATCAGAAGGCCGAACACCGGCGCTTTGATGAACGCGACGCCCGCATCCCAAATGTCGACCGCCTCGTTCAGGCGCACGAGATACATCTGCGGCGACATGCCGAGTTCCAACCACACGACAAGCCCGCCGCCGAACAGACCCATCATCGCGCCGATGAAGCCCAGGATGGGAACCATCACGATGAGCGCGATGACGCGCGGCAAAACCAGAACCTCCATCGGATCGAGGCCGAGCGTGCGCATCGCGTCGATCTCTTCGCGCAGCTTCATCGAGCCGATCTGCGCCGTGAATGCGCTGCCCGACCGGCCCGCGACCATGATCGCGGTCAACAGGATGCCGATCTCGCGCAAGAACGAAACGGCGACAAGATTGACCGTGAAGATCTCGCCGCCGAAACGCTTGAGTTGCTCGGCGCCTTGATAGGCCAGCACCGCGCCGATCAGGAACGAAATCAGGCTGACGATCGGAACGGCATTTAGACCCGTCTGCTCCATATGATAGACGGTCGACGTCGCGCGCATGCGCAAGGGGTTGAGGACCGTCTTGCCCAACGTCTCGAGGATCAGACCCAGGAACGCGACCAGTTCGCGCGTCGTCTGGCCGGCCTCTTCGAGCGCCGCCCCCATGCGCACGACGACATTGACGAAGGGATTGTAGTGCGGCCGCTCCTCGGCCAGCCGGTCGCCTTTCGCCACCGCATTGAGCAGCGTCGCTTGCGGCGCCGTCGCGCCCGCGATCGTGACGGCGGCACCGGCGCGCTCGAGCGTGCGCCCCGTGCGATAAATCAGCCAAGCACCCGTGGTGTCCAGCTTGCGCAGATGCGAAAGGTCGAACGTCGCTGTGCGCCGCCCGATCGTATCGATCGCCGCGAGCGCCTTGTCGACCGCGACCGCATGACGGACGATCCAGTCGCCTTGCGGGCGAAGCATCAGGGACGACGCGTCTTCGGACACGTCGAGCCACGCCTCGCCTTGGGCCACCCCCACCATTACCTCGCCTGCCCCGCACTAACCAACGCCGCGCCGCGCACCCTCATGCGCCGCCACTGAAGCGAATCAGAGTGTGCCCGCGCCCCCGAATCGCAGCAAGTTTCGTGCCCCGCCCGGCACAGGCCTGGCCCCAAGGAAACACGCGTGACGCCCGGCACAGGCTCGCGCTTGCCATGGTTGACGACTGGCCGTAAATCGATTCGAACCTAAGGGTTAGGCGGCGCGGCTCGCGTATCGGTTGCACCGCAAGAGAGGCACGCGTCCCATGACGGAAGCAAGCCACACAGACGATAATTCGCCGGAAGAGGCCGTTCACGCGCGCTCACACTTCATACCGATCCTGAAATCGGACCTGATCACGGCGCTCTCCCAAACGGGCCTGGCTCGCGAACAACTCGGCGACTTCGAGACGCTGTGCCGCTTCCTGGGCAGCTACTTTCACCACGATTTCTACGACGAGCTGGTCGAGCTGAAGGACCTCTACGCCTGGTTCTCGCCGACCGGACCGCGCCCCGTGCGCCGCGAACCGCCCAACGCAGAGGAGGCGTACGCGCAGCTGACCTCGACGTTCGAGAGCGTGATGACGCGCGCAAACTTCCTCGAACTGTCGCGTGCCGACGTCGAAGGCTTGGGCGGCGAGCACCCGCTCCTCGACGTCAAGACACGCACGCCCATGGAGCCCTACGAGTCGATCCGCATCTTCTATCGCGGACGGCGCACACAGGTGGTCGCGCAAAACAACGCGCTCGGCATCAAGGCGAAGGAAATTCCGATCGAAACCTTCGACGACGTCGTCGTCTTCGTGCGCTTTAAGCAGACGGCATCGGAAAAGCCCGCCCGGCTCGCCCGTCGCCGCAATCGCGGCCTCCCGGGCGGCGCGCAGCCGGGCACGGTTTTGATCAAATCGTTCCGCAATATCTCGCGCCTCGAACTCCCGATGCTGATGCCGGAGGTCCAAGTGGTGATGAGCCGCAAAGATGCCCTCCTCCTGGGAGGCCCGGCCTTGCTCGGCGGCATTCCGATCGCGCTCAACATCCTGCCCGCACTCTCGGTCGTGCTCGTCGTCATCGGCGCCTATCTGGGATTCGCGAGCGCGGTAACGCAAGACAAACTGATGAAGGCGGTCGCCGCGCTCTCCGTCATCGTCGGTGCCGGCGCCTTCATGGTTCGTCAGTACTCGAACTATTCCTTCCGCAAGCTCAAATACCAAAAACGCTTGGCGGACAACATCTACTTCAAGAACGTCAACAACGACGCCGGCGTCTTCGAAACCCTGATCGGCGCGGCCGAGGAGCAGGAAACGAAGGAAGTGATCCTCGCCTATCACGCGCTTCTGACGGCCGGCCCCGCGGCGCACGCAGGCGAACTCGACCACCGCATCGAGGCATGGCTGAAATCCGACTTCGGCTTCGACCTCGATTTCGAGGTCTCCGACGCCCTGTCGAAGCTCGAAGGCTTGGGCTTTCTCGCCCAAAAAGAAGGTAAAATCGCCGTCGTTCCCATGCCCGAAGCGCTCGCGCGCCTCGACAGCCTGTGGGATCAGCTTTACGACTTCTCACGCCCCTCGTACGCTAGCGTCGCGGCATGACGCGACGGCGGGGGGTTTGAGGGGGACATGGCGCAGCGGGACGCAACTTCACGCGAAACCGCGCTCGCGATGTCGGGCATCGCCGGCATCCTGCGCTGGCTCGGCGTCGTGCCGTGGGCCGTGCTAATCGGCAGTCTGTTCTTCCAGATGAATGATCCCGGCGGCATCCTGTCCGGCCTACAGAACCAAATCTTCGACTACTACCAGCGCGCCAATCCGCGCCCCTACACCGACGCGTCCGTCCGCTACGTCGATATCGACGAAGAAAGCTTGAAGCGGATCGGACAATGGCCGTGGCCGCGCACGACGATCGCAAAGATGGTCACGAAGCTGCGTGATGCCGGGGCCGGCGTGATCGCCTTCGACATGGTGTTTCCCGAACCGGATCGCACCTCGCCAGAACTGATCGCTCATGACCTTCCTGTCGAAGCTGATTGGGATGCAACGCGCGCGCAATTGTCTGCGCTGCCGAACAACGACGTTGTATTCGCGAGCGCGTTGAAGGAATCGCCGGCCGTCTTGGGCTTCATCATGACGGAACGGGACACCGGGCGAGCGCCGATCCTGAAGGGCGGTTTAGCCGTTGTCGGAGACGGCAGGCCGGAACAAACGGTCCGATCGTTTGCCGGTGCGACGGTTTCGCTCGATTTGCTTCAGCAAGCCGCGCCGGGCGGCGGATCGTTCAACACGGCGCCCGATGACGACGGCATCGTGCGGCGCGTCCCCCTCTTCGTCGCTTATAAGGGCAAGATCTACCCAGGACTGTCGCTGGAAACTTTGCGGGTTGCTCAACGGAATCCCCAAACCGGCGCAGCGCCCTCGTTCCTGATCAAGACTGCGGGCGCATCCGACGAGTTCGCGGCCGGCATCGACCCGAACCGCATCGTCAGTGTCAAAGTCGGCGAGATCGAAATCCCGTCCACCAAGGACGGTCAGATGTGGGTGCACTACACGAACCAAAAGGCGAAACGCGGCATACCGGCCTGGAAGATCATCGACGGCTCGGCCGACATGACCCAGCTCCAAGGCGCCGCGATCTTCATCGGCACAAGCGCCGCAGGCCTCCTCGATCTTCGCTCGACGCCGATGAAGCTCAACGCGCCCGGCGTTGAAGTTCACATCGAAGCCTTCGAACAAATGCTGACGCGCCACTTCCTCGAGCGACCGGATTGGAGTCCGGCCCTCGAGTTGGGCTTTGCCACGCTACTCGGCCTATTCGTGTTGATCGCAATCGTCCGCGTGCCCGTATATTGGATCGCCGGCGTGGCAATCGTCGCGGTCGTCGCGGCCGTCGGCACGTCGTGGTGGGCCTTCTCCGAGAATCTGTGGTTGCTCGATCCCGTCGCCCCCTCGCTGAACATTGCCCTCGTCTTCGCCGCAGCAAGCCTTGTCAAGTTCATGCGCACGGAAGCCGAGCGGCGCACCGTGCGCAGCGCATTCGCCCAGTACCTGCCCCCCGACGTCGTCGAGGCCATCGCCAACGACCCCTCCAAACTCAAACTCGGCGGCGACACGCGCGAACTCTCGATCATGTTCTGCGACATCCGCGGCTTCACGCCGATTGCCGAAAGCTTCCGCTCCGACCCGCAAGGCCTGACCCGCCTCATCAACCGCGCGTTGACGCCCTTGTCGCGCGAAGTGCTGAACCATCGCGGCACCATCGACAAATATATCGGCGACTGCGTCATGGCGTTCTGGAACGCGCCGCTCGACGATCCCGATCACGCGACGCATGCCTGCGAATGTTCGCTCGCGATGATGGATTCGCTCGTCGTCCTCAACCGCGAGCTGACGGCCGAAGGTTTCTACAAGAGCCACGACGTCAAGCCCATCGACGTTTCGATCGGCGTCAACACCGGCATCTGCGTCGTCGGCAACATGGGTTCGGACTTGCGCTTCGACTATTCGGCCTTGGGCGACAGTGTCAACGTTTCGGCCCGCATCCAGTCCTTCGCCGGCAACTACGGCTTCCCCATCGCGATCGGCGAAGACACCGAAAGCATCGTCTCGGAAAAATTCGCCTTCATCGAAGTCGACTACATCGCGGTCAAAGGCCGCGCCACGCCGACCCACATCTACGCCCTGATGGGCCACGCCCACGTGCGCGAAACGCACGCCTTCCAGCAGCTGACCGAAGCGCTCCAAGCCCTGTTCGCCGCCTTCCGCATGCGCGATTGGGCGAGGGCGAAGGAAGCGGTCGCCCACGGCCGCAAGATCGCGCCCGACCGCCAAGCGATCTTCGACACCTACGAATCGCGCATCACGCATTACGAGCACGAGCCGCCGCCCGACGATTGGGACGGCGCCTGGTCCGCGAAGGAAAAGTGAGCCGCACAGACCTCCGCATCGCCGACGAACGCTGGCCCCTGGCAAGCGTGTTCCGCATCGCGCGCGGCGCCAAGGCCGAAGCCCATGTCGTCGTCGCCTCGATCACGCAAGCCGGCAAGACGGGCCGCGGCGAATGCGTGCCCTATGCGCGCTACGGCGAAACGGTCGCGGGGGTGATCGAAACGATCGAAACCGCGCGCCGCGATATCGAAGAGGGCGCCAAGCGCCACGATCTCCTGCGCCTGATGAAACCCGGCGCCGCGCGCAACGCGCTCGACTGCGCGCTCTGGGACCTCGAGGCAAAGCAAAGCGGGCGCCGCGCCTGGACGCTTGCAGGCTTGCCCGAACCCTCGCCCTGCGTGACGGCCTACACGATTAGCTTGGACCAGCCGCAAAGGATGGCCGAAGCGGCCGGCAAGTCCGCGGCGCCCCTGCTGAAAGTGAAGCTCGGCGGCCGCAACGACATCGATTGCCTCACCGCCGTGCGCGTTGCCCGGCCGGACGCCAGCTTCATCGTCGATCCGAACGAGGGTTGGACCTTCGACCAACTGAACGCTTACGCGCCCGACCTTGAGCGCCTCGGCGTCAAACTGATCGAGCAGCCCCTGCCCGCCGACGCCGACGCGCCGCTCGCGGGCTACGACGCGCCGGTGCCGCTCTGCGCCGACGAATCCCTCCACACCGTCGCCGACCTGCCGCGCATCGCGTCCAAATACGCCGCGATCAATATCAAGCTCGACAAGACCGGCGGCTTGACCGCCGCGCTCGCACTCGCCCGCGAAGCACAAAATTCAGGATTGTCGATCATGATCGGCAGCATGGTCTCGACCTCGCTCTCCATGGCGCCGGCATTCATGCTCTCGCCGCTTGCCCATTTCGTCGACCTCGACGGACCGCTGCTTCTGTCACAAGACCGCACGCCCGGCATGCGCTATGAAGAAACGCTAATGTTCGCGCCGCCCGCCGACCTTTGGGGCTGAAGGAAATGCCGCTCGATCCCTTGCCGCTCTTCTCCGCCGACTACTTCGAAGCGCGTGACAAGTTCCTGCGCGCCGCTAAGGCACGCGGTCTGGAGATCACCTCGCACCTCAATCCGCACGCCAAGGGCCCCAAGGGCGAAGACCTCTTCACCGATGTCGCAACCTGGGGAACCAGTGACGCCAAAGCGGGTCTGCTCGTCATCTCGGGCACACACGGCGTCGAAGGCTATGCAGGCTCAGGCTGTCAGATCGGCTGGCTCAAAAGCGATCGCAACGCGAATTGGCCGCAAGGCGTGAAGCTCGTGCTCATTCACGCGCTGAATCCCTACGGCTTCGCCTGGAACCGCCGCGTTACCGAAGACAACGCCGACCTGAACCGCAACTTCGTCGACCACGGCGCGCCCTACCCTGAGAACGAAGGCTACGAAGAATTGAAATCCGCTATCGCGCCCGAAGACCTTGGCCCCGACACGCTCAAACGCGCGAGCGACCTCTTCCGCGCCTACATTAGGAAACACGGCGCGTTCGCGATGCAGGAAGCCGTCAGCAAGGGCCAATACGCACACCCCGACGGCATGTATTTCGGCGGCGCGCGCGAGCAGTGGTCGGCCGGCATCTTCCGCCATGTCGTGTGCCGCGAACTGACCGGCTGCGCGCAAGTCGCCGTCGTCGACTTCCACACCGGGCTGGGGCCTTACGGCTACGGCGAGCTCATCACCGAAGATCCGACCGACGCGCCCGCCTATCGCCGCGCCCGCGCCTGGTGGGGCGACACCGTGCGCTCGACGCGCTCGGGCGAGTCGATCTCCGCTCACGTGCTCGGCAGTGTCGACTCGAGCGTTCCGGGTCTTCTCCCTCACGCCGAAGTGACCATGGCCGCGCTCGAATACGGCACCTATTCGACGCTCGAAGTTTTCGAAGCCTTGCGTGCCGACAACTGGCTCCACACCAGGGGCGACCCGCTGGGTCCCGAGGCCGAGCAAATCAAGGCCGATATACGCTGCGCCTTCTATCCCGACCGCGACGACTGGAAGGACATGGTCTGGCAGCGCGGCGAGGCCGTTTTGGCGCAAACCCTCGCTGGATTGTCGGGAACCTGAAGCCCCTTGCACGCCGCCCGCCCTTTGCGACAGACTGGCCGTGACCGAAAACTGACAAGACAAGGTGCAACCATGAAGACTTGGCGCAAACCGAAGGTGCGTGAAATCTCCGCGGCGATGGAAATCAACTGCTACGCCTCGGCCGAGTAACCTCCGCCGCGGGATCTAACCGCGCGATCCCACCATGAAGGTCATCGTGCTCGGAGCCGCCGCCGGCGGCGGCTTCCCGCAGTGGAACGCGAACAGCGCATCGAACCGCCAGGCCTTCGCCGGCGACCCGAGCCATCCGCGATTGACCCAATGCAGCCTCGCCGTCTCGGCGAACGGCGACGGTTGGCTCATCCTCAACGCCTCGCCCGACCTGCGCCAGCAGATCATCGCCACGCCAGAACTTCACCCGCGCGAAAACCTGCGCTCGTCACCCATTAGATCCGTGATCCTGACTGGCGCCGACGTGGATGCGCTGACGGGACTTTTGACGATGCGCGAACGCCAAACGTTCGCAGTCTGGGCGACAAGCTATGTGCAGCGCGTGATCGCGGCCAATACGATATTCAATGTTCTCGATCGAGCCTTTGTGCGTTTCGAAGCCATCGCCGACCGCGCGTTCGAACCGCTGCCCGGTCTCACCTGCCGTGCCTTCCCGGCACCCGGAAAGCCGCCGCTCTATCTCGAGCAGATCGAAGGCATCGGCCCCGCCGAAGGTGCCTCGATCGGCCTCCGCATTGCTGACGCCAACGGAAAGTCGCTCGTCTTCCTTCCCTCGTGCGCCGAGATCACGGACCAAATCCGTCACGCAATTGACGGAACGGACGCGCTATTCTTCGACGGCACAATGTACACGGACACTGAAATGATCCGCACCGGTGAAGGCGCGAAAACCGCAGGCCGCATGGGCCACGTCGCGATGACTGGCGACGGCGGCGCCATCGACGCGCTGCGCGAGGTCAAGGTGGGCGCCCGCTATTTCATTCACATCAACAATTCGAACTCAGTTTTGAATCGCGCCTCAACCGAACGCAAAACAATCGAACGCGAAGGCTGGCGCATCGCCGAAGACGGCATGAGGATAGAATTGTGACCCTACTCTCGCCCGCCGAGTTCGAAGCACGCCTCAGGGTCGTCGGCGCCGAACGCTATCACAACCTCCACCCGTTCCATCGCTTGCTCCACGGCGGCAAGCTGAACAAGGGTCAGGTCCAAGCCTGGGCCTTGAACCGCTACATCTACCAATCGCGCATCCCGATCAAAGACGCGATCATCATCTCGCGCCTGCCCACGCCCGAATTGCGCGCGACCTGGCGCACGCGCCTCGAAGATCACGACGGCACGGACGGCACCGACGGCGGCATCGCGCGCTGGCTGAAGCTGACCGACGGCCTCGGCCTCGACCGCGCGACGGTCGTCTCCGAAGCGACGGTCTTGCCCGCCACGATCTTCGCCGCCGACGCTTATGTCCATTTCGTCCGCGATCGCAGCGTGCTGGAAGCCGTGGCCTCGTCGCTCACCGAACTCTTCGCGCCCAAAATCATCGCCGAGCGGGTCGAAGGCATGCTCGCCGGCTACGACTTCGTCTCGCGCGAAACCCTCGCCTATTTCGGGGCCAGATTGACCCAGGCGCCGCGCGATTCGGACTTTGCCCTGCGCTACTGTCGGGAAAACACCCGCACCCGCGAGGAGCAGGAGCTTTGCATCGCCGCCCTGGTCTTCAAATGCAGCGTGCTTTGGGCCATGCTGGACGCGCTCTATGACGCCTACGTGACGCCGGGCCACATTCCACCCGGCGCATTCAAACCCAGTTCTTGACTCGAGATGAGTGACGATCCAAAGCCGCGACTTGCACCGGGTGTCAAAATGCGCACCGATCCCGCACGGGGCGCCATGCTCTTGGGTCCCGAGCGAATTCTGGAACTCGACGAAATCGCGCAATCCATCGTCGCGCAATTCGACGGTCAGAAGCGCGTCTCCGAGATCGCCGCCGCGCTTGCCAAGGAATACAACGAGCACGCCCACGTCATACGCGCCGACATCGACGCGCTGCTCAAGGACTTGACGGCGAAGGGGTACGTGAAGCCGTGACTGACGCTCCGGCCCCGATTGGCCTCCTCGCCGAATTGACCCATCGTTGCCCACTCGGCTGCCCCTATTGTTCGAACCCGCTCGACCTCGTGCGCGCGACCCAAGAACTCGACACCAAAACCTGGACGCGCGTGCTCAACGAAGCGGCGGAACTCGGCATCCTTCACGTTCACCTCTCGGGCGGCGAGCCGCTCGCGCGCAAAGACCTCGCCGAACTCGTCAACGCGGCGCATCTCGCGGGCCTCTACACGAACCTGATCACCTCGGGCGTCGGCCTCAACGCGCAGCGCCTGACGGAGCTGCGCGCCGCCGGCCTCGAGCACGTGCAGATCAGCATCCAAGGCGTCGACGCCGCGCGCGCCGACGCGATCGCGCACATGAAGGGCGCCGCGAAAGCCAAACGCGAAGCGGCAAGGATCGTCGTGGAAGAAGGCTTGGCGCTCACCGTCAACGCGGTCATCCACCGTGGCAACATCGCGGACTTACCGGCCATCATCGACCTTGCCGAGGAATGGGGCGCAGGCCGCCTCGAGGTCGCGCATGTGCAATATCACGGCTGGGCGATCCCCAACCGCGCGAGCCTGATGCCCACGCAGGACGACTACTTGACTGCGGCAAAAACCGTCGACGAAGCACGCAAACGCCTCGACGGCACGCTCGTCATCGATCACGTCATGCCCGACTACTATGCCGAGCGCCCGAAGGCCTGCATGGGCGGCTGGGGCCGCCAAGTCGTCGTCGTAGCTCCCGACGGTCGCGCATTGCCCTGCCACGCCGCGGCAAGCCTGCCAGACCTCGCCTTCGATAACGTGCGCGACCGATCGCTCGGCGAAATCTGGCGCGATGGCGAAGCCTTCAAGAAATTCCGCGGTACGGCATGGATGCCCAAACCGTGCCAAGGCTGCGAGCGTGCGGAGATCGACTGGGGCGGCTGCCGCTGCCAAGCCTTCGCCATCACCGGAGAAGCCGCCGCCACCGACCCGGCCTGCGCCCTGTCCAAGGACCACGCCCGCATGCACGACCTCGCCATCGCCGACGCATCGGGCAAAGCGAACGGCTTCCGCTTCCGCCGCATCGGCGGATAATTACTCTCGCGCCGCCTGACGAGGCAGTGTCGCGCGCAACAGATCGTCGTCGAGCACGTAGTGATGAAAAAGCCCGCGGACGGCGTGCACAAAGACGACGCTCAATAGAATGTACGCGCCGATTTCGTGAATGTCGTGCAAGCGCAACGACATCTCCAAGTCCTTCGGCAGCAGCGCCGGAATCCCCCACCAGAACAGAGCGAACGGCTTTCCCCGCAGCATGGTCATCAAGAGACCGCTCAGCGGCTGTGCGAGCATGAGCGCGTAGAGCAAGCGTTCGCTCGCCACGACGATCGATTTCCCGAACGCAGACATATCGGCCGGAAATTCGGGAAACCGCGCAAAGGCGACGCGCCAGACGACACGCAAGGCGGTCAAGACCCAAAGCGCGGCGCCGCTCGAGCGATGGACGAACAACCATTCACCGGCTGAGAGAATAACGCCGCTATGGATCGCAAAAGCCGTCGTGAACAGCACGATCACGAGGCCGACGGTCGTCCAGTGCATGAGTACTGTCACCGGATCAAAAGTACCCCGCGCACTTGGCGCCGTGGCAAACGACGAAATTTCGGTTCCAATTGAAGACATGCCGCCGACCTCCTTGTGCACGCATGTCAGACCGTTGGGTTCCTCCGCTTATTTCATGCATCACGCCGACGTGAATGTGACGCGCATCGTTAACGCCATAAAACATTTCTGCTCGCGACCAGAATAAACCGGGCATATGGACAGTCTTACCTTACGAAGAAGCCGGCCGGACCATGGATGAACGGCGCCGAAGATTCGAGGCGCAAGCGTTGCCGCACATCGATGCGGCCTACAATCTTGCTCGATGGCTCGCGCGTTCGCGTCCGGACGCCGACGACATCGTGCAGGAAGCGATGCTGCGCGCCTTTCGCGGCTTCGACGGTTTTCGCGGGGACGACATGAAGGCGTGGCTGCTGACGATCGTGCGCAATTGTTGGTACACATGGGCGAGTGACGCTCGCCGGCGCGCCCACACGCAACTGCCGTCGAGCGACGGCGCAGGCGGCGAAGAAACGCTTCCCACCAACGAGGCCGGCCCCGAGGACATCGTCATTTCGAACGACGAAGGGCGCAAACTCAACGATGTGATCCTCCAATTGCCCTCGGAACTGCGCGAGGTCCTGATCATGCGCGAGTTGGAAGATCTTTCTTATCGCGACATCGCGCAAATCACGGGCTCGCCGATCGGCACGGTCATGTCGCGCTTGTCGCGCGCGCGCGCTCTCGTCAAATCGACCTGGATCGAGCGCACGGAAAGGAGCGTCCGCCATGGTTCATCCTAATCCGGAACGGCTGCAGGCTTATTTCGACGGAGAATTGGACGCGACCGCGGCGGCGGAGGTCGAGCGTCACAGCGAAACATGCGCGCAATGCCAAGCCGAGCTCGACAGTTTCAGCGCGACCCAAAAATCCGTGCGCGAGAACCTCACTTACCACCGCGCGGATCCAGGTCTCAGACGCCGTGTTTTGGCGGCTTTGCCCGCAGGCACGCGAGAGCGTCCGCAACTTTCGAGTTTTTTCGCACGCGTCGGCGAGTTTTGGCGCGGCGCGATCGGCGGCGCCCTCGCAACCGGCTTGGCCGCAAGCTTGGCGCTGTTCACAATGCTGCCGTCGGTAACCGATCCGCTGACAATCGACATCGCAAATGCGCATGTTCGCTCATTGATGTCCGACCATCTGATCGATGTCGCATCGAGCGATCACCACACCGTGAAGCCGTGGTTCGCGACCCACGCAGATGTCTCGCCCCCGGTGAAGGACTTGGGCAGCCGAGGCTTCGCTTTGGTTGGCGGGCGGACGGACTATGTCGACGGACACCGCGCCTCGGTCGTGGTCTACCGTCACGGAGCGCATGTTATCAACGTGTTCGCTTGGGCGGCCCAGGGTGCCAATTCGGCCAAAACCGTGTCGCGCAGCGGTTATCGCTTGGTGTTCTGGCGTAACGGCGATCTCGATTTCTGCGCCGTCTCCGACGCAGCGCCGGCCGAGGTTGAAACGCTCGTCGCGTTAATTAAATCGCCCGGCTGAGAATAAATCCGCACCGACTTGAGTCTACCTCCTGAACCGACATTTGGGAGGTACGAAATGGCCGAGACAAGACCGCCGCATTCGCGGCGCGACGCCCTAAAATGCATGGCTGCCGGAAGCTTGGGAACGCTGTTCACCTTGTCGGGCGGCGTGTTGACGCCGGTCGACCTCGCAGCAGCCGCCACGAACAAGGGTATGGGCCGCCCGTTCTTCGTACAAATCAGCGACACGCATATCGGCTTCAGCAAAGAGGCGAACCCCGACGTCGCGGGCACATTGACCGCCACCATCGGTCTGATCAACGCCCTGCCAGAGAAGCCCGCGCTCGTGATTCACACGGGCGACATCACGCACCTCTCCAAGCCTCAGGAGTTTGACGCCGCGGCACAATTGCTCGGCGGCCTCAAAGTCGGCGACTTGCACACCGTTCCCGGCGAGCACGATGTCACCGACGGCGCCGGCACCGAATATTTCGCACGCTTCGACAAGACGTCGAACAACAAGGGTTATTACAGCTTCGACCAAGGCGGCGTGCACTTCGTGGCACTCAACAACGTCATGAGCTTCAAAGCCGGCGGTCTGGGCACTCTCGGCGGCGACCAAATCGCGTGGCTTGAAAGAGATCTTAGAGCTCGCACCTCGAGCACACCGGTCGTCGTCTTCGCGCACATGCCGCTTTGGACGATCTACGAACCATGGGGCTGGGGCACGGGCGACGCCGATCAAGCCTTCGCGCCTCTGAAGCGCTTCGGCTCGGTGACCGTCCTCAACGGCCACATCCATCAAATCGTGCAGAAGGTCGAAGGAAATATGACTTTCCACACCGCCCGCTCGACGGCATACCCGCAACCCACTGCCGGCGTGGGCCCGGGTCCCGGCCCGCTCAAAGTGCCGGCCGACCAGTTGCCGAAGATGCTGGGCTTGACGAGCGTCACCATCGCCGGCGCAGCCCGACCCACGAAACTCACCGATACGCCGCTCGCCTAGAGCTTATCTGAAAACCGAAGAGGACCATCGATGTTGAACAAATCGCGCGGCGCGATCGCAGCCGCATCCCTCGTTGCTGCGTTGCTCACGCTCGCGACAACCGCCGCCCCCGGACCGGCGGACGACCGGCACACGATCGTGATGAAGGATTTTCACTTCGCGCCCATGTCGCTCACTGTAAAGGCCGGAACGACCGTCAGCTGGAAAAACCAAGACGACGAGCCCCACACCGTCGTTAGCGATGCGGGACTGTTTCGCTCCGGCGCATTGGATGAGAACGACGCCTTCACCTACAAATTCGACAAACCCGGCACCTACGGCTTCGTCTGCTCCATCCACCCGCGCATGACGGGAACGATCGTCGTTCAATAGAAAAAGCCAACTGGCTAGACGGCCAAATCGATCGCAATCTTGCCGAAATGGCTCTGCCCCGCCATATGCGTCAGGGCTTCCTTCGCGGCGGCGAACGGAAACGTCTTGTCGATCACAGGTTTGATCCTGTGGAGCGTGATTGCGCGGCACATCGCCTCGAACTGTTCGCGCGAACCGACCGTGATGCCTTTGACTTTCGCGTTCGGCCCCATGATCAAGCGGATTTCGAGGTCTTTCACCGGACCCGCCAGCACGCCGATGACCGACACATGACCCGCGATGCGAATGGACTTGAGGCTTTCCGCGAGCGTGCCGGCACCACCGACTTCGACGACATGATCCGCCCCGCGTCCGCTCGTGATCTCGCGCACGGCCTTCGACCATTCGGGCGTCTTCTTGTAATTGACGAGATGGTCGGCGCCGAGCGTTTTCGCGCGCTCAAGCTTCTCGTCAGACGATGAGGTGACGATCACCTCAGCGCCCGCGGCTTTCGCGAACTGCAACGCGAAGATCGAGACACCGCCCGTGCCTTGCACGACCACCGTCTCGCCCGCCTTCAAACCGCCTTCGACGACCAGCGCCCGCCACGCGGTCAGAGCGGCACACGGCAGCGCCGCGACCTCGGTGTCGTTCAAGTGCGCCGGCACTTTCGACACGCCTTGCTCGGAGAGCACCATCGTGTCGCGCCAAACCCCGTCGAGCGCGCCGCCCAACGCGCTCGACAGCGCCTCGCGCGTCGGCTCGCCAGCAAACCAATTCTGAAAGAACATCGTCGCAACGCGGTCGCCGGCCTTCACACGCGTGACGCCGGGACCGACGGCCGCGACTTCCCCGCATCCGTCCGACAGCGGCACGAGCGGAAACTTGTGTGCGCCCGGCCCGTACCCGCCCATGACCGTCATCAGGTCGCGAAAGTTCAACGTCGCGGCCTTCATGCTGAGCAGCACTTGGCCGGGACCGGGCTCCGGTGTCGGCCGCTCGGCGACGCGCAGATGCTCGATCCCGTATTGCGGGATTTCGACGACTCTCATGAGACATCCTCCGCGCTATTCGGCGGCGCGGCGAAAATCCTTCGCCTTATGGTGCATGATCGATTTCGGCGGCTTCGAGCGCGGCACGTCGTCGGACGTCACTGCTTTCAGCGCCAATTCCTTGTCGGCATCGGTGAACTGACCCGTCGTCACGCAATACTCGACGAGCGTCCCGTTCGGATCGCGCGTGTAGATCGAGCGGCACCAATTGTGGTCGATCTCCATCACGTCATGCCCGGCGCCCAGCCACATGTCGCGCTTCTGGCGAAGGTGCTGCTCCGTCGGCGAATAGAACGAGATGTGGTTGACCCATTCGGGCAAGCCCACGGCCTTCGACAGGCCGGTCTCGAACTCCCGCTCGAACGGTTCGCCGTGCAACTCCCAGAACGCGATGAAGCGATCGGGCTCGATCTCATAGAAGAAATGTTTCGCCCAGCCGCCGACCGGCGTCGGCCCGATCTCGACCTTCTTCAGGTCGAACCCCATGACCTCGCGATAGAAGTGGTCGATCGCCTTCATGTTGCGCGTGGCGAGCGCCAGATGATGATAACCCATGCGTGCCTCCCAATGTCTGATGGCCGCAGGTTAAGCCAGGCGGTGCGCGCCGTCCACGCCGCGCATGCTAACGGCGCAGCTCAAGAGTGCCCCCGTCCCACAACCGGCCGAGAAGCAGGGACAACCCCAGCGCCAGCGCGCTCATCGCCGTCATTGCGAGATAGCCGTAACTGCCGAGCGCCGCGAACAGGAGGCCGGAACCGTACTGCCCGATCGAAAAGAACACGCCGATCGAGATGGCCGCGAAAATGCTTTGCGCGGTCCCCACGAGGTGCGCCGGCACCGCGCGCAGGATGAAATGCATGGTGCCCAGATGCACCGCGCAAAACGTGCCCGCATGCAGGCACTGCACGGGAATGAGGAGCCACAACGGCGGCGACAAAGCGAGCGCCGTCCAGCGCACGAGCCCCGCGCCCGTGCCGATCAGCAACATGCGTATCGGCCCGAGCCGCGCCACGATGCGCGAAGAAAACGACAGCAGCACGATCTCCGCGATCACGCCGAGCGCCCACAAGAATCCGATCAGGCCGGAATCGTAGTGCAGCGCTTTCCAATTCAGCGTGCCGAAAGCGTAGTAGAACGAATGACACGCCTGCCCGATGCCCGCCGCCGCCACGAACAGCAGAAAGATCGGCTGCGTGCCGAGTTTGAGCGCGTCGCGACCGATCGCCGCCGGCTCGATGTGATGTGGCTTCGCATCTTCGTGCGGCAACCAAAGCGCTGCGACGAACGAAACCGACCCCGCCGCGATCAGGATCGGCAGGAAGCTCGAGATGCCGTTGGCGGCGACGAGCGCCCCTCCGCCAAGGTTCATCGCGACGAACGCCGCCGACCCCCACAACCTGACGCGCCCATAATCGAATCCACGCACCGTCGCCGTCTTGAGCGTGATGCCTTCGAGCAAGGGACCGATCGCGGAGAACGACGCGGCCGATGTGAGCGAAAACAGAAGGACAAAGACGCTGCCGGCGAAAGCCATGTACCCGGCGTAAGACGCAGCCGCCACGAACATCAGTGCGATGATGAAGGCCCGCCGCGCCCCTCGCGCATCAGCCGCGACGCCCAAGGCGGGACCGGTGAACACGCGCATGACGCCCATCGACGCCATGAGGAGACCGGTCGTCTGCGGATCGAAGCCAACGCTCGCCAGCCACGCGGGAAAGAACGGCAGATGCACGCCGCCGATCAGATTGATCCCGATGAAGAACGGCGCGAAACGCACCGCATCGGGATGCGGCCGCGGCAGCTTGGAGAAGTTCATCTGCTACATCGCGGGCAAGAACACTTGGCGCGCCGCCGCCGCCTCGCTCAGGAATCTCAAGATGCGCAGTTCAAGTGCGCGATCGCCCGATTGCTCGGCATGGGTCTGAAGTTCGATGAGCAGCGTCTTGAGTTCGCCGTTGGCGCGGTCGAGCGCATCGACGCCGAGATTCGCGTCCCTGCTCTCGGCCGCGGCACGCAGCTTCGACGCGAGCGCCGCATCGACGCCCTTGCCCGCGTCGGCGAACAGAGTGCGCATCGCCGCGTTCTCCTTCGCGCGGATATCGGCCGCACGATTGAACTCCTGCGCCACCATCAACAGCAAGACGCCGGTGATCGTCGCCGACCCCTGCCCATAGCCCGCGGGCAGCGCCGGCCCCATTTCCATCGCGATCTTGGCGAAGGTCTGATTCAACACGAGTTCGGGTGAAGGCTTCATGACGTCACGCCGCCTCCCGCCGTTGGAGTAACAGGTCGGCCAAGCGTTTGTTGTGGAACGGCAGGCAATAGAGCCCCGAGAACGCCATCACCGGATCGGTGTTCGTTCCCGCCTGAAACTCTTTCGCCGACGAAATCCAGATCGCCGCCCCCTTGAAGGACGCGAACATCGACCACCAGGCGAGCGCTTGGCGGTCGGCCTTGAACCCGCTCGCCTTCTCCCAAATCGCGACCGCGTCCTCGCGCTTCAGCATGCCGCCCGGGTGCTCGCGATCGGCCGACCACAGCGGATCGAGCGCCCACGCGAGGTCCTCGAGCGGGTCGCCCAGATGCGCCATCTCCCAGTCGAGCACCGCGCGGATCGCGCCGGAGGAATCGAACAGGAAGTTGCCCGTGCGGTAGTCACCGTGCACGACCGAGATGCGCTGCGCCGCCGGCGGCGGATTGCGCCGCATCCAGCGGATAGCCGCGCGCACGATCGGCTGCGGCTCGAGCTCGTCCTCATCGACGACCTTCTCCCATTTGTCGAGCTCGTTTCGCCACGCCGTATCGACCGCGGGCATGGCCACGTACTTGGCCAGGTCCGAAGTCTTCGCATCGCGCGCGGCGATATGCCCAAGAATGGTGAAGAACTGCTCGCCGATCTTCGCGCGATTTGCACCGTAGGGATCGGCAGCCAGGATGGAACCGGCGCTACAGCCTTCGATTTCCTCCATCACGAAAAACGGCCGTTCGAGCCATTCGAGTTCCGGTTCGAGATAAAGCGCGCGCGGCACCGGCACTGCCGAATCCATGAACGAGCGATAGGCTGCGAATTCGACCTCGCGTTCCGTTTCGATCAACGTCGATATCGGATCGCGCCGGAAGATCAATCCGCGCTCGCCGCCACGTTCGGCTTCGATCCGCACGCGAAACGTCTCGCGGCTCGCCCCGCCGTGGATGCGCGACAGCGCAAGAACGGAGACGCGCCCCGCCTCCGGCATGCGGTGATTGAGATAGCGGACGATGCGTTGCTCGAGATCCTGCGTCATCGCAAAGTCTCACACCGCGCCGTCGAGCAACGATTTGAACCCGCTCGGCTTGTGCGCCCCGATGATCAATTGCTCCAGCACGCCGCGCCCCTTGCGCTCGAGCCCATCGGGTCCGGTCAGCCGTGCCTGCGAAAACGCCTGTACATGCAGGAAATGGAATTCGCTCTCGTTCACCTTCGCCGTTTCGATGGCGTCGTACCCGACCGCAAGCTCGCCACGGTAGCGCCCATGCCCCCATTCGGGATGCGTGTAGCCGAGCCCGCTCATGTAGAAATTCCATTGCGGCTCGAGCTCCAACCGATAGCTCTTGCCCTGCGCGTCCGTCATGTGAACGGTCGCGGCACGTGCATGGCGCGTGCCGGACTTGAACTTGATCTCCGACGAACACGACGCCATGTGGTTCGCAGCCGCGTCGCCCTTCGGCGCCATTACCGCGTGTGTGTTCCATGGATGTCCGTCGACGTCTGCGTTGTTGTGATAGAGCGTGATGCGATCGTCGAAATTCATCGGCGCCCACAGCCAATAGAACTGCGGCGGCGGTGGCGGCGCGACGGGTTGGCTGTCCGGCGCACCGACTGGCCTGACCCCCCACGAGCGATCGCGCGTACCGAGATAGTGGTCTGACAAGACGTTGATGCGCTTGCCCTGAATCTCGATCCAGCCTTCGTAGGACCCGTTCTGCGTCAGGCGCGTGTAGTCCATGATCGTGCGCGGCCCGCTGCGATAGGTGAAACGCGGCTCCTCGATCGCGCCTGAGCGCGCGCGGAAGAGAAGGTCGGCGCTGATCCCGTGCTCGTTCTTGTCGACACGTATGCGCAAGGACCGCAGCGGCTCCACCACCTCGACATGAAGCGGCCCGATGCGCGTATCCATCCGCTCCATGCCGAGCACGCGCGAGACGCGCAGATTGTGCTGCACGCCCTTATCGACGACGCAGAACGCGCCGTCCATCACGTTGAGCGCCGGATAAACCCCGAGCGCGACGCCGAAAAAGCTCGACCCGTCCGGCGTATAGCCGTTGAAGAAATAGCGGTCGTAGAAATTCCGGTCCGTGCCGGCATAGGCGATAGGTTCGGGCGTCTGGTGGATCGGGAAGTCGTCGGCTTTGGTGAGCATGTGCGTGGACGCTGGTTCTTGAATGGCGGGATGGGCGACAATGGCGCTCCGGCCGCGGCCGTGCAATCACTGCCAAGCACCAAAAACACTCATCAACAAAAAATTGGTACCAGTAGTAACAAGTAAACTAGTCGACGGTAAACGCCGGCCCATTTGTCCCGAAATCAAGCCGATCCGAAGGAACCGCCCATGCACCGCTTCTGGCTCATCGCCGGCGCCGCCAACATGCTCCTCGCCCTCATAGTCGCAGCCAGCGTCGGCCACAAGCTCGAAGGCGAATTCGTGCCGGTGATCCGCAACATCTTCGACACCGCGCGCGAGATGCATTTCGTCCACGCGCTCGCGCTCATCGCCGTGGGTATCGTCAGCGGCCAATTCGGCCGCAAACTTCTGATCGACCTCGCCGGCTGGGCCTTCCTCGCCGGTATCCTCTTCTTCTGCGGCGGCATCTACGCCGCTTTCGGCCCGAACGCCACGGCGGTCAAGCCGCTGATCCCGCTCGGCGGCGCAACGCTGATGCTGGGCTGGATCCTCTTCGCCGCGGGCGCACTCTTCCTCAAACGCCCGGCGGCGTAACACACCCGCTACTGCGCCGGTGCCGCCGAAGCCTGCGCCGGTCCATGCAGAAACGCCCGCACATCGGCCGCCGAACGTTCCGCCAAGTCTTCCTGCAGGATGTGCCCGCCGTCGTCGTAGATGATGGCTTGCGCGCCCGGGATCGCTGCTTTGAAGATGTCGGCGGCCTCGACCGGCAACAAGTGGTCTTGCCGTCCCCACAGGATCAGCGTTGGGATCGCGATCTTCGGCATGTTCGCGCGGAAGTATTTGTCCTCGCCTTGAAAGTATTCGAGCCCCATCGAGAAACGCTTGCGCGTCGCCATGCGGATGCCCGGCCCGCGATTGAGCTCCCAATAGCGGTCGACCATCTCCGGCGTCACCAGCGCCTGGTTCGCGAACGAGGCCTTCAAGGTCTGTTCGGCGATCGGGCGCCCCGGTATCAGGCGCAGGAAGTCGCGCAGCACCGGCGTGCGCACCAGGAAGAAGAACGAAGGCGGCGGCGGCATGTTCGGAGGAATGACGCCGCCTGAGTCGACAAAGATGAGATGTGTCACGCGAGAGGGAAATTGCATCGCGACGCGCCCGGCGACCCCGCCACCCATCGAATTGCCGGCAACCGCAAAGCGCTCGACCCCGATCGTCGTCGTGAACTCGTCGACGAACTTCGCCATGCTCTCGGCGGTAAACGGCTCGTCCGCCCGCGCGATCGTCAGCCCATGCCCCGGCAGGTCGACCGTCGCGACGCGAAACTCGTCGCCCAAAATCTTGACCCAAGGTTCCCAGGTGTGCAGCGACGCGTTCGAGCCGTGCAGCAGCACCAGCGCCAGACCGCTCTTATTGCCCTGATCGCGGTAATGCGCTTTGGCGCCCGACGGCAGATCGATGAATTGCGACGGCGGCTGCCCGTATTTCGACATCAGCACGTCGCGCGGCACTTCCGGATCGCCCAGAAACAGAAAGGCAAGGCCGATCAGAACGGCAAGAATGCCAACGATCCAAAGCAGAATGCGAAGCATGGCGGCCCCCCTCAAGATGCGGTCGGCGCGAGCGTGCACCGAACGCGAAGCCCGCTCAAGGCGGGTGCGCCACGGTGCCGCTCAACCCGTTCCGGCGAGCCGCGCCGCGCAGGCCTTCTGCCCGGCCTCGTCCGCGGCGGGCGTGATCTTGAACTCCTGCACCGTGAAGTGACGCTTGCCTTCCGGCAGATAGTGGATCGTGCGCTCTTTCCCATCGGCCATGGTCCGATAGACGAGTTCGACGCGGGCATCGCCACCCTGGCCCAAATCGAGCATCATGATGCGCATGTCGTCGCGCAAACCCGCCGCAAAGGCCGGACCGGCAGGATCGACGCCCCTCACGAAGTTTGCATTCGCGATCGTGCGCCGTCCGTCGAAGCCGCGGTCGAACTCGGCGATCTCGCCCGTCGAAACCGGCCCGCACGGCGCCCACACATCGGCAGGCAACACGATAGCCTCGCCCTTTTCGACGAAACGCGCGACGTCGTCCGACACGTCCACGCCGAATTTCTGCATGTTGGCGATGAAGAGCTGACGCGCCGGCGGCGGCAGCTGATCGCTGACGGCCGAGGCATCCTGCTTCATGCCCAGCATCACGTCGTCGAGATCCTTCGCACCCGTCGTCGCCTGTCGCACGCGATAATCCCAAAGCGCCGCCAGCAAGAACCCGCGCTGATAGGGCAGCTGGTTCACCTCCGCGTCGCTCCAGAAATCTCTGACCACCCGCGCGTTCGACGCGGTCCGCACGCGCGAAAACGCATAGGTCCAAAGAACCTTGTTGAAGGCTGCGGCCGCATCGCCGGTGGTCCACATGCCATCGCGCAGCAAAAGCCGATACGAGTAGAAATCGGCAAACCCCTCCGACAGCCAATAATCGGCCGTGTCGTTTTGCTCCGGCATCGTCCCGACCTGCCGCGGAATCCAGCTGTGCAGGTGCTCGTGCGCCAGAATGCGCGTGAGATCGCCGCTCTCGACATTGGCCGACGCGAAGAACGCGAATGAATCGCCCAGCGCCGTACCCCCCAAGGACGACTGCCCCGGCGTCGTCAGCAGCGGCAACACCGTCACCAAAAACGGCGTTTCCGGGTCGCCCCAGAATTTGTGATGCGACGCGATGATGGGCTGGAGACGCTTGACGAAATCTTCGTCGCTGAACGGCCACGTGCCGCGAATGGCAACGCGCAACTGCCCCGTTTTCACCACGCGAAAATCGCCGCCCACGCTCACGCTTTCCAAGATGTCCGCAAGCCGCAGGGGCCGCCCGGCGACGCGATGCTCGAGGTCGGACGCGAAGTGCCAACCCGCCGGAAGATTTCGCAGCGCCACGGAGACCGGCGTCGCCAAGCTCCAATTCGGCCGCGCGAACGCCGTGTGTCCGATGAAGTGAAAATAGTTGCGCCGCACGATGGGCCGGTACTCGTTCTGCCCGCTCGCCGTAGGCTCGCCCGCCCAAAACTGCGTGAGGCGATAGCGCACGGTCAGAACCGCATTCGGCGCATGGCGGATGATCTTTCGCGTGGGCTCGATTCCGGCGACCGCGCCCAAACCTTCGCCCGAAACGCGGAACTCGCTGATCCCGCGCCACAGATCCTGTTTGCCGCCCCACTCGCCCGGCAGATCGATCTCGGTCTCGCCGTCGGGCTCGCCCGCGAACACCATCTCGATCGCAATCGCCTTCAGCGCGCCGTTCTCGACCGCCGGCGACAGCGTGTAACGGATCGCGTCGGCCGTAGCGGAATCCGCAACCGCCAGCCACGCCCCGACGATGATCGCAAAGACCCAGCGCATCCCCGCTCCCCAACCGACAGCATGGCGCAAGATCGCACAAAGAAAAATGCCGACATGCGGTTGCGGTTGACGCCCCGCGTGCGCCGCGCCTAATGCCTCGACAGACCGCCGATTTCCGCTAAATCTTGGGCTCGACGGAATTGGCTTTAAGGACCAAAGGACAAAATGGCGGAGTGCGTGGCGGTTGTCGGGGCGGGCATTGCGGGCCTCGGCGTGGCGATGGCCCTCGCACGCGAGGGGCGCGAGATCGTGCTCATCGACCGCGACCCGCCGCCGCCCGCGAATGTCGAGACCGCGTTCGAAACTTGGGAGCGCAAGGGCGTCACGCAGCTGCGCCACAGCCACGTCTTCCTGGGCCGCCTCGTCAGCCTGATCCGCGACAAGCATCCGCGCCTGCACAAAATGCTGCATGAGGCAGGCGCGCGCGAACTCGATTTCGAGGTCGGCTTGCCGCAACCCTTGCGTGGCAAATACATCCCCGCTGAGGAGGATCGCAACCTCGCCTTCCTGTTCTCGCGCCGCACGACGCTGGAACACGTGATGCGCGCCTATGTCGAGACCTTGCGCGGCGTACGCTTCATCACGGCGGCAGCCGTGCGCGAACTCACCATCGCGCCCGGCGCTACGACGACCGTGACCGGCGTCGTCATCGAACGCGAAGGCGAGGCGCCGCAAACGTTCAGCGCCGACATCGTCGTCGACGCCTCCGGCCGCAACTCGATGCTGACGGACTGGCTGCGCGAAAACGGGTTGGTCATCGAGGAGGAGCGAAGCCCGGCCGGCATTCTCTATTTCACGCGCCACTACCGCCTGCGCGACGGCCAGGACGAGCCACCGCGCGACTTAACGCCGGGCGCGGGCGATCTCGGCTACATCAAGTACGGTGTGTTCGCGGCCGACAATCGGCATTTTTCGATCACGCTCGCGGTCCCCGAAATCGAAGCGGCATTGCGCATGGCCGTCGTGAAACCGGAAACCTTCGACGCGATCTGCAACCGAATCCCCGGTTGCGCCCGCTGGATCGATCCAAAGCGCGCCGAGCCGGTAACCAAAGTGTTCGGCATGGGCAATCTGCACAATGTCTGGCGCCATTTCGTCCGCGAGCGCCTGCCCGTCGTGTTCGGTTTCTTCGCCGTCGGCGACGCCGCGCTCCGCACCAATCCGCTTTACGGCCGCGGCTGCTCGTCGGCGATGATCCACGCGCACATCCTGGGCGATGTGCTGAACGAGACCGCCGACCCTAAAGAACGAGTGCTGAGGTTCGCGGCGCGCACCAAGCGCGAACTCAGACCGTTCTGGAACATGATCGTCAAACAAGACCTGGGCGCCATCCGCCGCGCCAAGAACGAACAGAATCCGAACTACAAGCCGCGTTTCAAGGCGCGGCTGATCAAGAGTTTCGCCGAAGATGCCGTGGGCCCCGCGACACGCGGCAACCTCAGCGTTTTCCGCGCGATCATGAAGGGCTTCCACATGATCGAGGCGCCCGCGGCATGGCTCGGCCAGCCGCTGATCGTTGCGCGCGTTCTGTTGATGTGGCTGACGCCGAAGCGCGCGAAGCAAACGCTCTATCCGCCAAAGCTTGGACCGGAGCGTAGCGAGATGCTGACGCAACTAGGACTTGAGCGCGCCGCAGCTTGACCGGCCGCGCCCGCCCTGCTCCGCTCGCCCGCATCGAACCATTGAGCCATAGAGAAACGAGCATGCCCATCAACTGGAACTCGCCGCGCTACATCGAAACGAACGGCATCCGCATGGCGGTCTACGAGCAAGGCGCCGGCGTACCCGTCGTGATGAGCCACGGCTTTCCCGAGCTGGCGTTCTCATGGCGCCATCAGATTCCGGCGCTCGCCGATGCGGGCTTTCGTGCCATCGCGCCCGATCAGCGCGGCTACGGCCACACGGATCGCCCGCAAGCCGTCGACTCCTACGACATCCATCACTTGACGGGCGATCTCGTCGGCCTGCTCGACGCGCTGAAGATCGAGAAAGCGGTTTTCGTCGGCCATGATTGGGGCGGGATCGTCACCTGGGCAATGCCGCTTCTTCACCCGCATCGCGTTCTGGGTGTCATCGGTGTCAACACGCCGTTCCTGCCGCGCGCTCCGATGGACCCCATCGCCTTGATGCGCGCGGTCTACGGCGAGGAGATGTACATCGTCTTCTTCCAGAAACCCGGCGTCGCCGACGCATTGCTCGGCCGGGACATCGCCAAGACGCTGCGCTTTTTCTATCGCAAGACCGGCATCACCATCGAGGAGTTCGACAAGCGCCCGCCCGAGGAGCGCAATCTGGCGTTCGTGCGCGCGCTTGAAACCGACGAGAAAATCTGGCCCGGCGAACCTCTGCTGAAGCCCGACGAGCTCGACGTCTATGCCACCGCGTTTGCGCACTCGGGCTTTACCGGCGGCATCAATTGGTATCGCAACTTCACGCTTAACTGGCAGACTATGGAAGGCGTCGCGCAAAAGGTGGACGTCCCCTGCCTGATGGTGATGGCCGCGAACGATATCGTTCTGCGCCCATCGCTCGCCGACGGCATGGAGACCTTTGTGCCCGATCTCGAGAAATATTTGATCAAGGATTGCGGCCACTGGACGCAATCCGAAAAGCCCGAAGAGCTGAACCGCGTGATGATCGATTGGCTGAAGCGCCGCTTCGGTTAATCCTAATCGGCGCAATTTTGCCGCCTGGAGCGAACGGGGTTATGATCCGCGCCCTCCGCGGATGAGGGGCGGCAAATGTCCGAACTAGCTCAACTTTCGCCCGACACGATGTTCAAGATCGTGAACTACGGCGTCCTGCCGTTCTGGGCGCTACTGGTCTTTCTGCCGCATCTCAAGATCACCGACTGGCTGGTTCATTCCGTCCTCGCGCCGATCGTCTTGGGCGTCGTCTATGCCTGGTTGTTTGCCACCGTCTACTTCGCCGGCACGGGCCTTCCCGAAGGCGCGAGCTTCTCCTCCCTCGAAGGCGTAATGAAGGCCTTCACCGTCAAAGAAGCCGTCGTCGCCGGCTGGGCGCACTATCTGGTCTTCGATCTCTTCATCGGCGCATGGGAGGCGCGCGACGCCCAGCGCCTAGGGATGAACCACTTCGTCTTGATCCCCTGCCTTCTGCTGACGCTCCTCGTCGGCCCTGTCGGCCTGCTTCTCTATCTGATGATCCGCGGCCTCGCCGGCCGCGCGGGCTGGAGCTTGTTCGAGGGTTAGCCCCTTAGAGCCCGACCAGCTTCTCGCTCGCACGCCACAGTTCGCGCCCGATTTCTTCGTCGTAAGACACGGGCGACGAACGCACCGCTTTGCCGTTGTCGAAATACTTCCCGCTGACGCCTTCGACGTCGGGCGAACTCGCCAGATAGATGCTGGCCTTCGCGCCGTCCGCCTCCGACTTCGCCAGCAGCGACTTGGCAACGCCGAAAACCGCGCGCATCCATCCGCTGTTGTTGTCGCCGAACCGCGTCGCGACAAAGCCCGGATGGAGGCAATTCGCGGTGACGTTCGTGCCCTGAAGCCGCCGCGCCAACTCATATGTGAAATAGACATTGGCAAGCTTCGACTGTTGGTAGGCGCGCCAGCCCGAATAGTTCTTCTCGTTCTGCAAATCGCCCATATCGAGCTTGCCGCCGACATGCGCGTCCGAAGCCACGTTGACGATGCGCGCCGGCGCGGACGTTTTAACGAGCTCGAGCAGCTGCGCCGTCATAAGAAAATAGCCCAGGTGATTGAGCGCAAACGTGCTCTCGATGCCGTCTTGCGTCAGCTGCCGGCGCTGAAAGAACGCGCCCGCGTTGTTCAACAGCACGTCGATGCGCTTGAGCCGCCCCTTCAGCGCATCGGCTGCATCGCGAACGCCTTTTTGCGTGGAAAGGTCGCCCGCCACGAAACCGACGCGACTGTGCCCCGCCGCACCCCGCACCGCGCGAACGACGCCCTCGCCCTTCGCCGCGTTGCGCCCGACGATCGTGACGTTCGCCCCCATCTTCGCAAGCTCGAGCGCGGCGACCTTGCCGATCCCGTCGGTGCCGCCCGTGACGACGATCTCTTTGCCCTCAAGCTGCATGCCGATCTCCCGCTCGTTCTGTCCGATGTCTATAACAATTGGCTTCTTGCGGCCACGCGCGACGCTGGTCTTCCCCGTCTTTAATGCACTGCTAACCGCGCGGCCCTGTCGCCAATCTCGGATACGTCGCAATACGCATGCAGTTTCGCGAACTCGTCAACCATTCCGAAACGGCAACGGCATAGTGTTTGCCTCAAATTGCCATCGTCCGTAAACAGAGCCTCTTGGGGTGTGTTCATGAAGGTCCTCATCGTCGACGACTACAGCACGATGCGCCGCATCATCCGCAACCAGCTTATGCAGATCGGCTACACGGACATCGACGAGGCCGCGGACGGCAACGAAGCGTTGGAGAAATTGCGCGCCATCCACTACGGACTCGTGATCTCCGATTGGAACATGGAGCCGATGACGGGCTACGACCTCTTGAAGCAAGTGCGCGCGGACGACAAGTTGAAGACGACGCCGTTCATCATGGTGACGGCCGAATCGAAGACCGAGAACGTCATCGCCGCCAGAGCCGCAGGCGTCGACAACTACATCGTCAAGCCTTTCAACGCCGCAACGCTCCAAACCAAAATCAATACGGCCATGCAGGCGAAGCCGCACTGACAGTCCTCGTTGCGTCGGATCGATCTCGACCGGATTGACTTTTCGGCTGATCTTCCGCCGGACCACCCTGGCCGAGGCCTACCGGGCGCTCGTGCAGCAATACAAGGTCTTGTGGCAGACGGGCGCCGAGAACGCCCGGCGCGGGTTCAAGCCCGCCCGCCTTGTGGATTTCTTGCGCGCCTATCGCCACGAAGTGAAGCTTTGGGCACAATACCCGCTGACGGAGTGATTTGGCTCAAAGGGAAGCGATGCCCGAAGTCGACGAATTCTCCTACGCGTCCGCCGACGATCCGCGCTTCAAGCGCCTCGTCATCCAAGTGATCGAGCGCATCTCGGGCCAGCCCGAACTGAAGCGCATGTATCTCGAGCATCAGAAACATCCGGTGCCGGGCGAGAGCTTCTGGGAAGCCTCGATCCGCAAGCTCGGACTCAACATCAGCCTCAACGACGACGCGATCGGCGAAATTCCCACGGAGGGCCCCGTCATCCTCGTCGCCAATCATCCGTTCGGCGTGCTCGACGGTTTGGTGATCTGTTGGCTCATCGCGCGCGTGCGCAAGGACTTCAAGGTGCTGACCAACGCGCTCTTGAACCGCGCTGAGGAGATCAAGCCATTCCTGCTGCCGATCGATTTCGAGGAGACGAAGGCGGCGCTCGAAACCAACATCAAGACGCGCGCGGAATCGAAGGCTCTCCTTGAGAAAGGCGGCGCGCTGATCATCTTCCCCGGCGGCACGGTTTCGACGACGCCCCACCTCCTCGCCCGCCGCGCGAAGGACCCTGAGTGGAAAACCTTCACGGCGCGCATGATCGTGCAGGGCAAAGCGCCGGTCGTGCCCGTCTTCTTCGCCGGCCAAAACTCGCGCTTGTTCCAGATCGCAAGCCACGTCAGCATGACCTTGCGGCTGTCGTTGCTGTTCAAGGAAGTGCACGACCGCATCGGCACGGACCTGACGTTGCGCATCGGCAAGCGCATCCCGTACGACGAGTTGAAGGCGATCAGCGACCGCAAGAAGTTGATGGAGTTCCTGCGCGAGCGCACCTACGCGCTCGACGAAACCGTGCCGAAGAAATCAAAACGTCGCCGCCGCCGCCGCGAGCTTGTCGAGTAGCCGCTCAAGCTGCGCCCGCTCGCTCGCGTTCAGGCTCGCTATGAAACGCTGCTCGTAGTCGCGCGCCAGCGGCACGATCTGCGCGTAAACCTCGCGCCCACCCTCCGTCAGGAACAGATGCCGCGCGCGCCGGTCGCCTTCCACCGCGCGCTGCTCGATGCGCCGCGCCTTCTGCAGGCGAGCAACAGCCCTGCTGACCTGCACCTTGTCCATCGCCGTGCGTTCCCTCACTTCAGCCGCAGTCAGGCCCGGAAAACGCCCGAGCACCGCCATCACCCGCCACTCGGGGATCGTCAGCTGAAAGCGCTCTTCATAGGATTTCGCGATGCGACTGCTGACGATGTTCGACAGTACCGACAGACGGTACGGCAGGAAATGCTCGAGCACCAGCAACCCGTCGCGCTTCGCGACTTTCGCCGCGTCAGGCCGCATCGGGCTGCTTCTCGGGCGCCGCATCCGCGAACGCGCGCAACTCGCGGCACGTCTTATCGATGCCCACCAGCGTCGGAAACTTGTCGACCGGAACCTTGAAGCGATAGGCGTTCGCCATCTGCGGCACCAAGCAAATGTCGGCAAGCGTTGGCGTGTCGCCGTGGCAGAACATACCCGTCTCCTTCGACGTCGAAAGCAATTGCTCGAGCGCCGTGAAACCGACGGTGATCCAATGCGCGTACCAAGCATCGACCTGCACCTGCTCCGCCTTCAACGTCCCACTCAGATACTGGCGCAGGCGCAGATTGTTGACCGGGTGGATGTCGCACGCGATCGCATAGGCGATCTGGCGCACCCGCGCCCGCTCGATGGGATAGCCGGGCAGCAACCGCGGCACCGGATGCGTCTCGTCCAGATACTCGATGATTGCTAGCGATTGCCCGATCAAATGCCCGTCGGCTTCAAGCGTGGGCACCAGCTCTTGCGGATTGACCGCCTTATAAGCCGCCGAATGCTGTTGCCCGCCGTCCTTGATTAAGCTGATCGTCGCACGGTCGTATGCGATGCCCTTCAGATTCATCGCAATCCGCACGCGATAGGCGGCCGACGAATTGGCATAGTCGTAGAGTTTCATCGCGGGCCCTCGTAGCGCGCGACCATCTGATCGATCGCACCGAAAATGGACTGGCCGTCCGGCAGCTTCATCTCGATGCGCACCCGGTCGCCGAAGCGCATGAACGGCGTCTCGGGTTTGCCCTTTTCGATGGTTTCGAGCATGCGCCGTTCGGCGATGCAGGCCGAGCCGCCCTTCCGATCGGCATTCGACACCGTGCCCGAACCGACGATCGACCCAGCCTCGAGCTCGCGTGTCTTCGCCGCATGTGCGATTAGATCGAAGAACGAAAACGTCATGTCGACGCCCGCATTCGGTGACCCGAAAAGCTTGCCGTTCAAATGAACCTCAAGCGGCAAATGGACTTTTCCTTCGCGCCAATGTGAACCGAGTTCGTCGGGTGTTACCGCAGCGGGCGAGAACGCCGTAGCGGGCTTCGACTGAAAGAACCCAAAGCCCTTCTCGAGTTCCTTCGGGATCAAATTGCGCAAGCTGACGTCGTTGACCAGCATCAGCAGGTGAATCTGCGCCCCGGCGCGCGCCGGCGAAGCGCCCATC
>JBGOVA010000041.1:0-22610 GCA_041477875.1 Micropepsaceae bacterium | reverse complement strand
CGCGCTATGGCAAAGATGCTTTGTTGGCTTTGCTTACGGCCGGCTCTAGATATTTGCCGATGTGTCCACTGATATACAAAATGTCGCCCTGGTCGTTGGTCAGCACCGCGGCTGGCGAATACTTTCGCAGGAGCAGTTGGTCCGCCAACGTTTGCATTGAAGGGGCCTCGGCCGTCACGAGCTTGTCGTCGTCGATCATGGAAGGTTCAAGCCTCGTGGGACCCGTGGTCCGTGCCAGAGAACAGCATCTCGCGGGGGAGAACCTTGATGGAGATCAGAGTCCCCCCGTGCGCAGGACGCTTGGCCCGTCTTCGCCCAAGTGGGCTTCGCCGCGCAGTCTTCGCTTTGCTTCGCAAGCGAAGGCTGGTGCCTGGGGCCGGAATCGAACCAGCGACACGCGGATTTTCAGTCCGCTGCTCTACCAACTGAGCTACCCAGGCCCAAAGGACCGAAGCGTTTGAAGGCCCGGGGTTATAGGGAATAGGCCCCGCCCTGTCCAGCAACGCGCAAAGCCTCAGGGCACGCCCAGATTTGGATGCCGTCGGCCGCATGCTATGACGTTCTCATCGTCATTCAAATCGCATGAAGGATTCCGCCGATGACCTACACCTGCTTCAACGTTGAGACCAAGGACAAGGTCGCGCACATCCAATTGAAACGCCCCGACGCGTTCAACACCATGACGCGCGCGTTCTGGAACGAGCTGCCCGCGATCGTGAATGAGATCAACGACGAGGCCTCGGCCCGCGCAATCGTCATCTCCTCGACCGGCAAGCATTTCTCGGCCGGCATGGATCTGTCGGTCTTCACCGACGGGCAGGGTGCTGCCGGCGAGGGCGGGGCGCGTGCCGAAACCGGCCGCGTGCGTTCGAACCTGCGCAACGAAGTCCATCGCCTGCAAAAGACCTTCGGCTGCCTCGACGAAGCGCGCATGCCGGTTCTCATGGCGGTCCAAGGCGGCTGCATCGGCGGCGCCGTCGACCTCTCCACCTGCGCCGACATGCGCTACGCCACGAAGGACGCCTTCTTCGTCATCCAGGAAATCAACCTGGCGATGACCGCCGACATCGGCACCTTCCCGCGCCTCTGCCATCTGCTGCCGCAAGGCATGGTGCGCGAGCTTGCCTATTCGGGCCGCCGCCTGCCGGCGAAAAAGGCGCTGGAGTTGGGCTACGTCAACGAACTCTTCGACAGCCATGAGCAGATGCTGAAACACGTACTCGAACTCGCGGGCGAGATCGCGACTAAATCGCCGCTCGCCGTCCACGGCTCGAAGGTCATGATCAACTACGCGCGCGACCATTCGATCGCCGACGGCCTCGACTACATCGCGACCTGGCAAGCGGGCATGTACAACCCGTCCGTCGACATGATGGAAAGTTTCAAGGCCAAGCAGGAGAAACGCGCGCCCGTCTACGCCGATCTGCTGCCGCTGCGGAAAATGATGTAAGCAGCCGCCATGACAACGACGACAGCGCCCGTGCCCGCGGGCTACACCGCCGTATTCGGCGACGTGGGCTTCAACAAGCATGTGGGCCCCATCTGGCGCGCGCCCGACGGCTCGGAATTCCTGTTGGACATCCGCGACGTGCACCTGAACGGCGGTGGCGCGATTCACGGCGGCATGATGATGGCGCTGGCCGACATCGTGATGGGCCGCACGGTGCGCGAAGCGCTCGAAGACGCGCGGGCGCTGACGATCTCGCTCAATTGCGATTTCATCGGCCCGGCGAAGTTGGGCGAGCGCGTGCGCGGCACGGCCACGATCACGCGCAAGACGCGCTCGATCGTCTTCATCGGCTGCGAGCT
This sequence comes from Micropepsaceae bacterium, assembly GCA_041477875.1. Taxonomy (GTDB): domain Bacteria; phylum Pseudomonadota; class Alphaproteobacteria; order Micropepsales; family Micropepsaceae; genus SZUA-430. The sequence goes on along the minus strand of JBGOVA010000041.1, from coordinate 20,801 downwards.
TACGGTCGAAGGCCGCACGATCATGACCGCGACCGGCATCTGGAAAATCTTGGGCTCCGAGTAACCGCGCCGATGTCCGACTACAACTCGACGCCGCTGAAGCCCGCCCGCGACATCGCCGCGCCCGCAGGCTGGCGCCACGCCGAACAGTTCGACCCGTTCGAAGCCTTCCTCGGCCCCTTCTTCGATCGCGAGCGCGACGGCGTGCGCGAGTTCGCCTTGCTGATCGACGATCGCCACACGAATGCGCAGGGCGTGGCCCACGGCGGTGCGCTGCTGACCTTCGCCGATTCGTGCCTGGGCTATGCGATTTGGGACGCGACCGACCGTGCGCCGTGCGTGACGGTCAGCCAGCAAAGCAATTTCCTGTCCTCCGCCGTCGCCGGCGACCTCGTCACCTGCCGGCCGGAAGTCGTGCGCAAGACCCGCGAAATCATCTTCATGCGTGCCGATTTTCTGGTCGGCGACAAGATCGTCTTCACCGCCACCGCGATTTGGAAGATCTGGCCCAGGGTGAATGCCTAACCGCGGGTTAAGAAGCACGGCGCGCCGCATCGTTCAAAAGCCACCGCAAGGTTAAAGCCCCGCTTACGTATGTCTGCGATGCTCGGTTCCATGGGCGACACGCGGACATCGGCGGAATTGGTTTTGGGCACGGCGCAGCTGGGCCTGACCTACGGCGCCGCCAACCGCACCGGCCAGCCGAGCGAGCAGGAATCGAAACTGATTCTGCGCGCGGCCGTGAACGCCGGCATCCGCTGGATCGACACCGCCGCCGCCTACGGTTCGTCGGAACAGCGCATCGGTTCGGCGCTCCCCGGATCGTTGCGCGTGCGTATCGCGACGAAACTCTCGCCGCTTGATGAGTTGGGCGACGCCGCGACCGCGGGCGAAATTCGCCGCGCGGTCGGCGACAGCGTGCGTCGCTCGTGCACGCGCCTCAAAACCGATCGGCTCGAAGCGCTGCTGCTTCATCGCGCCCAGCATCTGACCGCCATGAACGGCGCCATCTGGAACACCGTGAAGGAATTCCGCGACGAAGGCACGATCTACGACCTCGGCGTCTCCGTCTATTCGCCCGAAGAAGCCTTGCAGGCGATCGCCGACCGTGACGTGCGCCACATCCAGCTGCCCTTCAACGCACTCGACTGGCGTTGGCGCTCAAGCGGCGTGATCGAGGCGCTCGCCAAACGCCCGGGTGTGACCGTCCACGCGCGCAGCGCCTTGCTGCAAGGGCTGCTCGCGGCGGGAACGCAAGCGCGCTGGCCCGCGATCGAAGGCATCGACCCCGCGGACTTGACGAAGCGCCTGACTTACCTCGCACGCGAACTGGGCCGCGACGGTGTGGCCGATCTCTGCCTGGCCTACGTGCGCGCGCAAGACTGGATCGACGGCGTCGTCGTCGGCATGGAGAGCCTTCAGCAGCTGGCGCTCAACCTCGCGCTCTTCAAGCGCCCCGCGCTCACGCAAAGCGAGATCGTGGAAGTCGACAAGACGCTGCCGCACACCTCGGAACGTCTGCTCAATCCGGCCCTCTGGGCCAAGGCCGCCTAATGTCCGCCGCGCCCACGATCATCTACGAGCGGATGTTCCGGCTCGACGGCCGCACGGCGTTCGTGTCGGGCGCCGCCGGCCATCTCGGCCAAGCGATGGTGCGCGGCTTCCTGAGCGCCGGCGCGCGCGTGATCCTGAACGGCCGCCAAGCCGCGCGCCTCGATGCCTTCCGCGCCAAACTGCGTCACGAAAACTACGACGCCGACGCGATTGCGATCTGCGCCTTCGACGTCCGCGACGAAGACGCGTTCGCGCGGTGCCTGTCGCATTTGCCGCGCCTCGACGTCCTCGTGAACAACGCGATCACCGTCGAGATGGGCACGATCGAAAGCTCGTCGTCCGCGCAGTTCGCCGCCGCCTACGACAGCGGCGTGCGCGCAGCGTTCGGCGCCATGCGCGTCGCGGAGCCTGCGCTGCTCAAGGCGGTCGACGCGACCGGCCACGCATCGGTGATCAACATCGCTTCGATGTACGGCATCGTCAGTCCCGATCCCTCGATCTACGGCTCGACCGGATTGAACAGCCCGCCCGCGTACGGCCCTGCGAAAGCCGCGTTGATTCAACTGACGCGCTACATGGCCTGCCATTGGGGCCCAAAACACATTCGCGTCAATGCGATCGCGCCCGGTCCGTTCCCGCGCGACGAATTCCAGCGCGAACACCCGGATTTCACCGCGCGCCTTTCCGCCAAGACGCCGCTCGGCCGCGTCGGCACGCCGAACGAAATCGCGGGCGCTGCCGTGTTCTTAGGCTCCGATGCCGCGACTTACGTCACCGGCTCGGTCTTGAACGTCGACGGCGGTTGGACCGCGTGGTGAGGCCCGTCCGGCGATGAGCGAAAGCCGCTTCGACCTCCTCAAGCGTTGGATGCCCAAGCCTGCGGTCTCGGCCGCCGAGCAGGGCGCGCGGCTCATGAACACCGTGTGGCGGACGGGCGCCAACGAGGCGGTCAGCTTCTATCCGCAAGAGCTGCGCGAGCGCCTGGCGTCATTTCCGATCATGCACCGCATCGGTGAACGCGCGCTGGCCGAAATGCTCGCGCATGCGCAGTGGTTCTCGCTCCCCGGTGGCGCCGTGCTCGTCCGCGAGGGCGACAACGACCAAGCCGTGTTCATCGTCGTCGCAGGTTCGCTCGGCGTCTTCACGCACGACGAACTGGGCAACGATCATTTCGTGGCCACGGTGCCCGCCGGCGAAACCGTCGGCGAAATGTCGGTCCTCGCCGGCGACGCGCACGCGGCAAAGCTCGTCGCGCTGCGCGACAGCGAGTTGTTGCGCATCGGCAAACGCCAATTCGAAGCGCTTCTTCTCCGCCATCCGCGCCTGTCGATGAACCTGATGCGCCTGCTTGTGCAGCGCCTGCGTCAAACGACGCGCCGTTCTGTGAAGGTGCAGCACGCGCGCACGATCGCCCTTGTTCCGCTCCAGCCCGGCATCGATTGCCGAGCATTGGGCGCAGGTCTCGTTCACGCGTTCGGCGACATGGCGATCAAGGCCGGCGCCTTGGGTCAGGACACGACGCAGCGCGCCAGCGACTGGTTCGCGCGCTTCGAAACCGATCATGATGTCGTCCTCTATGTCGGCGACGCGCCCGAAAGCCGTTGGACGCAACTCTGCCTGCGCCAAGCTGACCGCGTGTTCCTTGTCGCACGCGCAGGCGAGCCGCTGCCGACCCATTGGCGCGTCCAGGAATCGCTCGGCCGCCTGAAGCGCCGCCTGCCGGAACTCTTGCTGTTGAAATCGCCGCACGCGCTCGGCATGTCGGCAACGGCGGGCGGTTTGAACGGCCCCTACGGGCTGCATCACTATCTGCGCGAGAACGACAAGAGTGACGTGGCGCGTTTTGCGCGCATCTTGACGGGGCGTGCGGTCGGCCTGGTGCTCGCGGGTGGTGGCGCGCGCGGCTTCGCCCATATCGGTGTCATCAAAGCGCTGCGCCAGGCCGGCGTGCCCTTCGATATCATCGGTGGCTCGAGCATGGGCGCGATCGTCGCTGCAGGCGTCGCCATGGGCTGGGACCACGAAGAGCTCTCGCGGCGCGTGCGCCATGCCTTCGTCCAATCGAATCCGCTGTCCGATTTCACGCTGCCGCTTGTCGCCGTTCTGCGCGGAAAGAAGGTCACGAAGCTGCTGCACGAACATTTCGCCGACACGCGCATCGAAGATCTTCATCGGACGTACTTCTGTGTCTCTTCGAATCTGACCATGGGCCGCGCCGCGGTTCACACCGACGGTCTGCTGTGGCGGGCTCTGCGTGCCACGGTGGCGATTCCCGGGCTGCTGCCGCCGATCGTGCACGAGAAGAACCTGCTCGTCGACGGCGGCCTGATGAACAATTTCCCCGTCGACGTGATGGCGACCTACGCGCAAGGTCCCGTGATCGGCGTCGACGTCGCGGGCAACGAAGCGCTGGTCGCCGAAGCCGAAAACTTCAGCGACCAACCCTGGCTCTCGCTCTTCCGCCAACAGCTGCGCGGCGCGCCGTCGATCGTCTCGATCCTGATGCGCTCAGGCACCGTCGGCAACGAAACCCAGCGCCGTTTGGCGCGCGAGCAAACCGATTTGCTGTTCGATCCGCCGCTGCCCGGTATCGGCCTGCGCTCGTGGCAAGCATTCGATCAAGCCGTCGAGGCGGGCTACGCTCACGCGTCGCAAATCATCGACACAAACGGGCTCGACTTTCTCGCCTTGAACAAAAGCCTCGCAAAGGTCGACGCCTAACCGAACGCCTTGACCGCCGCTTTCGCGATCTCCTCGCCCCACTCCTGCACGAAATGCCCGCCTTCCACGATCTCCAGCGGCGCGGGGCATCCGCGAATCTGCCGCCGCAACGCGTTCATCACCGTCGGGCCAAGCACGGGATCCTTCATGCCCACCGCCATGAAGCTCTGGCCGCTCCATTCGGACGACCACCACTTCGCCGCGCGGCGAGAGATGTCGGCGCCTTCCATCTCGGGCGAAACCATCACCAATTCGGGGAAGCGCCGAACGCCCGCTTTGTATCGCGCGTCGGGAAACGGCGCCGCGTAGGCCTCCGCTTCAGTCTCGCTCAGCACCGGCGTTCCGCGTCGCATCAGCGCCGCGATATTCAAATCGGGATTGGCTTTTACATAGGCCTTCCAACCGTCGAACCCAGGCCCCGGACTCGCACCCACGGCGAGCGCTGTGTTCATGACGAGAAGTCGCTTGAATCGTTGCGGCATCTCCATCGGCAGCGTCAAACCCAAGAGCCCACCCCAGTCCTGCACGACAAGCGTGATGTTCTGAAGGTCCAAGCACTCGACGAAGCGTAACAGCATGCTGCGGTGGAAGTTGAACGTGTAGACCGCATCGGCAATTGGTTTGTCCGATCGGCCGAAACCGAAGAAGTCCGGCGCCACCGCGCGATGACCTGCGCCGACGAACACCGGGATCATCTTGCGATAGAGATAGGCCCATGTCGGCTCGCCGTGCAGGCAGAGATAGGTCTGCATGTCGCGCGCGGGTTTCGCCGGGCGTTCGTCGACATAGTGAAGGCGCAGCCCTTCGGTCCCCGCGAGACCGTCGATGTAGTGCGGCTGGAACGAATATCCGGGCAAGTTCAGGAAGCGTTCTTCCGGCGTCCGCAAAGCTTCGATACGCGCGCTCATGGCTCAAGCTTTCAGCTGTATGTCACTCTCGCGCGGGTTCCTTGAGCGGCGCAAGGGGCCTAAAACAACCCCTCGCCAAGCGCGCCGTGAAAGCGATAACGTGCGCCCCACAGAAATTGGTCTGAGGCTCTGGGAGGCTCTTCATGCGGGAAGCGGTGATCGTTTCGACGGCGCGCACGGGTTTGGCAAAATCCTATCGCGGCGGCTTCAACAACACCCACGGCGCTGCGATGTCGGGCCACGCGGTTAAGCACGCGATCGAGCGCGCGAAGATCCAGCCTGGCGAAGTGGAAGATGTGATCATGGGCTGCGGATTGCCTGAAGGCGCGACCGGACAAAATGTCGGGCGCCTTGCGGCGATTTGGGCCGGTTGTCCGGTCACGACATCGGGCACGACGATCAACCGCTTCTGCTCGTCGGGCTTGCAGTCGATTGCGGTCGCGGCCGGTCGCGTGGTGAACGAAGGCGTGCCGATCGCGGTGGGCGCCGGCGTCGAGTCGATCTCGCTCGTGCAAGGCACGCTCAACGTCAATCGCATCACCGAAGAAAAACTGATGCAAACCTACCCGGCGCTCTGGATGCCGATGATCGACACCGCCGACATCGTCGCCGCGCGCTACAACATCAGCCGCGAGCGCCAGGACAAGTTCTCGCTCGAAAGCCAGCGCCGCACCGCGGCCGGCCAACAGGCGGGGAAATTCAACGACGAAATCGTCCCGATGGAAACGGTGATGACCGTCGTCAACAAGGAAACGGGCGAAACGAAGAACGTGCCCTACACGGTGACGAAGGACGAATGCAACCGCCCCGACACCACCTATGAGGCACTGGCAGGATTGAAGCCCGTCAAAGGCCCGGACAAGTTCGTCACGGCGGGCAATGCCAGCCAGCTTTCCGACGGCGCCTCCGCCGCCGTCGTGATGGAAGCCAAGGAAGCGGCGAAGCGCAACTTGAAGCCGCTCGGCATCTTCAAAGGCTTTGCCGTCGCAGGTTGCGAGCCCGACGAAATGGGCATCGGCCCGGTCTTCGCCGTGCCGCGCTTGCTGCAGCGTCACGGCCTCAAGGTCAACGACATCGATCTCTGGGAATTGAACGAAGCCTTTGCGAGCCAGGTCCTCTACTGCGCCGACCGCCTCGACATCCCGCACGACAAGCTCAACGTGAACGGCGGCGCGATTTCGATCGGCCATCCCTTCGGCATGACCGGCGCCCGCCTCGTCGGCCACGCGCTCATCGAAGGTCGCCGCAGAAAAGCCAAAAACGTGGTGGTTACGATGTGCATCGGCGGCGGCATGGGTGCGGCCGGACTATTCGAGGTCGTGCATTGATGCAGGGAATTGCTCGTGCCTTTCTGACCGCCGCGTTGCTCGCGCTGGCCGGCTGTGCGCAGCCCTTCTGGCACGAACAGCCGCCGCCTCCGCCGATCGCCTACGGACCTGCGACCGAACGACAGGTCGAACAATCTCTGCAGCGCTACTCGAGCCTGATTGCCGCCATGGACGCCTCTGCGGTCGCCGACATGTATGCGCCGGACGGCATCTGGGAACGCCAAAGCGGGCCGCTTCAGGGGCGCGAGGCCATCCGCCAGGCGCTGTCCTCCGCCGGGAACGTGCGCGTCCTTTCCAACGAGATGACGACATCCTACCTGTCCTACAACGGCCCGGCGGTCATTCAGACCGGCGAGTTCAAGCAAAGCGCGCGATTGGGCGACGGCAAGATCGTCAACGCCTCCGGCCGCTTCGAAGCGACATGGGTGCGCGGGTCCAGCGGCGAATGGTGGATCCGCCGCATGGTCATCCGTCCGAATAGATAGCACGCACTGTGTCGGACTATTCGATCGAACTTGGTCGCACCGAACACGCGCGCGAGCTGCGCGCGCTCGAACGCGCGGCCGGCACACGCTTCGAGTCGATCGGGATGGCGGACGTCGCCGAAGGCGAACCGACGCCCGCCACGATTCTCGAAGACCGAGCGCGCCACGGCCGACTCTACGTTGCCGTCGCGTCGAGCCGAAGATTGGCGGGCTTTCTCTTTTGGTCGCCGAAGGACGGCAGGGCCTACATCGAAGAAGTCTCGGTCCATCCCGATCATGCCGGGCATCGCCTCGCGGCGCGCATGATCGACCGGCTGGCCGCGGACGTTCATCGGAAACTTGCCGCGCTGTCGCTCACGACGTTCCGCGACGTATCTTGGAACGCGCCTTACTACACAACGCTTGGCTTCGTCGAGCTGTCGCGTGCGGACGCAGGCCCGGAACACGAAGAGAGTTGGCGTCGCCAGGCGGAGAACGGCCTCGACATGACGCGCCGCCTGTTCATGATGCGCGCGCTGTGACCAACGCCGTTGCGCTTGCCGGCCGCCTGTGGGCGAACTTCGACGAGGGCAAGTGGGACGAAGCACGCGCGCTTCTCGCCGACGACTTTCGCGCCGACTGGCCTCAGACCGAGGAAGAGGTGCTGGGCGCCGACCGCCATATCGTGGTCAATCGCGAACTCTTGGTGGGCGCGAAGTGTATTTTGCTCGAGGCCTCGGGCTTCGACACCTGGGCGGCGACCCGCGTTCTGATCGACAAGGGCGACCGGATGCTCTGGGCCGTCTCGTTTTGGACAGCACGCGACGGCAAGCTGGCCGAAGCGATCGAATACTTCCCCGCGCCGAAACACCCGAAATACGAAACGCATTGAAGCGCGCGCAAATCCGCTGCGGCATTAGTCCTTGACTATATTTCGCTAATTGCCTAAATAACAAAATATGAACAAGGTGTTTGAGGCGTTGGCTCATCCGGTGCGCCGCGAAATCCTGAAGCTTCTCCGCAAACGCGCAATGAGCGCGGGCGAACTGGCGCAGCATTTCACGATCGCAAAGCCCACGCTGTCGGGACATTTCTCGGTTTTGAAGAACGCCGACCTCGTCACGACCGAACGCAACGGCACCACCATCATCTATCGCCTCAATATGTCGGTGATGGAGGAGGCGCTGGCCGCGTTCATGGCGCTGGCGGGTGCAAAGGGGAAGGAGCGCTAGAAGCATGAACATGCGTCCGCTGCTGATCGCGAACACCGCACTGATCGCCGGCATGGCCGGTTTGTCGGCGTGGGTTTGGCCGTCGATACCGGACGGCGCCCAGCTTCCCGTCCATTGGAACATCGAGGGCGTCGCGGATCGTTTCGGCTCCAAATACGAGGCGCTGCTGATCATGCCGGTCATTGCCGCGGCGGTAACCGCGCTCCTCTGGGTCCTGCCGCGCCTCGACCCGCGCCGCGCGAACATCGAAGCAAGCGCGAAATTCTGGAACGCGATCGCAATCGCCGTCGTCGCGCTACTGGCCTATGTGCACGGGCTTTTGGTGCTGACCGCGATGGGGCGAAACGTCGCCGTCGCGGACTATGCCTTCCTGGGTGTCGGCGGGTTGATGATCGTCATTGGAAATTATCTCTCGAAGACGCGCTCGAATTGGTTCGGCGGCGTGCGCACGCCGTGGACGCTGTCGAGCGAGTACTCGTGGGAAAAGACGCATCGCTGGGCGGGACGGCTGTTTGTCGTCTCCGGTGCTGCGACGATAGTCGCATGGCTCGCGGGCGGCTCACCCACGGCCACCGTCGTTCTCATCGGCACGCTGATCGCAACGTCCGTCGTCTCGGTCGTTCTCTCCTATGTCTTTTGGAAGAACGACCCGGCGCGCACGCCCGACCCCCGTGCCGATAACGGCGTATGAGAGGCTTGCAACTTCGCGGCACACGCGCTCCATTGTCACTGGGCGGAGAAGGCATCGTGACAAAAAGGTATTGGATCGCGCGGGTCGACGTGCATGATCCGGAAGGATACAAAGCCTATCTGACCGCGAACGCCGCGGCGCTCAAGAAATACGGCGCGCGCTTCCTTGTGCGCGGCGGCCGCTTCCACTGTCCCGAGGTGGGCATCGCGCCCGCAACGTCGTGATCGAATTCCCGAGCTATCAGGCCGCCTACGATTGCTGGTACTCGCCCGAATACCAGGCCGCGATCCCGCATCGCGCGCCGTTTTCGGAGGGCGACTTCTTGATCATCGAAGGTTACGAAGGCGTACAGCCGTCGTCATAACGCTTTCTGCAGAAAGAACCGCTTGAACCCCATCGGATAGTCGAGCGCGCCGAACAGCCTGTAGCCGAGCTTTTCGTAGAACGGCCGCGCTTGAAACTCGAATGTGTCGAGCCACACGGCCTTGCAGCCGCGCCGCCGTCCTTCCGCCTCCGCCGCGGCCATCAGCGCGCGCCCGCGCCCCTGCCCGCGATAGGCCTCGTCGATCCACACCCATTTCATGAACAGCATCTCCGCCCAAGCGATCGCGTAGACGCCGCCCTTGACCTCGCCCGAGGGCAGCTTCAGCGCGGTCACGAATTCCTCGAAATGCTCCGGCGAAAACTTCGCGTTGTGGATGTCGAGGCCGTTGTCGATGACCGCAAGCGTCTCTTTCGACGGCTTGTCCTCGATGACGATGCTGACGGTGTCATGCCCCATCGACCGCTCCTTGGGTTTGAGAAGCCTTGGCGGGCCCCACGAGATAGAATGTCTGCATCCTGCCGATCCCTTTGAATTCGCGCGGGCCGCGCTCCTCGAACCGCCAGTCGGGCCCCAGCCGCCAGAAGAAATTCTCCGAGCAATGCCAGCTGCAGCGCGTGCGGACGGTCGGCGATTCCTACATGGCGGTCGGTGGAACCTACGACGGCGCGCGTGAAGTCCTGCCGAAAGCTCAGCTCGAGGGCGGTGTCAGCGAAGCGAAGCCCGATCGCGGAAAGTAAGCGCCGCAACGTTCCTCAAGGCTCCGGACTGACGCGCACGAGCAGCTTGCCGGTATTGCCGCCGGTGAAGAGCTTGCCCAGGGTCGCGACGGCGTTCTCGAGCCCGTCCGAAATATCGACGCGGTCTTTGACCTTTCCTTCCATCAGCCACTGCGCCATTTGCATCGCGAATTCGCTGAAGCGGTCCATGTAGTCGATGATGATGAACCCTTCGATCCGCGCGCGCTTCATCAGGACGTTCGCGAAATTGTAAGGCCCGGGCACGGGCCCCGACGCATTGTACTGCGATATCAACCCGCACAGCACGATGCGCGCCTTCAGATTGATGTTGGCGAGCACCGCGTCGAGAATCTTTCCGCCCGCATTCTCAAAATCGATGTCGATACCGTTCGGGCATTCGCGCTTCAGCGCTTTGGCGACATCTTCCTTTTTGTAGTTGATACATGCATCGAACCCGAGCTCCTTCACGACATGCCGGCATTTGTCGTCAGAGCCCGCGAGGCCGACGACCCGGCAGCCTTTGATCTTCGCGATCTGACCGACGATTTGTCCGACCGCACCCGCGGCTGCCGACACGACCACGGTCTCGCCCGCTTTCGGTTTGCCCAAGTCTAGGAATCCGAAATAGGCCGTCGCCCCCGTGAACCCGAGCGCGCTCAGGAACGTCGACAGGGGCATGCCCGGCACCGTCGGCAGTTTCTGCGACGGAAACGGCCCGCTCGTCGCGCCGATCGTATAGTCCTGCCATCCGCCCATGCCCGGAATGACGATGTCGCCGGCGGCAAACGCGGATGCGTTCGATTGCTCGACGACCCCCAGCGTGCCGCCGCGCATCACGTCGCCGATCTGAACCGGCGGCATGTATTGCTCCATGTCGCTCATCCAGATGCGGTTCGTGGGATCGAGCGACAGGTAGATGTTGCGCACGAGAATCTCGTTTGGCCCCGGAATGGGCTTCGCCGTTTCGCTCAGCTCCAAGTCGCCGGCCTTGATTTCGCCGACGGGCCGGCGCTTGAGCCGCCATTGTCGGTTCGAATTCCTCATGCCCGTTCTCCCTGGCCGTTCACACTCGCGCGAGTGGCGCGCCGTTAAGGCTCCCCGCCCCTCGCTGCGGCGCCGATCCTCCGCTATATAGCCCGAAATTCCGCGCGCGTGGGTAACCGGTTTGTCGGCAAAGTCGATACGAGTTTGGGCATTCCTGTTGTCGCTGATCGCGCTGCTGCCCGCGCTGAGCGTGCGCGCCGCCGACATCGTTACGACCCCGCGCGTTGAGGCCCGGCTTGTGTCGGCGGTGAGCGGCGTACCGGCGGCCGGCGGCAAGATATCCCTCGGCCTGCACCAGCGCCTGCAGCCCGGCTGGCACACCTATTGGCGCAATCCAGGTGAATCGGGCGAGCCTACGAACATCGCGTGGACAGCACCGCCCGGCTTCGCGGTCAGCGACATCTTCTGGCCACATCCCGAACGCATCCCTTTCGGTGAACTCGCGAACTACGGCTACTCGGACGACGTGCTCCTCCGGGTCGAAGTCACGGTACCTGCGGGCCTCAAGCCCGGCGAAAACGTGACCTTCAAGGGCGATGTCGCCTGGCTCGTCTGCAAGGACATCTGCATCCCCGAAAAGGCCGCGCTCGACCTGACGCTGCCGGTCGTCGAGAACGAGCCGGTCGTCAACGAGCAATGGCGCGCGGCCTTCGACGATGCGCGCGCGCGCGAGCCCCTCCACAGCGACTCCTTCGATGCGCGATTTGCCGCAACCGATGCCGGCGTCACGCTCTTCTTCTTCCCGACTTTGAACCGCATCGAACGCGGCGTCGGCGCCCTGTTCTTCCCCTTCACCAAGGGTCTCATCAAAGCCTCCGCGCCGCAGACATCCGAACAGCGTGAGGGCGGCTTTGCCATCGTCGTGCCGCCCGGCTGGAAATTGCGCGACGCCGAAAAGCGCAAGACCGTCGACACGATCGACGGCGTCCTCGTTCTCGCGGCCCAAGGCGGCAACCCGTCTCAGTCGTTCGAGTTGACCCTTCACCGCGGCAACGTACCGCCGGCGCCGCTGACCGTCGCCGCCGCCGACCTGCCTCTGCTGCAAGCGATCCTCTTCGCCATCCTCGGCGGCTTGATCCTGAACTTGATGCCTTGCGTCTTCCCGATCCTCTCGATGAAGGCGCTGGCCCTCGTTAAGGCCGGCCACGCCGAACGACCTTGGATGGACGGCATCGCCTACCTGCTGGGCGTGATGACGACGTTCGCTGCGCTCGCTGGCACGCTGCTGTGGCTTCGCGCGACGGGCGAGGACGCAGGCTGGGGCTTCCAGCTTCAATCGCCGCTTTCGGTCGCCCTGCTCGCCTACGTGCTGACGCTTGTCGGCCTCAACCTGTCGGGTGTTTTCGAGATCGGCGGCTCTGTTCAGGGCGCGGGGCAGGGGCTCGCAAACCAAAACGGCCTCATCGGGACGTTCTTCACCGGCGTTTTGGCCGTGATCGTCGCCGCGCCGTGCACTGCGCCGTTCATGGGCGCCGCGATGGGCTTCGCATTCACGCAAGGTCCTCCAATCACCATCGCGATCTTTCTAGCCCTCGGCTTCGGCCTGGCCCTGCCTTGGGTGATCTTCAGCTTCAGCCCCGCCCTCATCCGCCTCTTGCCGCGCCCCGGCGAATGGATGGAGCGCTTCAAGCAATTCCTGGCCTTCCCGATGTACGCGGCTGCGGCCTGGCTAGTCTGGGTCCTTTCGCAACAGGTCACACCGGAAGGCTTGTTCCGCGTCCTGATCGGACTGGTGATGCTGGCGCTCGCGGCCTGGGCCTTCGGCGTTGTGCAAGCACACGCCGCGCAATCGCGCCCGCGCATTCTGAGCAGCATCGTTTTCCTGCTGAGCCTCGGCGTCGCCGCAGCCGCGTTGGCGCTGCCGTTCACCGGCAGAAGCCCCAGTACCGCGGCGGTTCCTGAAACCACGGGCGCGTTGCCCGCGCAGCCCTACTCCGCCGCGCGCCTGACCGAGTTGCGCGACCAGGGCCGCCCGGTGTTCGTCAACTTGACCGCCGCGTGGTGCGTGAGCTGCCTCTACAACGAGCGCGTGGCGCTTTCGACCGCAGCCGTCGCCGAAGCGTTCAAGGCGAGCGACACGATCTATCTCGTCGGCGATTGGACGAACCAGAATCCCGAAATCAGCGCGCTTCTCAAGACGCATGGGCGCGAAGGCGTGCCGCTCTACCTCTATTTTCCGCCCGGCGGCGGCGAGCCGAAGGTGCTGCCGCAATTGTTGACCGAGACACTGATCATGGAAACTTTGGGGACGACAAAATGATGCGTTTGGCGATCGTTTCCGCCGTAGCGTTTGCACTGAGTTCGATCGCGGCTTCGGCAAGCCCGGTCGTTGGCCAGCCTGCACCCGCCTTCACCGCCGTGGATTCCAACGGTCGGTCGCATTCGCTGGGCGAGTTCAGGGGAAAAACTGTCATCCTCGAATGGACGAATGATGGCTGCCCTTACGTCGGCAAACACTACGGCTCCGGCAATATGCAGACAACGCAGCAGGATCTGACCGCCGCAGGCGCCGTATGGCTCAGCATCATCTCATCCGCGCCCGGCAAACAGGGTTACGTCACCGGCGCCGAAGCAAATCAATTGACCGCCTCGCGCAAAGCGTACCCGACGGCAGTGTTGCTCGATCCCGCGGGCACGGTCGGCCGCGCCTACGAGGCGCAAACGACCCCTCACATGTTCGTCATCGATAAGACGGGCGTGCTGCGCTACATGGGCGCCATCGACGATCAGCCGACAACCGATCCGTCCAACATGGCCGCCGCGCGCAACTATGTCCGTGAAGCCTTCGGCGCCGTGTCGGCTGGCAAGCCGGTCGCCGAAACCGCGACCGATCCTTACGGCTGCAGCGTGAAGTACTAGGAGGACTAGGCGGCTTCGGCGGGCGTGGACACACGGCCCGCGCCGCCCGGCAGCGACACGCGCACGGTCGTCCCCTTGCCCGGCTCGCTCTCGAAGCGCAGCGAGCCCTTCATCAGATCGAGATACCGCTTCACCAGGTAGAGCCCCACGCCCATGCCGTCGTGCTTGCGCGTGAAGCTGAGGTCGGGCTGATAGAACAACTCCGTCAAATGGGGCATCAGCGCCGAGTCGACGCCGACGCCGTCGTCGGTGATTTCAAACACGAACGCCTCGCCCTCGCTCCACGCCGTGATCGAGATTTTGCCGCATTCGCCCGAGAACTTGACCGCGTTCGACAGCAGATTGGTCAACACATGCTTGATCAGTCGCGCATCGCCGTGGAGCAACGGCGCGCCGCTCGTATGCGCGATGATCGTCTGGTTCTTGTAGTCGCGCAGGCGCCGCGCCAGCGTGATGCAAGATTGCGCACACTCTTTGAAGTCGAACTCCGTGATCTGAAGCGCCGGCGCGCTCTCGTCGATGCGCGAGACTTCGAGAACGTTGTTGATCAACGCCAGGAGGTGATGCCCGCTCTTCGCCACGAGGTCCGAGAACTCGGCGTACTTTCGAACGCCCACGGGCCCCAGCGTCTCATTGGCGATCATCTCCGAGAAACCGATGATTGCGTTCAGCGGAGTCCTGAGTTCGTGACTCATATTCGCGATGAAGTTGCTCTTTGCGCGCTCCGCGGTCAGGCGGTCTTCCTGCGCGCGCCGCTCCGCCTCATACGCCCGGCGCTTCGCCGTCACGTCGCGCAAGGTGTAGACGTCGATCTGCATGTCCTGTGCGTTCTCGGTACTGGGTGCCTGTAATGCAATTCGTCGCGCGCTCACCTCGAGCAGCACCACGCCCCCGTCGCACTCGACGCTCAAATCCGCGTAACGCTGTGAAGGATCCTGCTCGATCGCCTGCGCCATACCTTCGAAGCGCGGCAGATACGCCGACGCATCGCGGCCCAAAAGAACCGTGCGCGTGATGTTGAGAAGTTGCCCCGCGCGGTCATTGCACAACTCGATGCGACCGCGGCAATTCGCGACCACGATGCCGTCCGAACTTTGATCGACGATCAGATTGATCATCGCGCGCCGCAGATTGTTGGACGAACGCTCGCGCAACACGGCACGCGCGCGTGCCGCAAACTCCTGCGCGCCGACAAGGAAGAGAGCTCCCGTCAGGGCCGCGAGCGCCGGCGCCGTATCGACGATGACCGGCGCCGCGGCCATGATCGCCACCGGGCCCGCGAGAAGCAGGAACGCGCAAATCGCGGCCGGCCGGCCAAAGCTGCGGAACGACCAAGAGGCTCGCCCCGGACGCAAGAAGACCAGCACAAGAACGACGAGGCCGAGACCCCCGGCAAGCCCCGGCGACAGCAGCATGCGGCCCGTGAGGATGTTCTCGGCGATCAAGGCCTGCAATTCGACGCCCGAGATGACGCTGTAAATGGGGACCGGTACGCGGTCGCCGAGCTCGACTGCCGTCGCGCCGATCACCACGCGCTTGCCCGTGACGGCGCGCGGATCGAACTTGCCGTTCAGCACGTCGACATAGGAAATCTTGCGGAACGTCGCCGGGTCGACCGCGAAGTCGATGTCGAATTCGCTGACGAAGGCGCGACCGCGTTGTCCGATCAGTCCGGCGAAGGTCGAACGATAACGCCCGTCGGGTAGATAGATGCCGAGGCTGCCGCGCCGCGCCTCGCCGCCCGGCGCAAAGACGTTGGCGTTGCCGATCAACGCGCCGTCACGCACCGCAGGCAGGGGATTGGTCTCGATCAGGTCCGCGCTGACGCCGGGCGCCGAATGCTGGACGAACGACGGCAGAACGACATGCCCCGCCGCCGCCGTGACGGATCGCGCCAGCCGCGCGTCTTCCTCGGGTTTCGACGGCGAAGAGAAATCGATGTCGACCGCGACGAGTTCCGCGCCCGACGCGATCAATCGGTCGACGACCTCGGCATGCTTGCTGCGCGGCCAAGGCCAAGTCTCGATCGCGGCGAGACTCTTCGCGTCGATTTGGACGACGACGATCTCACCCGAGGCCGGGTGGCGCAGTAGCGAGAAGCTCAGATCATTGAGCTTGTTCTGCAGGCCCGTGAACAGACCTGCGGCCGCGCATGCGGCCGCAAGAACGAAGATGATCAGCTCCGGTTGCCACAGCGTTGCTGCTTTGCGCAGTCGCTGCGCTGTCCCCCACGGCATGTGATGAATTCCTCACCCGCGCCGGCGTCTACGAGCCATTGCCATTGCCGCCTGCGTTGCCGCCGCCGAGTCCGATGCCGAGACCGCCGATACCGTGTCCGGCGCCGAGCGCCAAACCCACACCGCCGCCGTTCCCAGGCCCAACAGCAACGTCAACGCTGACGCCACCACTGCCATTCCCCACGGCGACATCGACGCCGACATTGCCGCTACCACTACCGGTTCCACTGCCGCCTCCTGCATCAACATCAACGCTCACACCGCCGCCGACATCGGGCGCAGCGCCTGCTCCAACATCGACCGCGACGACGACCGGTCCGACCTCGACCGTCGGCGAGACAGTCGGCGCGGCGGCCTCGCCGACCACGCCCATTACCGCTGTGGTCGCGTTGGCGAGCACACCAGTAGTCTTTGTACTCGTGCTTTCGTGCGCGCTCGAAGTCGTGGTCTTGGCGACCGCCTCCGTGGCATTGAACGCAAGGCCGCCCGAAACGGATTTCACGTCGAGTTTCTCTTCACCGATCGTGTTTGCGATCACGACGCGGCCCGGCGAACCGAGAGCGGACGAAGCGAACTTCGCGCGCGGATCGTTCGCGGTCGACTTGTCCTTCGCCTTGCTGTCCGACGTTCCGCCCTTGGGTGGCGCAACAGGCCCGCGCTCGCTTTGGACGACGACCACGTCGCCGCGATGATCGCGCGAAACCATGCCCGTAAAGCCCGGACGCACGAATTCGACGGCGGCGCGATCGGGCGTCGCAACCTCGACGAGGCCTTCGGTGACCTGAACCAACGACGTGGTCTCTTCGACGGTCACGGTAAACGTCGTGCCCTTCACGACGGCCGCGAGGTAGGGCGTGTCGACCTGGAAGTGCGGCTTCTGTTGCTTGCCGATCTGATAAAGCGCCGAGCCCAATGTCTGCAGAACCTGCGTGTTGCCGTTGACCTCGAGCGAGGGCAGCTGCACCCGACTGTTCGGCCCGACGGCGATCGATTCCGTCCCGCGGACTAGAATGGCGCGCCCGGTCGCTGCCGTTTCGACCCACGAATCGGCGGGCAGAACCTGATTGCTCGTCACTGCGATGGGCGTGAGGCCCGCGCCGCCGGCCTTCACGGCGCCCGCGGATTCGACGATGCGCCATGTCTCGCCCGCGCCGCCGGCGAAAGCGGGTGTCGCAAACGCGAGGGCGAGAACCAGAACGGCGAGGGTGCGAATCAGACTCATGGGACACGCGACTCCGCTTCAAGATCTTGCCGGGACACGGGTTTCCGGCCTTGGGGGAGAGAGCTTCGCCGCGCGCGCTTAACGGGTTCGAAAGAAACTTGGTTGACGAGGTGGCGCCAACACGATTCGAACTGCGCTTTTGGGCTTAAGCTTGAGAAAGTGTTGATTTCGGTAAACCCGGGTTAACAGCTCGTTAACCAGCCGCCCAGCATCACTGTGCGTGATATCGCGGCGGTTCGGGCGTGTTCGGGGTTCCAAGCACAGTGAGATTGCACGCGCTGCGCGCCGGAGTGGTGGCGCTGCTGGTCGCGGCGGCAGTGCTCCCGGCGCCAACGGCATCTGCCGACAGTTCCGACCCCGAGCGCGTCGAGGAGCGCCTCCCGACGACACCGCAGCCTTCCCCGGAATCCGCTGGGCCGGCCGGTGTGGCGCCGCTGTCGGCCGAACAGGCCGACATGGCGACGTTTCCACCATTCACGCTGCGATGGGTTGCGCTCGAGGGCATGATAGCCCCCGGCCTCGCCGACGCCTGCACCGAAAAGCTCGTTGGCAAGACCGTCGGCGCACACGGGCTCGGCGAACTGACGCGCTGCATCACCCAAGTCTACCGCGACCGCGGCTTCTTTCTTTCGCGCGCGATCATACCGCCGCAAGAAGTGCAGGGCGGCGCGCTGAAGATCAAAGTTTTCGAAGGTTACATCGCGGCCGTCGCACCGACCGGCATGAGCGAGGCGGACGCCAACGCCCAATTCGCCGCCACGCTGAAGGAGCGCCCTGCAAAGCTTGACACGTTCGAGCGCGCTCTGCTGCTTCTCGCCGATCGCTACGGTTATCGCATCACGTCGTCGCAACTGGTCCCCGATCCGCAAGATCCTGCGCGCTACACCTTCAAGCTTGCCGCGACGTTGTCGCAATTCTCGCTGCGTTTCTTCAGCGACAACCGGGGAACGGACGCGCACGGCCCCGATCAGGCTTACGGCTGGGCCGCTTGGAATGCGGTCTTCGGCGACGACAGGCTCGCCGCCTCGCTCTTCACGACGCCGAGTTCGATCGACGAACTCGTCTACGGTGAAATCAATTACGCCTCGAGCTGGCTTGCCGGCGACCTGTGGACCGAACTCGGCGCGTCGTTCTCGCAAACCGAAGACGGCGAACTGCCAAGCGCCGTCGCCGTCAGCGGTGAAGCCAAGCGCTTTTACCTTCGCGCATCCGTCCCGATCCTACGCGCCCGAAGCCAGTCGCTGTGGATCAACATGCTGTTCGACGCTCGCGAGACGGCAGAGGACGATCCGGTCGGCCCCGATACGGACGAGCACACGCGCGTCCTGCGCGCCGGCTTGACCTATACCGTGCTCGACGGTGGCGGTCGCAACGATATCACGCTCGAAGTCTCACAAGGCCTTGACGTCTTCGGTGCGTCGAGCAACGGCGACGCATTTCTGACCCGGCCCGACGGCCGTCCGCAATTCACCAAGCTGCGCCTCGAAGCATCACGTCTGCAAAAGCTCGGGCCCGGTCTCGACGTGCTCTTCAGCGCCGCCGGCCAACTCGCCGACGGGGCGCTGGTCAGCGCGGAGGAATTCGGCGCCGGCGGCGCACGCTTCGGTCGCGCCTATGACTACAGCGAAATCACCGGCGACGAAGGCGCGGCGGGCGCGGTCGAACTCCGCTACACGTTCCAGAATGTCTTCGACACACTCCCAAGTCTTCAGCTCTACGCCTTCGCCGACGCAGCCACAGTGCGCAATGAGGGCACGGACCCCTCGGCGCTCAGGAGCGCCAGCCTAAGCTCGTCCGGGCTCGGTATTCGCCTGGCGCCCGTCGTCGGCGTGAGCGCCAGCGTGGAAGTTGCAAAGCCCCTTTCGCGCGAAGTCGCCGAAGAAAGTGACAAGAACGCGCGTGTTTTCCTCTCCCTCCTCGCGGGCTGGTGAGTAGCGCCTCTCAGTGTGCGACACGTAACATATTGATTTATAAGAAACATTTTTCAACAGGAAATATTCTTTCGTAGCGGCTTGACGCTTGCCTGCGCGATCCTTAAATCCACGCCGCGCTTTGGCACTCAGGCACTCTGAGTGCTAACAGCCTCTCATTCAACAAGACGCACATCGTTAATTTAGGAGAGAACCTCATGAAGTTCCGTCCGCTCGGCGACCGCGTGGTCGTGAAGCGCGTCCAAGAGGACACCAAGACCGCAGGCGGCATCATCATTCCCGACACCGCTCAGGAAAAGCCGCAAGAAGGCGAAGTGATCGCCGTGGGCCCCGGCGCTCGCGACGAAAAGGGTGATCGCATTGCGCCCGAAGTCAAAGCCGGCGACCGCATCCTGTTTGGCAAGTGGTCGGGCACCGAAGTGAAGGTCGACGGGCAAGACCTGTTGATCATGAAAGAGTCCGACATCATGGGCGTGCTCGAGGGCTCGAAGAGCGCATCGAAGAAAGCGGCTTAAGACCATCCGGTCCAGCCGCTTTTTTTTGTTGCTCTAAACCCCTCCGTACACTGACAACGAAGAGAGACAATTCAAATGGCAGCGAAGGAAGTCAAATTTCATTCGGATGCGCGCAACCGGTTGCTCCGGGGCGTCGACATCCTGGCCGATGCGGTGAAGGTCACCCTCGGTCCCAAGGGCCGCAACGTCGTCATCGAAAAGTCGTTCGGCGCCCCGCGCTCGACGAAGGACGGCGTCACGGTCGCCAAGGAAATCGAGCTCGCCGATAAGTTCGAAAACATGGGTGCGCAGATGGTGCGCGAAGTTGCCCAGAAGACGAACGACACGGCTGGCGACGGCACGACGACGGCGACTGTGCTCGCCCAAGCGATCGTTCGTGAAGGCATGAAGTCGGTGGCCGCCGGTATGAACCCGATGGACTTGAAGCGCGGCGTCATGTTCGCGGTCGAGCACGTCGTGGCCGATCTCAAGAAGCGCTCGAAGAAGGTCAAGTCGAACGACGAAATCGCGCAAGTCGGCACGATTTCCGCGAACGGCGACACCTCCGTCGGCAAGATGATCGCCGAAGCGATGGCGAAAGTCGGCAACGAAGGCGTGATCACGGTTGAAGAGGCGAAAAGCCTCGACACCGAACTCGAGGTCGTCGAAGGCATGCAGTTCGACCGCGGCTACATCTCGCCGTACTTCGTGACGAACGCGGAAAAGATGGTGGCCGAACTCGAAGAGCCCTACATCCTGATCCACGAGAAGAAGCTGTCGAGCCTGCAGCCGATGTTGCCGATCTTGGAGACGATCGTGCAGACCGGCCGTCCGCTCCTCATCATCGCCGAAGAGGTCGAGGGCGAGGCGTTGGCGACGCTTGTCGTCAACAAACTGCGCGGCGGGCTCAAAGTCGCTGCGGTGAAAGCACCGGGCTTTGGCGATCGGCGCAAATCCATGCTGGAGGACCTTGCCGTCGTGACCGGTGGCCAGGTGATCAGCGAGGACCTCGGCATCAAGCTGGAGAATGTCACGCTCGACATGCTCGGCACTG
>JBGOVA010000183.1:0-8835 GCA_041477875.1 Micropepsaceae bacterium | reverse complement strand
GCTTGCCGAAGTCTACGACGCGAAAACGGCGCACGAATTGGGGCTGGTCACCGAAGTCGTGCCGGCGGCAGAGCTCGAGCCGCGCACGATGGCGTTCGCGCGCCAGCTTGCGTCACGCGCGCCGCTCGCGGTCAGGCTTGCGAAGGCGATGATGATGCGCGGGCTCAACCAGACGCTCGATCAGTCGCTGGGCGACGCGGCGCTGTCGGTGATGGTGTCGAACCCGTCGCAGGACGTGCGCGAAGGCGTGAAGGCGTTCTTCGAAAAGCGCGAAGCGAAATTCGAGGGGCGCTAGCGGCGCGGCGGGGGCGGCAAGAGGGCGATGCCGATGCCTTGCAGCGCGGCGCGCCAGCCGTGGGCGCAGCTTTCGAAGAAGGCGTTGCCTTCGGCGGTTTCGGGAAAACCGCTTTGCGTGACGCGCAGGAGCGAGCCGGTCGGAAGCTTCTGAATAATGAACTCGGCGGTCATGCTCGCGCCGAACGGCAGCAGACCGGAGCGGGCGCGGCAGTAGTCGTACGCCAACACCACGCGCTGGGGCGCGGTGAACGATTTGATCTTGGCGCCGGTGACATAGTCCGGATCGCTCTCGCGCTCGCCCCAGGCGAGCACCCACAGGCCGTCGAGTTCGGTGACGATCGCGCCGTGCGCGTCCCAGCGGCCGCGGATCGCCTTGGGCGAGATCAACAGGTTGAAGACCGCCAACGGCGCGGCCGGAAGTTCGATCTCGTGCGATTGGCTGCGCGTCGTCATCAGAAGCCCAGGATCAGCTTGGCCATGATGTTGCGTTGAACCTCGGAGGAGCCGCCGTAGATCGTGGCGGCGCGGGTGTTCAGGTATTGCGGCGTGAGGACGAGGCCGTGCTCGGGGGTGATCGGCTTCACGTTCGCACCTTGTTTGCGCGCTTCCGGTTCGAAGGGCGCAATATAGAAGGCCAGCGCTTCGAGCCCAAGCTCGGTGATGCGTTGCGCCATCTCCGTGCCGCGCGCCTTCAGCAGCGACGACGAGGGACCCGGGTTCTGGCCCTGGCTCAACTGCGACATCACGCGGTGCTCGGTCATCATCAAGCCTTGGAGCTCGATTTCGACCTCGACGAGCTTGCGCGAAAAGTCGGCGTCGTCTTCGAGCGCGTCGCCGTTGTTGCGCTCGATCGCGGCGGCGGTCTTGACCGCATTCAGTTTCGCTTGGAGCGCGGCGGCGTAGGCGTTGCCGCGTTCGAACTCCAGAAGATACTTCGCGATCGTCCAACCCTGCCCTTCTTCGCCGACGCGATCGGCGACCGGCACGCGCACGTTGTCGAAGAAGCACTGGTTCACTTCATGATCGCCGGCGAGCGTGATCAGGGGGCGGACCGAGAAGCCCGGCGTCTTCGTTTCGAGCAAGAGAAACGTGATGCCTTCCTGCGGCTTGCCGGTTTGCGCGGTGCGCACGAGGCAGAACATGCGGTTGGCGAAATGCGCGTGGGTCGTCCAGATCTTCGTGCCGTTCAGGACGTAGTGATCGCCGTCGCGCACCGCTTTCATCTGCAGCGACGCGAGATCGGAGCCTGAGCCGGGCTCCGAATAGCCCTGGCACCAATAGTCTTCGCCGGCGAGGATGCGCGGCAGGTAGAACGCCTTCTGCTCGACGCTGCCGAATTTCATCAGCACCGGTCCGCACATGCGCGTGCCGAAGTTGGCGAGGATCGGCGCGTGCGCCGTCGCGCATTCAGACGAAAAAATGTAGCGCTGCATTTCGTTCCAGCCGGGGCCGCCGTATTCCTTCGGCCAGGCCGGCGCCGCCCAGCCTTTGTCGTAGAGCGCCTTGTGCCATTTCGTCGTCGCGGGCGGATCGGTCAGCACACCGCCGGTGCGCCTGCCGGCCTCGCGCAGATCGGGCGTCAACTTCTCATCCAGGAAGCGGCGCACTTCGCTGCGGAACGTCTCATCGGATTTGGACAGGGCGAGATCCATGGCGGCGCTTTTCGAATAAGACCGGACGGCAAAGAGTGCATCATTGGCTCTTCATTTCAAGCCAACGTGGCGGTGCGCCCGCGTTTCGCGCAGGAACGCGGCCAAGGACAGGATTGCGATGGCGCCAGCGCCCGCGGCCGCCGTCAGCAACGATTGGGGTGACGCAATCGACTGCACGAAGGCGATCGGGGTGGTCGAGGGATGCAGGAGCCCCGCGGCCACGAAATAGGCAGCGTCGAAGCCCGCGTGCACCGCGATTCCCGGGATCAGCGAATCGGTGCGATAGGCGACGGCGCCGAGCATCGTCGAGACCGCGAGGAAGATCGCGAACCAGACCAATGCCTCCTCGCCGAAATAGCTGTGATTGGTGTGGAAGAGCGCCCAGACGAAACCGCTGATGGCGACGGCCGGCACGATGCCCAAGCGCCGCTCGATCGCGCCTTGCATGAAGCCACGGAAGGCCACTTCTTCCACGGCACCGGCGACGAAGGCGGCCATCAGCAATCCCGGGAGCAGCGACGTGAAGGGCGCGTTGGGAAGCGCGAGTGCGCCCTCACCGCCCATGCCCGCGACCGTGCGGTGCGCAACGTAAAGGCAAAAGCTCGACAGCATCGTCGACCAGCCCGCGACGAGCGACAGGACGAAGGCGTGCAGACGAACGCGATTGAAGCGCAATCCCGCGCGGCGATAGGCGCGACCCGCTTTGGGCCACCGGCTCCATCGCAGATAGGCCGCGCCGAGGATCAATACGCCGCCCATGATCGGTACGGCCAAAGGCATCACATCGCGCCACATCGAACCCGCCGTCAGGAGACCTCCCCAGACGCCGAGACCGACGACGGCGACCGCGCAGCCCGAAAGTACGGCTTTGACGATCGTTGCGACGGCGCCCGGTTGCGGGGCGGGCTCGAAATCCGATTGAGACATAGACATGAGTCATCCTCCGTTGGTTCGGAGCGACGATCGGCCGACGCGGCGCCAATGTGTTTGGCGAAAGCTCTTGGGAAGCTTGGGAATTCCTTGCGGGCTTAAGCGCGCACAGGGCGCACGCGCTCAAGGAGCGCGGCGAAGCGCGCATCGTTGCGAAGGCGATCGAGGTGCGGGAGATACGGCAAGAGCAAGAGGAACGGATCGTCGCGCTCAGCCGCCACGTCGAGCGCGGCGAAGGCGGCGTCGGCCTCGCCGGCGGCGGTGCGCAACATGGCGATGTCGGTGGGCCTGGGGGTGAAGACGATCTTTTGCTTGTCGAAAAGATCGGCGCCACGGGCGCAGAAGGTCGCAAAACCCTCGTGGGCATAGGTGCGAGCCAGTTCGGCGCAACCCGCGGCGTCTGTTCCGAAGAGCTTCAGACCTTCGAGCAGCGCGGGCACGGCCTCCTTTTCGTCCCCAAGAAAGTAGTGCGCCCAGCCCTTGCCGAACCATGCCTCTGCGGACTGAGCCGATGCGGCGATCGCGCGTTTCGCTTCGGCGAGCGCGTGCGCGTAGCGCCGCGCCAAGAGCAGAAGCTGCGCCAACTCCGTGCGCGAGCGCAGCGACAGGGGCTCGAGTTCGAGCACACGGCGCGCTTCGCGTTCGGCCTCGGCAAAGCGGCCGACGGTCGAGAGCGCAAAGGCGCGAATGCGGCGCGGCGCACTCGAGGCGGGAGCGAACGAGATGGCCTTCGTCAATGCCAGATCCGCCGTTGCGAAGTCTCGATCGGCGATGAGCGTGGCGTAGCCGAGCGTCGACCAGGCGCGCGCCGACAAGGCATCGAGAGATGTGGCGGCGAGCGCCACCGCCTTTGCCGTCACGGCAAGATCGCGGCCGAGGCCCATGCGATGCTGGGCCAGCATCGTTTCGGCAAGGCCCGCATGCGCGTCGCTGGAGCTTGGGTCGCTCTTGATCGCGCCCTCAAAATAGAGACGCGCCTGCGCGGCACCTTGCGGCAACGGCGTGGCCAGGGCTGCGATGCCCTTGGCGATCAACGCTTCACATTCCGAGGAAGCGCGGCGCGGCGGACTGGGCGCCCGTTCGCCCTCGGCCTGCAGGAGTCTGTATCCGCGCTTGGGAATTGTCTCGATGCGGCTGCAGTCGCCGAGCGCGGAGCGAAGTTTGCTGACCGCGCCGGCCAGCGTGTCGTCGCCGATGGCGCGCCCGCCCCACACGCTCGCGATGATGCGTTCCTTCGACAGGACCGTGTTCGGCTCCGCCGCAAACAGCATCAGCAAGTCCATCGCGCGCGGCTCCAGGTGGATTTCGCGGCCGTCGGCGCGCGCGATCACGCCACGCGCGGGATCGACCCTGAGACCGCCCAACACGAACGGCTGCTCGCGCGACGGCGACGCCATCGAGCTATCCCAATCTGGGCTCGAGTTTCTTGCATGCGTCGACCAAACCGCGCACCGAGTCGACCGACTTGTTGAGCATTGCCTGTTCGTCGGGCTGCAGCGTGAGGGAGATGACTTTTTCGACGCCGCCCGCCCCGATCACGCACGGCACGCCGACATAGAGGTCCTTCAAGCCGAACTCGCCTTTGACGTAGGCGGCGCACGGGAGGATGCGCTTCTTGTCCTTCAAATAACTCTCGGCCATCGCGATCGCGGCCGTCGCCGGCGCATAAAAAGCCGAGCCGGTCTTCAACATGCCGACGATTTCGGCACCGCCGTCACGGGTGCGTTGCACGATTTGGTCGAGGCGCTCCTGCTTGATCCAACCCATCTTGACGAGTTCCGGCAATGGAATACCCGCAACGGTGGAAAAGCGCGTGAGCGGCACCATCGTGTCGCCGTGGCCGCCGAGCACGAAGGCGGTGACGTCTTCGACCGAGACGTTGAATTCGTCGGCGAGGAAATGACGGAAGCGCGCACTGTCGAGAACGCCGGCCATGCCCACAACTTTATTGTGCGGCAATCCACAGAACTCGCGCAGCGCCCACACCATCGCGTCGAGCGGATTGGTGATGCAGATGACGAAGGCATCTTTCGCGTGCTGCTTGATGCCGTCGCCGACGGCGGACATTACTTTCAAGTTAATGCCGAGAAGATCGTCGCGGCTCATGCCCGGCTTGCGCGGCACGCCGGCGGTGACGATGACGACGTCGGAGCCTGCAATATCAGCGTACGACTGCGTGCCCTTGAAGCGGGTGTCGAAACCTTCGATGGGTGCGGATTGCGCAATATCCAGCGACTTTCCTTGCGGCAAGCCTTCGACGATGTCGAACAACACGACGTCGCCCAGCTCTTTCAAGCCGACGAGATGCGCGAGCGTGCCGCCGATTTGTCCGCCGCCGATCAATGCAATTTTTCTGCGAGCCATTTTGAATCTTTCCGTGTGAGGGTTGTGCGCGGCACCGCGCTTCACATTCACCAAGTCTGTTTAGATGTCGTTAACCGTGGCACGGGTAACGCAGGTAACGACTCAATCGCAAGCGCACAAGCGCTGCGTGCACATGTGATTTATGCACCACTGTCAACTCAATTATTGATTCAAATTTTAATTGGATGTAGGGTGCGGCATCAAAGTTGCAGTTCATTAATCGTTCCGTATCGCAGCGAGACTGGCCCCACACTTCGGGGGAAGACGCGGCCCGGTTTCGACAGCGCCAACGTGGAGTTCGTCATGCGTCCAGTCGCGCTTGTTGGGATTCTTCTTTCGACGTCAATGCTGGGTGGATGTGCCGCGTCGATCGGCGGGATCACACTCAGTTCCATCTCCTCCTTCGCCGGCCTTGCTTCGACCCTGTTCACGGGCGCCGATTTGGGCGAACACGCGGCCTCTCTCATAACGGGCAAGGATTGCCGGTTCTCGGAAGGGTTGCTGCGCGCAGACCGGGATGTGTGCGAGGAGCCGGGTTCGCTCGCCACGCGCGAAGACTTCCACGGCATCTTCGTGGAGCGCATCGATCCTGACGGCACGATCATCTATGCCGCGCCCAAGTACATGCCGGCGAGCGTCGGCGCGGGCGAGAACGAAAACAACCCCGATGTGATTTGGGCTCAGATCAAGACTCAAAAACTCGCGGAAGAGAACGAACGTCAATTGGCGCGCGCGCAAGCGGCGCAGACGATCGACGTGGCGGCGTTGGCGACGGGCAGCGTTTCGTCGCAGTCGCTCGCGTTCTTGCCCGCAGGCATGACGGTCGACAGCGATGTCGTCGACGGCGAAGCCGCGAGCCAGACGGCGCAGCGCCCGCGCATGGTCAGCAATGCGGCGCCGCAAGCTCCGGCGCGGCGCGAAGTGAAAACCCCCGAGATCGAAGTCCCGATCGATACCAGTCAACCCGCGATCGACGAGAAGTCGTTCGCCGCATCCGTGCAACCCGCGACAAACGGCGAAGGCGGCCCGTTCTTCGCAACCGCGACGAGCAGCGTGCCTGTCGCATCGACGCTGATCAACGGCGAGCCCGTCGTCGTGTTGCGCTTGCGCCCGATCCTCTCCACAACGACGCCCGCGAGCGCGGAAGCCACGACGAGCGCCGCGCCGATCGATGCGACGGAAACGGCGAGCGCCGACGCGCCGACGACATTCATCACGCAAGCGAGCGCGCAGCCCGCATCGGTTCCTTCGCCGCTCGCGGTTCTCGAGCAGCCGCCGGCACGCGCGTCGCTGCCGACGACAGTGGCTTCGATCGAGCCCGGCCAACTGATCGGGGCCCGGCCGCGTGCAAAGCCCGCCGCCGCGTTGGCGCCGGCCGCGCAAGCGGAAGCAGCGCCGGCAAAGCCCGTGCGCACCGCCGCGCGCGTGCGTCGCATCGAGCCGGAGGAGCCCGACGTCTATCAGCCGCCGGCACGCGCCGACCAGTCTCTCGAAGCGACAGGGTCCGCGCCGGTGCAAGTGCCGGGCGATATTCCGGCCGAGCATGTGGCGACAGCCGTCACGGAGCCTGCCGTGGCGCAAATGTCGAGCGAACCCCCACCGGCTGCGACGGGAGGCCCGGCACCGCTGGTGCCGATGCCGCAGGAATAATCGGACCTATCTGTTTTTTGGCTTGTGCAGACGCGCGAGATAATCGGGCGTCTGCATTTCTATGAGGCGTGAAGCCGCGCGTTCGAATTCGCAGGCGCCGTCGCCCGCGCGGTAGAGTTCCGCGGGCGCGACCGCCGCCGAGCAGACCAGCTTCACCGAGCGTTCGTATAGCGCGTCGACCAGCGTGCCGAAGCGTTTCGCCTCGTTGCGCTGATCGGCCGTCAGTTGTGGCACGTCCTTGAGCACGAGCGCATGATACGTGTCGGCGAGCGCGAGGTAGTCCTGCGGGCCCAAGGCGGCGACGCAAAGCCGATCGAACGTAAAGCGCGCCACGCCCTTTGCTTGCTCGGGTACGGCCAGCGCCCGGCCCAGCACCTCGAGCGCGCCCGGCATGCCATGCGCCACGCCGGTTAAGTCGTGCCAGACGCCGTCGAGCGCCATGTCGGCGTCTGGCCCGAGCGGCGTGAAGTAGACACGGCTGCGCTCAAGACGCGCGAGACGGTAGTCGATGGGGCCGTCGAGTTCCGCCACATCCATGCGGCTTTCGATGAGATCGATCGCAGGCACGAAGAGCTGGCGGTTGATGCCGTTTTCGTAGAGCTCACGCGGGTGGCGATTGGACGTCGCCACAACCACGACGCCCAAATCGAACAACGCTTTGAACAGGCGGCTCAAGATCATCGCGTCGGCAATGTCGGTGACCTGGAATTCGTCGAAGCAGAGCAGCGCCGTCGATGCGCGAATGTCAACCGCCACATGCGGGATGGGATCGCCCGGGTCTTTGTCACGCCAAAGCTTCACGTCGGCATGCACGCGCGCCATGAAGTCGTGGAAGTGGACGCGCGCCTTGGGGGCGAAGTCGACCGTCTCGTAGAACATGTCCATCAGCATCGACTTGCCGCGTCCGACAGGGCCGTGAATGTAGAGGCCGCGCGGCGGGGTTGGCGCTTTGCCCAATCCCAAGAGCGATTTCCGGCCCGGCTCGAAGGAATCGAGCACCACGGCCAAGCTTTCGAGCGCGGCCGCGACGCGCTCCTGCGCGGGATCGCCCGTCAACTTCCTCTCGGCAACAAGGGCGTGGTAACGCTCGGCGGGGTGCATCAGCAATCCTGGACACGATCCGCCGAAAAGCGGGTTAAGACAGGCGATACGGGGTTTCTCCGGCCGTGGTCAACTACCGCGCCGCGGCTCACGTCTTCAGCGTGCGCAGGCCGTAGCGGTCGAAGATGTCGTCGTGGGTGACGAGGATAAGCCCCTCGTGCATGGCCTGGGCCATGAGGATGCGGTCGAAGGGGTCTCGGTGATAGCGAGGCAGGTTGCGCACGAGAGCCACGTGCTCCGGTTCAATTGGCAGCAAGCGATAGCGCGTGTTCGCCAGCGTCGCGCGGAATCCGTGCGCCGGATCATCCTGAAGGGGCTGAGGTAGATCGAGCTTCCCGAGGCCCGCCTTGATGCACGCCTCCCACAGCACCGCGACGCTCACGCAGATCTCTGTGGCCTCCGCGAGCGCGACGGCTACGGCGGGCTTGAGCCTGCCCGATCTTCCAAGACTCCAAAGATAGGCATGAGTATCAAGGAGAAAGCGGCTCACTTGCGCTTACGTCCCTCACGCCGCGGTCTGAAAGGTCTCCCTTTCTCAGCGAAGCCCTTCGCCTTCCTGCGCTTGCTGGGAGCGGCCTCATCCAGCGCGCTCGGCACATCGCCCTCATTGAACAGATGTTCGATCTCCTTGTCCAAGACCTTGGACGCCCGCTCCCACTTGTCCCAGTCGAAGTTCTTGTTCGCCTCGTTCCACTGCCCGAGCTTGCGCGGCGCTCTTGTCGACGTGTCGCCGTCGAGCGCGATGAGTTTGGCCCTGGGCTTTCCATCCTTGGCGATGATGATGGTGCTTCCGCCCGCCGCCTCTTCGACAAGGCGCGAGAGCTGAGTTTTGGCTTCGTAG
>JBGOVA010000245.1:0-5513 GCA_041477875.1 Micropepsaceae bacterium | reverse complement strand
GCCTCAAGCTCGGCCTTTGGCGGCGGCCCATGTTCCGCGGGCGGCGGCGCATCGCCGAACCAACTCTGCGGCAAAGTCGTGAACCAGCATTGCACCTTGGGCTCGATCTTCTTCGCCGCAATCAACGCCGGCCAATCGAACCCGACCAGGATGGCGCGATCGAGGAACTTCTCGCGCTTCAGGACGCGCATGACGGTTTTCGCCATCACGTCGGGCGCTGCGCTTCGCGCGCGGTCGATGAAGTTCGTCTTGAGCTCGATCCACAACCGCTCCGACCCGCCCGAGCGATTGATCAGCCAGATGACGTCGGCCAGGCGCGGAATACGCTCGCCGTCTTGCGCGACTTGGGCGGGATTGCGCGCGGCATATTTCGTGCCGGGCCTCAGCCGCCCGATGTCGTAGCTCTGCAGTTCCGCGAACGTCAGATCCTTGATCAAGGGCCCCGGCCCTTCGATCCAGTGGCCGTCCGCACCGCGCACGATCTCGGGTTTCAAGGCGTCGTCGTGGAACACGACGACGGTGCCGTCCTTGCACACATGCACGTCGAGCTCGAACCCGTCGACACCCAGGTCGAGCGCGTGCGCGAACGCGGCGAGCGTATTCTCGGGCCTCAGGCCCGCGCCGCCGCGATGGGCGATGTTCAGCGATTTCCCCACCGGTTCGCTCACGCGGTTGCGCGGTGCGATCCCGCCTTGTAGCGCTGCGTACCGCGATGATGCAGCCGCTCGGCGGGCAGGATCGTGCCCGGCTCGTAGGTCGGCCCCGATTTCAGCTTCGTATAGAGCGGTGCGAAATCTTTGTAGGTTTCCTTGAACAATTCGTCGAACGAACCGATCACGAAATAGCTCTCCTGAAAATCGTCGATGCGATACTTCGTGCGCATCACGCGCTCCAAGTCGAAATGGATGCGGTTGGGTGAGGCGTCGCCGACGGCGTAGATGGACTCCGCGCTCGACGACACGATGCCCGAACCATAGATGCGCAACCCCTCCGGCTTTTCGATCAAGCCGAACTCGACCGTGTACCAATAAAGCCGCGCCAAGTTTTGCAGCGTGCCAAACCCTTCCGCGCGCAAGCCGCCTTTGCCGTAGGCCTCCATGTAATCGGCGAAGACTGGCAGCGCCAGCATCGGCACGTGCCCGAACACGTCGTGGAACACGTCTGGCTCTTCGATGTAGTCGAGCTGCTCCGGCTTGCGGATGAAGAACCCCGCCGGAAACCGTCGGTTCGCCAGGTGCTCGAAGAAGGTATCGTCGGGCACGAGCGAGGGCACCGCGACCACGCGCCAGCGCGTGAGCTTGTAGAGCTCGTCCGACAACCGCTCCATGTCGGGAATCTGCTCGTCGCCGATCTTGAGCTTCTGCAAGCCCTGCATGAACTCGTCGCACGCGCGGCCGGGCAGGATCTTTTCCATCCGTTTGTAGAGCGTGCGCCACGTCGCGTGATCGGCCTTGGTGTAGCGCTCCCAATGTTGGTCGATCGTGTAGTCGCCGCGGATTTCGGGATGCTCCGCCCGATGCTGTTCGATGGTCAAAAGCATGGAACGTCTCGA
The DNA here is from genome assembly GCA_041477875.1 of Micropepsaceae bacterium. Classification (GTDB taxonomy): domain Bacteria; phylum Pseudomonadota; class Alphaproteobacteria; order Micropepsales; family Micropepsaceae; genus SZUA-430. The sequence goes on along the minus strand of JBGOVA010000245.1, from coordinate 3,961 downwards.
AGCGTTGGGCGCCGGCGGCGCCGAGATTTCCGGCGGCGGCGCGAGGGTTCGTCCAAGTGCAAGTGTAGCATTGTTTTGCCTGCCGCAAGGCCCTCGATATGCCGAGGAAATCCTTCGTTTCTTTCCTTTCCGGCAACGCGCGCCTGTAAAGGAAATATAAAACTTGGAACGCCTGCGGAACGGCATCTGGCAACCGCCTTACTCGCTTCCTATATGCGCGTCCAAGAATCGAAATCGAATTCGCCCAACGTCTCATCGGGCAAGCATCGCTTTTGGCGTGATCGGGTGAGGGATCGCCATGACGACGGATGCAGTCGAACTCCCGCTTATGCATTGGCTTTGGTTGACGGCGCTGTCGGGCATCGTCAGCAACATCGGCTGGGAGCTCTTCAACTATTTCGGCCACGCGACGATGCACTCCTTCGCCTCCGCCTGGCATGAGTTCAAGAAATTGCCGGCCCACGTCTTCTCGCTGCACGCGCCGTTGCGCGTCGCGGGCGTGGCGATCGCGGCCCTTGCGGTGATCAGCCTCGCGCAGGCGACCGGCGGCTTCGTCTTCGCGGCCGTGCCGATGCAGCTCGTCGAGTTCTACCGCTCCTTCGCGCACGCCATCGGCGACCAAGTGTTCGCCGCGATCATCAACGAGGACACGCGCCACATCGCCTACGACATGATCGTCGTCGCGCTGATCATGATCCTCGTCCTCTGGCGCACCGCGTCGGGCTGGCGCAATTATTCCGAGTTCCAGGCGGCCCACAGCGGCCGCGAAGGCGGCCTTTCCCTTGGCACGTATTTCGGCTTGCAGCTCTTAGGGGCCCTCGTCGCCGTCGCCGTCGCGCTCTGGACACTCGAACGCCTGCAATAGGTCCCTAGCCCGGCGAGCACGCGCCGTCTTTGTCGCACGTCATCTTGAATGTGGTGCAGGCGACAAGCGTCTCGACCTCCTTGCAGCTGTCGGGCGCGCAGCAATACGAACTGGATTGTCCGCGCCGCAAGACGATCGTGGCGATCCGCTGCCCGTCGTGAAAGACCTTCACGCGCTTCGCGAGGCCGCGATCGGCGTTTCGGATTTCGTAGGCACCCACTGTGACCGACATTGGCGTGGTCCGATCGGCACTGAACGCCGCCGCCGACAGCGCCGCCGAGGCGACGGCTGTTAGAACTGCGAGCTTTGAGATGGTTGTGAGCATGCGTGCGCGCCTCCCCTTGAGCGTTTGCTGCCCTGGGCGGAAGAACCCGCGCGTCCCGGCGGGCAGGCGGCGATTTTGCCCCATCGCAGCGCCGGAGGGAACAGCAAGCCGCAACTTCCGCCCTTGCCTTCCGCGCAAAAGCAGTGATTGCATCTCTCCGGGGAAAGGGAGTGGGGCCATGCGTACCGCCGTCGCTGCTGCTTTGCTGGGGCTTTTCGCCGTCGCCGCCGCGCCCGCGGCCGCTTCGAGCTGGAAGATTACCAAGGACCACTGGGATACAGGCGACGAAGAGCACTTCGGCCAGTTCGTCGCGGGCTTCGGCGAAAGCGACTGCGCAACGCCCGAGGTCTGCTTCAAAAGCACGGCAAACCCCTATCGCGACAGCGACCCGCCCGAGCTGAAAATGGACGGCGACTGCGCCGACTTCATCTATCAGCTGCGCGCTTATTTCGCCTGGAAGAACGGCCTGCCGTTTTCCTATCCGCTTTACGTCATGTCGCGTTCGGGCCCGACCGACGACGTGCGCTTCTCGGATGCCGGCAACATGGTCATCGCACGCCTTCAGCTCGAGTGGCAGCCGGCCGCCGACCCGGTGAAGCTACTCGCCGATCTTCGCGGCTGGGTGTCGACCGCGATGTTCCGCGTCGAGTACACTTACGACCAAGGCTTTTCCGCCAGCGATTTCTATTCGCCCAAGATCGCGCGCGGCGCGATCCGCCCCGGCACGGTGATCTACGACACCAACGGCCACGTGGTGTACGTCTACAAGGTCGATCCCGACGGCACGATCCATTACGTGGACTCGAACCCCGACCGCCAAGTCACGCGCGCCGCTTACGGCGCGCAATTCCCGCGCTCCGCGCCCCAACTCGGCGCGGGCTTTCGCAACTTCCGCCCGATCAAGCTTGTCGACTACACGACCGACGCCGACGGCGCGCTCGTCAACGGCCGTTTCGTCCTGGCGTCGAATGCCGAACTCCCCGACTATTCGCCCGAGCAATATTACGGCAGCGAACCGAACCAGGATTGGAAGTCCGCCAAATTCGTCGCGGGCGGAAAAACCTTGAACTTCTACGACTACGTGAAGCTCAAGCTGAGCGAGAAATAGGTCCACGCGCGGGCACAAGCTCTGGTGGTAAGTGCGTGGTGGATCGCGTTCCGGAAAACACACGCAATCCGCGCCATCACGCCATCACATTGGCGGATCTGCGCGGTTTTTGCCATCACGCTGCCATCACATGTGATGCCACACGGCCGAGCGGCCCCGTCTCATCCGATCAAATTGTCAAGTGGCAGCGCGGTCTTTGCCTCCGCGGAGCGCATTGGATAGCAGAAATCGGGTAAAAAGTCATCCAAGAACCAATATGTCCCCGTAATTGAAAACGGCCGGACTCGTCGCCCGGCCGCTCCTTACTCAACGATCGCGAACTAGCGCCAGTCGCCCCGACCGTCGCCGCGTCCGTCGCGGCGCCCATCGTGCCGATCGCCGCGGTCGCCGTCATGATCGCGCCACCTGTTATCGCCGCCGCGCCAGCGATGGTCGCCGTCGCGCCCGCCTCTGCGGTTGCCGTACCAGCCGTCGTTGCCGCCCCCGTTGCCGCCCCAGCCGTACCGGCGCTCGCCGTCGCGGTCGTGGCGACGATGATTGCCGCTGTAGCGGTCGTGGTCGTTGCAACCGTCGTTGCGGCTATACCCGTCGCCGCGCCATTGGTCGTTGCCGCGCGCGGACGAAGGGGAGGCGCTGATCAGGCTCAAGCCCATCACCGCCGCGCCGATCGTCGCGATTGTCCATTTGTTCATGCGAAGTACCCTTCCGTGTGAGTTCCTGGAGAAGAAGACTTGTGGCGCGCCACGCGTCAGGAACACCGCGGGGCGCAACCGCCCGCAGCACCACTCGAATTTCATGATCGCGACTTGCGCGATGAACCGCGGGTGAGTTTCTCAGGGCCTCCAACACACGCTTTGTCGCAAAATGTGTCGGCAGGCGCGGATTGCAACAATCGATGACAAGTTCCCGCGTGGACCTGGCGCACGAGGCGAACAAGGGCGACCAGCTTTGGTTTGTGCCCGACCAAGAGGCCTTCGCGGCCCGCCTTGCGCGCGCCAAGAAGGGCGGCTGACGCACGACCCTCACGCACGCTACACTCGCGCGGACTCAGAACGCGCGGGAGGGGGAATCATGGCGGACGCGACGGCGCCGAACAGGAGAAGCGAAAGCACCTTTGCGCGCACTCAAAAGGTGCTCGGCACGCTGATGGGCGGCCTTTCGATTTTTGCCTTGATCGTGAAGACGTGGGAAGGCGGCATCGCCGTGCCGGTCGAACTCCTCGTCGACACGTACAACGCGTTTCTCAACTTCTTCCTCGGCTGGGCTCAGCCGTACCTGCACGCGCTCGCGGAAAACCTCGGCGCATGGACCGGCTTCGACCTCCACCTTTATCCGAAGGTGAGCGTCGTCGCGTACGGCATTTTGGTCGGCGCCGGGGTGAGCGCCTGGGCCGAGTTGAAATTGCCGTCCGCGCCCCAACTGCCGATCGGCATTCTCGCGGGCGCGGCCGGCGTCGTGGTCGGCCTGATCGACGCCATGCTCCAACGCGACCTTCACCCGGGCGAGAGCTTCTATGCGCTGTGGCAAATCCTCGGGCAAAACTACCTGCTCGTCATCACCTTCGCGGTGGCCGCGATGCTGGCGTTCGCCGGCATCGCCTTCCGCCGTATGGGGCCCTCGTTCCTCAGCAAGGCCGACGCCGACCTTTGCTGGGCGGTAGGCG
>JBGOVA010000025.1:0-29212 GCA_041477875.1 Micropepsaceae bacterium | reverse complement strand
GCGCGGGTGCGCTCGACCGCTTTGCGTCGATCACCCTGCCGCTGATGCTGCCCGGGATTTTAGCTGGCGCGGTCGTCGCGTTCGCGGCGAGCCTCGGCGAGTTCGGCGCGGTCATCACCTTTGCGTCGAACATTCCGGGGGAAACGCAAACACTGCCGCTTGCGATCTATCAGGCGATCCAGACGCCCGACGGCGATGCGATGGCTGCGCGGCTTGCTGCGTTGTCGATCGTCATCGCGCTCGGCGGGTTGATCATCTCCGAGATTCTGGCGCGGCGCGTGCGCGCATTGACCACATGATCGACGTCGATATCGCCAAACGGCTCGACCAATTCGCGCTCAAGGTTGCGTTCAGCGCGGGCGGCGGCGTGACGGCGCTGTTCGGGCGCTCGGGCGCGGGCAAGAGCACGATCGTCAAGGCGATCGCCGGTCTTGTGCGCCCGGAGCGCGGGCGCATCCAAGTCGGCGACGCCGTCTTGTTCGACGCGGCACGGCGCATCGATGTGCCGGCGCAACACCGTCGCGCGGGCGTGGTGTTTCAGGACGGGCGCCTGTTCCCGCATATGAGCGTGAGGCAGAATCTGCTTTACGGTTTTGCGCGGGCGCGCGGCGAGAAGGCGATCGATGCGCAGAGCGTGATCGGCGTGCTGGGGCTTGAGGCCCTGCTCGAGCGCAGGCCCGCGACGCTGTCGGGCGGCGAACGCCAGAGGGTCGCGGTGGGGCGCGCGTTGCTGGCGCAGCCGCGCGTACTCTTGATGGACGAACCGCTGGCGTCGCTCGATGCCGCGCGCAAGGACGAGGTGCTGCCCTATCTCGAAGAGCTCAATTCGCGCTTCGGCATTCCGGTCATCTACGTGACGCATGACGCGGATGAAGTGTTGCGGCTCGCGAGCGATGTGGTGCTGCTCGCGAACGGCGCGGCCGTCGTGTCGGGCAAGCTCGGCGAGGTGACGAGCCGGCTCGATTTGCCGGCGGAGGCGGAGGCGCTGGGGCTCGGCTCGATTCTCGACGGACGCCTGGCGTCGCATGACGAGGCGCGCGGGTTGTCGGTGATCGACACGCATGCGGGCGCGTTCAAGCTGCCGCTGCAGAGGCGCCAAGTCGGGGCGCGGGTTGCGATCCGGGTCGCGGCGCGCGATGTCGCGATCGCGCTGGAGCGGCCTTCGGCGATCTCAGTTCAGAACATGTTCGACGCCGTGGTCGAGGAGATGCGACCGGCGTCGGCGCATGTGGTTCGACTCGCCTTGCGGGTAGGCGAGGGGCGGCTCGTCGCGGAGGTTACGGCCGACGCCGTGCACCGCCTGACCCTCGCGCCGGGCGCGAAGGTGGTGGCGCTGGTGAAATCCGTCGCGCTGGCGCGAGAAAACGGGCACGAACGGACTTGAAAATTCCGCCCTATTAGCTATACTTATACGCAAAGATTCCGCGCTGCGTGCGGCGTGCTGCAACTTGACAATTTGAGCGGATGAAGACGACGGCGGCGAGTTCGGGGGGCGAGCCACAGCGTGACATCACATGTGATGGATCCGTGATGGCAAGAACGGCGCATATCTGCGGAAGTGATGGCGTGATGGCACGGATTGCATGTGTTTTTGCGTTGTGGTCCGCAAGACCCCATGACACAAACTCTAGAGCTGCTAGTGGGCTGCCTGCATCCAACGGTGGATCTTGGCTTCGAGGATTTCCATCGGCAGAGAGCCGGTGTCGAGGACTTGGGCGTGGAAGTCCTTGGCACTGAAGCGTGAGCCCATGGCTTGCTCGGCTTCACGGCGCAGGCGCTTCAGCGTGAGCTGGCCGACTTTGTAGCCGAGGGCTTGGCCCGGGTTGGCGATGTAGCGGTCGACCTCTTGCGTCGTTTCGGTCACGCTCATCGCGGAGTTGTCGAGCATGTATTTGATCGCGCGCTCGCGGCTCCAGCCTTTCGCGTGGAGGCCCGTGTCGACGACGAGGCGCATGGCGCGCAGCTGCTCGTCGTTCAAGTGACCGAACAACTGGTAGGGATCTTTGTACATGCCGAGTTCGCGGCCGAGCCATTCGGAATAGAGTGCCCAGCCTTCGACGTAGGCCGTGTTGCCACCGAAGCGCATGAAGTTCGGCAGGCCGGTGTTTTCCTGCGCCAGGCTGATCTGGAAGTGGTGGCCGGGGATCGCTTCGTGCAGGAAGAGCGTTTCCATGCCCCAGATCTTGCGCGACGGCAGGTCGTATTTGTTGAAGTAGAAGACGCCGGGGCGCGCACCGTCGGGCGTGCCGGGGTTGTAGTAGCCGGCGGCTTGGCTCTGTTCGAGATAATCGGGCACCGGGCGCACTTCGAGCGGCGATTTGGGCGTCAGCGAGAAGTCTTGGGGCACGGCGGCGCTGATGCGCGCTTTGATGTCGGCGTAGCGGCTCTGCAGATCCTCGGCCGTTTTCGGCGCGAATTCGGGCGCGGTGCGCAGGTGCTGAAAGAACGCGTGCAGCGAGCCTTTGAACTTCACGGCTTTGCGCACCGCCTCCATCTCGCCCTTGATGCGCGCGACTTCGGAGAGGCCCAGTTTGTGGATCTCGTCGGGCGTGAGCTTCGTCGTGGTCTGCTGCTCGACGAGGAATTTGTAAAGCTTCGCGCCGCCCTTCATGCCGCTGAGGCCGACGGTCTTACGTGACTCCGGTAGATAATCGGTCTTCAGGAATTGCAGCAGCCGGTTGTCGGCCGGGATGATCTTCGTCTCGATCTCGGCGCGGTAGGCGGCGGTCAATCGCGCGCGATCCGCGGTCGGAATCGATTCCGGCATCGACGCGATCGGCTGCCAGAACGGGCTCTTCTCCACGCCTTGCGCGATCAGCTCTTCGAGCTGGGGGATCATCTTGCTGACGGTCAGGCGGGTTTCGACGACGTGCGTCTTCATCCCCTCGCGCATGCGCTCGATACAGCGGTCGAGATACACGGCAAATCCGTTCATGCGCTTCAGCCCGTTGTCGAAGTCCTCGACCGTCTGGAAGCGCGCGGCGGATTTGCCGGAGCTGATGTCCGGATATTGAATGTGGAAGCCGTTCATATGGTCGATCGGCCGCACGGCGGTCAACGCCACAAGTTCGGGCGACAGCGCTTCTTGCGCCTGGCGCGTCTGGTACTCGAACACGTCGTAGGCCAACCGATCTTGCGGGCTCAAGGCGGAGCGGTCGATCGCGTGAAGGCGACGCCAGTCCGCGTCGGCGTTGCGGCGCTGCTGGTCAATGTAGGTATCGGTGATGTAGTCACCGAACTCATCGGCATAGCGCTGGTCGCCGCGGAAAAGGGCGCCGATGGGGTTGAGCTTCAGGGCCGCCTCGTCGCTGTCGGCGAAAAGCTGGCGCAATTCCTTCGAGCCCGAGGCCGTTTCGCTTGCGGGCGGTTGCGCGGGCGCGTCGCTCAGCAAGTCGTCGACGCAAGCAGTGAGCGCGAAAGCGGCGAGCGCGATCAGCGCAGCGGATCGGAACGTGAGCATGAAACCCCTCAGTGTGGCAGCCGGCGCCTGCAATATCAGAAGCGCCGGGCGCGGCAAGGCTGCTCACGATTGCTTGATCGGTCGTTCATTACATGCCGCTCGCGCTACTCCGCGGCGTGCGGCAGCGGTGCCACGGTGGCTTTGCGTTCCAATCGGCCCCAGCCGACGATGGCGCCGGAAAGCGCCACGGCAAGCGACTTCACGACGACGTAGTACATCAGCTGGCGATAGCCGAAGCGTTGCAGCGCGAGCCACCACAAGAGGCGCCACTGTTCGCCCTTCTCGAGCGCGAAGGCGAAAGCGCCGGCACCCAAGTCGATCGCGAGAAACAGGGCGTAGTAACCTTCCATCTCCATCAGATTGCCGGCGTTCGCGGCGGCGCCATGCTGAAAATAATCGAGCGCCGTGACGGCCACTTGCCAGACCAACAAGAGATCGATGAGCGGGGAGAGAGCTGCCAGCGCGATCTGGAAGAGCAAGACTTGCGGCAGCGCGATGAGGCCGAGCGCGCGATAGCGCGGCCGCAACGCGGCATCGGCGTGCTTCCACAGACACTGCAGCGTTCCGTACGCCCAACGGAAGCGTTGGCGGGCCAGGCCTTTTACGGTGTCTGGCGCTTCGGTCCACGCGATGGCGTCCGCATCGAAGAGGACGCGGTAGCCCGCCTTCTGAACCGCGAGCGTCAGATCCTGGTCTTCGGCCAGGGTGTCGGACGGAAAGCCGCCGAGTGCCTCAAGGGTCGAACGGCGCCAGGCGCCGACCGCGCCGGGCACGACTGTGATGCATCCCAGCCCCGCCAGCGCGCGGCGTTCCAGATTCTGCGCGGTGATGTATTCTAGCGCCTGCCAGCGGGTGATCATGTTGACGCGATTGCCGACCTTCGCGTTGCCCGCGACAGCGCCCACGTTCGGATCGGCAAACCAGCGCGCAAGGTTCGAGATCGTCCGGCGCTCGAACTGGGTGTCGGCGTCGAGCGCGATCACGATGTCGCCCTTTGCGCGCTGCAGCCCCGTGTTGATCGCGCGCGCCTTGCCGCCGTTCGGAATCGTGAGCAATGCTACGCGGGGCTCGGACGCAAAGCGCGCGCGTACGACGGCCGATGTGCCGTCGCTCGATCCGTCGTCCACGACGATCACTTCAAGGTTGCGATAGTCGCTCGCCAAGACGCGGTCGATCGAGGCTGCGATCACGCGCGCTTCGTTGAAAGCCGGGATGAGGACCGACAACAGCGGTCGGTCGGCATCCTCGGCCGGCGGTTGACGCAAACTCTCGTCGCGCCGGTTCTTCAATGCGAAGACGACCAGAAACACCAGGCGCGCGACACCGAGCGCGATCGTTGCGACGAGCAGCGCGTGCAGCGCGTGCCCGATCCGGCCCAGAAGGAAGAACATCGGCGTATCGACCGCGTACTCGAGCGCGTCGGGCGGCAATTTCGGCATTGCTTGGTCCGCCGTCAGCCCCGCCAGGTCGCGGACCGGCACGAAGGTGTAACCTTTCGCGCGCAGCTTATCGATCAGCGGCCCGAGCGCCGCCACGGTTCGCGAGCGGTCGCCGCCGGCGTCATGCAAGAGCACGACTTGACCGCGTTCCTCGGGATTGTCGCTGGCAAGCTGCGCGGTGACGCTGCGGATGATCTCGTCGGCCGGCGGCAGCTGCCAGTCGTCGGGATCGACCAAGAGGCCGACGGTCACGTAGCCCATCGCTTGCGCGATTTCGATCGGCAAGACCTCGTCGCGCGTCGTGGGCTCCGCGTCGCCGAAATAAGGCGGGCGGAACAGACGCATCGAGCGGCCGGTGATCGCCCCGAACAAGCGCTGTGTCGCATTCAGTTCGATTTCGGACAAGCTTTGGGGCGCTTCGCCCAAGTTCGGGTGCGTGAAGGTGTGATTGCCGACATCGTGCCCTTCGGCGACCATTCTTGCGACGAGGTCGGGGTAGGCTTCCGCGTTCTCGCCGATGATGAAGAAGCTCGCGTGGACGCCTTTGGCCTTCAGGATGTCGAGGATTTGAGGCGTCCATACGGGATCGGGGCCGTCGTCGAACGTCAATGCCACTTCGCCCGGCACGTTGCCTAGGCGCTGAATGACGTATGACGCCGGCAACTGCGTGTAGGTCTCGTCCGTGATCAGGCCGCTGTCGGGGTCGACGTCGTAGCGGCGCGTGCCCGGCGCCGGCTTTGCGACGATGCGCAAGATTTCGCCGTTGCCCTCGAAATCGATGTCTTGACCGACGGCGATGTTCGCCAGGTTCGCGCGCGCCGACATGCGATCGGCAATCCCAAGGACGGACCAGATGCTCGGGTCTTCCGATCCCAGGCGCCACAGCGCGTAGCCTGCCGGTGCGTAAGCGTCCGCCGCATGGATTTGATTGTAGATCGTGACACCGTCCAGAAACCAAACGTCGTGCACCTTGCCGTCGTCTTCGACGTAGGAGAAATGCGGGTTCAGTCTGTCTTCGTCGAAGGCGATGTCCGCTTCGGACTCGCGCGCCGAAAGAACGGCTTCCTGGAAGCTCAGCTCGGTCGCCTCCGCGCCTTTCACCCAATCGTAGCCGTAGCTTCCCAGCGCCACGATCGTGTGCGCGGGATCGAGTTGGGTCATGCGTTTGGCGAGTTTGTCTTCGAACCACGACTGACTGGCGACCGGTCCGGCGGTACCTTCCTCCCAATGCTCGTCGTAGGCCATGAGCACGACGAAATTCGTGAGTTTCGCGTACGCGCGATAGTCCCAATCGTCGTCGTCAAAAGGTGCGGCGATCGCGAGGTGCCATCCGTGCGGCGCGAACGCGGCGGCGAGTTCGCCGACGAACACCTGAAGGTCCTTCTGCGCCGCCGGGGGTACGGCTTCGAAGTCGACCATCAAGCCTTGGAATTGATTGGCCGCGATGAAGGCGGCGATCTGGTTCAGCCTGGCGCGGCGCTGATCGGGATCGGCAAGCAAGCGTGCGAGGCCCGCGCCGTTCCAAACGCCTTCGGTCGAATTCTGCAGGAGAGGCAGGATCGTTGTTTGCGGTTTGGTGCGGCGAATGAAGTCGAGCGCTTTACGGTCGATGTCGACGTGCAACGCCATGTCGGCGCCGGCGAGGCTGAGCCAGGTGGGCACGACCCAGTCGAGGTCGCCGAGCCGGTGCTTGAGCGAGGAATAGCTGCTGTCGTCCCAATTCGCGTAGAAGCCGATGGTGAGCGGCGCCGCGCGTGCTTGCGTTGCGGGCTTTGCCGGCGGCGACGACGGATAGGCGACGTTCATGACAGCCGGATAGGTCGCGCGCGGAACGCCTCTTTGTTTCGCACGCGCCTCGTCGGCCAGCGCGGCGGCAAGCTTGGCGAGGCCGGGCGCGGCAAGTCGCTGTGTCGAAGTTTTGCGAGCGCCGGCGAAGGTCATGTCGGGAAGGGACGGCACGATGAGCAGGCTTGCGACGAATGCGGCGCAAAGGAGTGATGAAACAATCGACAGCGTCCAGCCGGCGAGCGATACACGCCGCGCCCTTCGGCCAGTCGGGTCGTAGAAGATCGCGTGCTTGTTCATCGGTTGCCGCGCGTCGCCGACACCGAGCGAGTAATTCCCGCGGCAGCTCGATTCAGGTCGGAGAGAGAGTTTTGAATCGAAAGTCCTGCCGCGGGCCCCGAACGACGCCAGGGGAATGACGCCACTCCGGTTCTGCAATGCGGCATCTCATATGCTTGCGCCGCTTGAACCAATCCGCGGGCGCGGGCCTGTTGGGCAGTCCCGCGCGCCGCAGTACAACGAACGCTGTCTGGGACGTCCGTTATGCGCAGGGCCAGACTCAAGATACTCACGACGGCCCGGCCTGTATTTGTTGCCCTAGACAGCGTTCACTAGGGGGACTGCGGGCGCCGGCGGCGAGGGCCTAATCCGGCGCACCGCAGTTGCCGCGCGACCGCCGCTCTCGCAGCCGCGCAGTCCTCGTTGCTAGCTCGGCGTCACGCCCAGGAGTTTCAGTGCGGCCTTATAGTCGGCGACACCCTTCTTCAAGTCCGAGGCCTTCGTCGACTTGCATTCTTTCTCCGCCTTCGCGGCCTTTGCCTTCGCGGCGCCCAGCTTGGCGTTCGTGGCATTCGCGGCTTCCGCCGTCTTGTATTGATCGGCAAGCGACGTGCACAGCGCGGCGTTGTCGACGGCCGGCGCAGGCGTTGCCGCCGGCGTGCTGGATGTGGCCGCGACCGGCGTGGTCTTGGCCGGCGTGGAGTTCGCCGCGTACGCGACGCTCGAGCCGACGAGAACGACCGCAAGCGCGGTCCCTACCAGGATGCGATTCATTTTTTTCGTTTCCTTCGAAATACGGAGCAATCCGTCCGCACGCGAGGAGGTAGGCCGCCAACCTGTCAGCCGCCTGGAATGTTCATGAACTTGCGTTCAGAGAGCGCGAAGGCGCGGGATTTTGCCGTTTTCGGGACGAGCCACTAGCTCGCTGGCAGATCGATGACGGCGCGCAGGCCCGGGGCGGCGGTTTCGAGCGTGAGCTTGCCTTTGTGGAGTTTCGCGCACGCTGCAACCAGGGCGAGTCCGAGGCCCTTACCGTCGGTGGCGCTGTCGCGGGCGAGGCGGCCGAAGGGGCGAAGCGCCGTCTCGCGCTCGCCTTCCGGGATGCCGGGCCCCGAGTCTTCGACGGTCAGCCGCGTGCGGTTGTTCGCGCGTTCGAGGCGCACGCAGATCGAGGTGCCTTCGGGGGCATATTTGATCGCGTTCTGAATCAAGTTGCCGAGCGCTTGGCGCAGAAGCGTGCTTTGGCCGCGGATCGAGGCCGGCGTGACTTCGGCGCGCAGCGATTGCCCTTTGTCCTCGGCGACGGGCTCGAACAGTTCGACGACGTCGCGGGCGAGCGCGGCCAGATCCACTTCTTCGAAGTCTTCGCGGCCGATGCCCACCTCCGCACGCGTGATGTCGAGCAGGGCGTTGAAGGTCGCGAGCGCGTCGTCCATCTCGCCGTTGGCGCGGGCGAAGGCCTGCTGGCGGACGGCGTCGTCCTGCGTTTGCGACGCGCGGTCGAGGTCGGCCTTCACGCGCTGCAGCGGGAGGCGCAGATCGTGCGCGATGGCGTCGGTGACCATGCGCATCTGCTCGATATGCGTCTCGTTCGCGTCGAGCATGGTGTTGAGGACACCGCTCAGCCTATCGAATTCGCTCGTTCCGTCGCGCACGGGGATGCGTTCGTGCATGTTGCCGGCGATGATGCGCCGCGCGGTCGCGGCGATCGCGTCGATGCGCGTCAGGACGAGCTGGTTCAAGAACACGCCGAGAGCCAGCGCGACAACGAACAGCACGACGAGCGCGATCAGCAAAGCCTCCACGAGCGCGGACTGCACGTCGCGTTGGGCCGTACTGTCCCGGCCGACCAGAACCTTCGCGCCGTCGTAGAGCGCGAGCGCGCGGCCGAAGCCCTCGATCTTCTGGCCTTGCTTGCGCGCGTAGGTCTCGATCGGCCGCCACGCGCCGTCGGGGACGAGGCCGTTGGGCCAATCGACGTCGCCCGCGAGATAGCGTCCCTGCGCGTCGATGAGTGCGTGAATCGCCAAATCGTCGTTGGGCAGCGCGACGCGGCGCTCGATCGCGCGGATCAGCGCTTGGCGGCCTTCCTCGCGGTCGATGAGCTTGAGCCACAGGATCTCGGAGTCGACGATCGCGGCCCGGCGGGCGGTGAGGATCGTTTCGACGCGCGCATCGACGAAGAGAAAGGCCGCGATCGATATCACAGCGACGAACACGAGGCCGAACGTCGCCAGCAGCAAGGCGCGACCCGAGAGGAACAGGCGCCCCGAACGCGTCATGGGTTCTCGGACAGCCGGTAGCCGACGCCGCGGATGGTGTGGAGCAAGGGTGCCGGGAATCCTTCCTCGAGTTTCTTGCGCAGACGGCTGACGTGAGTGTCGATGATGTTGGTGTGCGGGTCGTTGCGGTAATCCCAGACGCCTTCGAGCAGCATGGTGCGGGTGACGACCTGCTCCTTGTGGCGCAGGAAATATTCGAGGAGCTTGAATTCGCGCGGGAGAAGCGCGATCGCGCGGCCCGCGCGCGTGACGCGGCGCGAGGCCAGCTCCATCTGCAGGTCGGCGCAGGCGAGCGTGGTTTGCGCCGCCGCGGGCGCCTTGCGCTTCAACACCGCGTCGGCACGCGCGTGCAGTTCGGAGAAGTGGAAGGGCTTCGTCACGTAGTCGTCGCCGCCGGCGCGCAAGCCCTTCACGCGCTCGTCGACATGGGCGATCGCGGAAAGGATGATCACCGGCGTGTCGACGGCGGCGGTGCGGATCTCCTTCAAGATCGCCAGGCCGTCCATGCCGGGCAAGTTTCGATCGAGGATGATGAGATCGAACGCAGAGGTGCGGGCCATGTGAAGCCCGTCGCGCCCGTCGCCTTGGCGTTCGACCGTCCAGCCCAGTTGCTCGAAGCCGTTGGCGACGTAATCGCGGGTGCTGGCGTCGTCTTCCACCACGAGGAGACGGCGGGTCATGGCGTCGATCCACCTTCCCCCTCAAGGAGGAAAGGGTAAGGCTCTAGTTTGAGCAGCATTGCTCGCTCGTCTTACGCCGCGATGCGCACCGGTAGGTTGGCGATGCCCTTGACGAAGTTCGAATAGACGCGCTCCGGGTCGCCGACGACTTCGGGGATCATGTTGCGCTTCATGATCTCTTCCCAGACGATCTTCAGCTGAAGCTCGGCGAGGCGGTTGCCGACGCAGCGGTGGATGCCGAAGCCGAAGGAGAGATGCTGGCGCGCGCGCTCGCGGTCGATGATGAATTCGTTGGCGCGCGGGATCGCCTCTTCGTCACGGTTGCCCGAGACGTACCACATCACGATCTTGTCGCCCTTCTTGATGTGCTTGCCGTTCAGTTCGCTGTCGGCGACGGCGGTGCGGCGCATGTGGGCGAGGGGCGTTTGCCAGCGGATGATCTCCGACACCATGTTGGGGATCAGCGACGGGTTTTCTCTCAGTTTTTTCAACTCCGACGGGTTTTCGTTGAGCGCCAGGACGCCACCCGAAATCGAATTGCGCGTCGTGTCGTTGCCGCCGACGATGAGCAGGATCAGGTTGCCGAGGAATTCCTTGCGATCCATGTTGCGCGTCGCTTCGCCGTGGGCGAGCATCGAGATCAGATCGCTGCCCGGTTCGGCGTTGATGCGTTCGTTCCAGAGGCGCGCGAAGTATTCGGCGCATTCCCACATTTCCTGTTCGCGCTGTTCTTGCGTCTCAACGATGCCCATGCCGGGGACAGATGTCGCGACGTCGGACCAGCGCGTCAGTTTGCGGCGATCGTGGAACGGGAAGTCGAACAGGATCGCGAGCATTTGCGTCGTCAACTCGATCGAGACGAGGTCGACCCAGTTGAACGTCTCGTTGCGCGGCAATGAATCGAGGATGCCTTGCATGCGCTCGCGGATGGTGATTTCGAGTTTCGCGAGGTTCTCCGGCGCGACGATGGGGCTCACGACCTTGCGCTGCGCGTCGTGCTTCGGCGGGTCCATGGCGATGAACATCGGCAGGCGGAAGTCGGGGCGCGCGTCGCGGATGGTGATGCCGCCCATACCCGACTCCGACGAGAAAACCTGATGGTTGGTCTCGACGGCCATGATGTCTTTGTACTTGGTCACCGACCAATAGGGGCCGTACTCGCTTTCGGCGCAGTAGTGCACCGGGTCTTCGTTGCGCAGGCGCTCGAAGTACGGCCACATCGTGTAGTTGAAGAATAGCGCGGGGTCGCTGACGTTGATCTTGTCGAGCGGGATTGAATAGGCGCCGGTCTTGGGCGCCCGGGCGCCGAGGTCGAGAGCAGCGTGGGCCATATGGTTCGTCCTAATTGCGTTGCGGCCCATGTTCCTCCAGCCCGCTTCGCGTGGCAAGGGCGTCGACCGGAGGTGTCAAAACGTGGCAGGAATGGTCAAGATCACATTGGCCATACGTGGATCACGCTCATGAAGGTTTTGCTGCATAACGGTGCGCTGCGCCGCGTCGAGAGCAGGCTGCCCGCGCTCGGGCTGCCCCTCGATCTCTACGTCGTCGATCAAGACGGCGCGATCCGGCATGACGGCGCAGTGGTCGAACGCGCCGACGTGCGGCCGGAGGTCGTGTGGGCGAGCCTCGACACGTTCATGGGCGCTCAGTTCAGGACGTTCTTCGGCGTGGCGATGGAAAGCCCCGGCGTCAAGTGGGTGCAGACCTTCAACGCGGGGCTCGATCTGCCGATCTTTCGCGAAATCGTGCGCAAAGGCATCAGGCTTTCGAACAGCAGCGCCCAAGGTGTGGCGATCGCCGAGTATGTGATGGGTCAGGTGATCGCCGAATGGTATCCGATCACGCAGTACCGCGCAGCGCAGGCGGCGCACGAATGGCGGCGCGTCGGCTTTCGCGAGCTGTCGCAGAGTCGCTGGTTGATCATCGGGTACGGCCATATCGGGCGCGAGGTTGCGCGGCGGGCGAAAGCATTCGGCGCGCACATCGCGGGCGTGCGTCGATCGAAGGAGACGGATCAATTCGCCGACGAGATGAGGCGCCTTGCAGACGTGCCGCGCCTGCTGCCCGAAGCGGACGTCGTCGTGCTCGCTTGCGCGCTGAATGACGAGACGCGCGACCTGGTCGGCCCCGCGTTTCTCGACGGCATGAAGGACAGCAGCATTCTCGTCAACATCGGACGCGGCGGACTGGTGGACGAGGCCGCTTTGGTCGCGGCGCTCGACCGCGGCAAGCCCGCCGTCGCCGTGCTCGACGTCTTCCGCGAGGAGCCGCTGCCGGCGACGAGCCCGCTCTGGGATCACCTGAAGGTGCGCATCAGCGGGCACACCTCCGCCACCGGCAGCGGCACGATCGCGCGCGGCGACCAGCTGTTCCTCGACAACCTGGCGCTCTATGCGCGCGGTGAGCGGTTGTCGACCGAGGTGGACGACAGCTTCTTCTGAGTCATCACCCCTCGCCCTTCCAACTTCTGGAAGGGAGAGGGGCCGGGGGTGAAGGAAGGCCGTCGCGACACGCCGAACATCGGATGTCTTCGGCTGATCTCAGCGCGACGGCGCGATCGACAACGTTGCATGGGTGTTTCATCTGGCTTCACTCGGTTTTCTGTGGCGCATCGCCATCCCTCACCCCCAGCCCCTCTCCCTTCCAAAAGATGGAAGGGCGAGGGGTGTTGTGGTTGGCTGTCGTCGCCCGGCATGATCGCGGGATGCGGCGCGTCGCGAGTCGGCGCGCGGGTGAGGGCCTGTTGAAGCACTATCAAACCGACGTTGCGATCATCGGCGGGGGCATCGCGGGGGTTGTGACCGCGCTGCAGCTCCTGGATGACGGCGTGTCGGTCGCGATCTTCGAGCGGGAAGGGGAGGAGCGTTTCGGCGGCTCGGCGCTGGAAGCGTTCGGCGGGCTTTTCTTCGTCGACAGTCCGGAGCAGCGGCGGATGAAGATCGCCGACACGCCGGATCAGGCGTTCGAAGATTGGAAGAATTTTGCCGAGTTCGAGACGGGCGAGATCTGGCCGCGGCTGTGGGCGCGCCACCTTGTGGAACGTTCGACGCCCGATGCGCATGATTGGCTGAAGCGGCTCGGCATCAGCTGGCTGCCGGTTGTGCTGTGGGTCGAGCGTGGGCAGCGGCCCAAAGGCAATTCCGTGCCGCGCTTTCACCTGACATGGGGCACGAGCCGGTTCTTGATCACTCGCTTGATCAAGGCTCTCAAAGAGCACGAGCACGCGCGCTGGCTGTCGCTCTATTTCGGGCATCGCGTCGATCGGCTCGAAGCCAACGGCACCCGCGTCACCGGGCTCAGCGGCGTGATGGAGGACGGCGACGAGTTTCAAGTCGAGGCGGCGTCCGTCGTCGTCGCCGCGGGCGGCATCGGCGGCGACCTCGAGCAGGTGCGCCAGCTGTGGACGCCGGGCACCGGATTGAGCGCGCCGGATGCGATTCTTCTCGGCACGCATCCGAGTTCCGACGGGCGCGCGCTGACGGCTGCGGCGAAGGCCGGCGCGAAAGTCGTCAATGTCGGGCGGATGTGGAACTACGCGGCGGGCATTCGCCATCCGCGGCCGCAATGGCCGGGGCATGGCGTGAGCTTGGTGCCGCCGAAGTCGGCGATGTGGACGGATGCGCATGGGCGCCGCCTGATGCCACCTCTGGTGTCGGGCTTCGACACCTACGATCTCGTGCGGCGGGTTTCGACGGCGCCGCACGGATTCACGTGGCAGATCCTGAACCGGCGCATTGCGTTGAAGGAACTGGCGGCGTCGGGCGCGGATTGGAATCCGGCGTTGCGCGAGCGGCGCCTGTTGCAGTTCGTGATGGACATGCTTCTCGGCAACCGCTGGATCGTCGACGACCTGACGACGAATTGTCCCGACGTCGTGACCGCGGCGACGGTCGAGGAGCTTGCGGAGAAGATGAACGCGCTGAAGCCCGAAGCGCATGTCGATGCGGGCGCGCTCAAGGCCGAACTCGAGCGCTTCGACGCGACGCTGGGATCGACCGCGGATGAGCAGCGGCAATTGATCGAGACCTTGCGCGGCTATCGCGGAGACAGGATGCGGCTTTCTAAGGGACAGCGCATTCTTAACCGTCGCGCCGGCCCGCTGATCGCGATTTGCGAGCATGTCGTGACGCGCAAGTCGTTGGGCGGGATCGTCACAGACCTCAAGTGCCGCGCACTCAATGGGGCCGAGCGTCCTATCTCCGGGCTTTACGCCGTGGGCGAGTCCGCTGGGTTCGGCGGCGGCGGAAGCCACGGCTATCGCGCGCTCGAAGGCACGTTCCTGCTGTCGTGCATCATCACGGCGCGGCGCGCGGCGGAGGCGATCGCCAAGGGCTGACGACTACTTGTAGAGAGCGATCTTCTCGATGCGGCGGTCGATGCCGCGGATCATCGCGTCGTAGGGCTCGGTGTTGATGTCGCCGTAGGTTGTCTTGAATTCGGATTCGGAGAGGCCTTCGGGCAGATCGCCCACTCTCGGGAAGAAATCGGATTCGACCGCGCCGTTGGCCAGCGCGCTTTGCAGCTTGCGCGCGGACGAGGCCGAGCCTGTCGCGAGCTCGGCGAAGCGTACGCCGGTGCGATCGGCGGCGATGTCGGTGAAGCTGAAGCCCGAGGGGCCTTCGGAGTCTTTGATTTCCTTGGCTTCGCCGATGAAATTCGAAAGGCCGCCGCCGGCCGCGACGGCGAGGCCCGCCGTCGTCGTGAAATGCTGGACCCAGTCGTGGCGGCGTTCGAGTTTCACCTCCCCGGTGTCGAAGTCCTCACCGCCAAGATCGGCGGTCTTCACGTCGCGCAGCAGAAGCTCGAAGCGGCTGTCCCCGAAATACATGGCGAGCGCCAGGATGAGCGCGCGGTTCTCTTCGACGGGGTTGCCGGTTTTCGAGCGCTCCTCGGCGAGCGTAAAGAGCGGACCCATGTAGGACGAGAGCGACGCCGGTGGAAGGCCGCGGCCGCCGACTTCGATCAGCTTGCGATAGTAGGCGCGGATGCCTTCGGCGTTGCCCAGGTGGATCGCGCGGCCGGCGGCGGCTTTCACGTCGGCGACGAGGTTGGGGGGCGGCTGGAAGGCGACGGTGATGACGTTGTCCCTCACCGCGACCGAGCGGATGCTGGCGTAGGTCGGCTCGCCTTTGCCTTCGCCCATGAACCAATCGAGGGCGTAGACGGTCACCGGCTTGATGATCCAGGTCGGGATGGGGATGTCGCCGATCGAAAGTTTCGAAACGACAAGTTCGGAGTCGGACGGCGCGACGACGGCTTCGACGTTCACATAGCGGCCGAGAAACGTGTCGGGGATCGGGAGTTCGGCGGTGCCTTCCAAGGCGACGCCTTCTTCCGACGCTTCGACGCGGCCTTTCAATGGTGCGATGCGCGAAAGGGCGGCGCCGACAGCCATGGAGATTTCGGCGTCGGTGACGCTGACTTTGGTCGTGCGGCCGGAGTCCATCATGCGCGGGTCGAAGCGCTTGAGGACTTCCTTGGCGTCGCTGATGTCGTCGAAGCGGGCTTGCGTGTTTTCGGCGACCAGCGGTTCGCGCTGGATCATGAGGAGGGCAATGATGACGGGCGAGAAGAAGAGGCCCCAGACGATCACGCGAAACACGATCTTGAACAGAAGTCCCACTGCGGCGCTCCCCGGGCGTTGGCGTGCCGGACCTTAGTCCAAGGGTTGCGGGATTTCCACATACGAGCCCGGGTCCGTGCGCTTCAAGTTGGCGGTTTGGGGCGGGGTTGGCTATCGTGGTGTGACAACAATACCAACACTGTCGGAGCGAACCCCATGAACGTCAGCGAAGCGATCCTGCACGAGCTCGTCGAGCTTGGCGTGGAAGCGTGTTTCGGCAATCCGGGCACGTCGGAAATGCATCTGGTTGCGAGCTTCGACCGCGTGGGCGGCTTGCGGCCGATCTTGGGGTTGTTCGAAGGCGTGTGCACGGGCGCGGCCGACGGTTACGCGCGCATGGCGGGCAAACCCGCGGCGACGCTGCTGCATCTGGGGCCGGGGCTCGGCAACGGGTTCGCGAACTTGCACAACGCGCGGCGCGGGCAATCGCGGGTGATCAATCTTGTCGGCGATCACGCGACCTATCACCGCAAATACGATGCGCCGCTGCAAACCGATATTCATTCGATCGCAAAGCCCGTATCCGATTGGATCGGCGATCCGGTGTCGGGCGAAGACGCTCTGACCAAGACGCGCGAAGCCTTCGACGTGGCGATGCGGCCGAACGGCGGATTGTCGACGCTGATCGTGCCCGCCGACATCGCGTGGTCGGAAATGAAAGGCGGGGCGGCGCGTGCATCGAGCAAGAAAGCGTCGGCGAAACCGGTCGACATGAAGCTCGTGCGCGAAGCGGCCGAGGCGTTGAAATCCGGCGAGCCGAAAATGTTGCTGATCGGCGGGCACGCGGGTCTCGAGAAGCCGCTCAAGATCGCCGCCGCGATCGCCGAGAAGACTGGCGCGCGGCTCTTCGCCGACACGTTCGTGCCGCGGTTGGCGCGCGGACGCGGCCGGGCGCGGCCCGAGCGCGTGCCCTATCTCGGCGAGATGGCGGTCATGATGATGAAGGATTTCCGTCACGCCGTGATGGTGGGGGCGAAGGCGCCGGTCGCGTTCTTAGCCTATCCGAACAAGCCTTCAACTTTCCTGTCCCCGGAATGCAAGACCTATGCGCCGTGGACGATGGAGAACGACGTCGTGGACGTGCTGACGGCGCTGGCGGAAGAGGTGGGCGCGAAGATCGGCGGCGGTGCGGACGGCGCCGCGCCCGCAGAGCCGGGCGCGGGCAAGCTCACGGTCGAGAGTTTCGGCAACGCGGTCGCGGCATTGCTGCCCGAGGGCGCCGTTGTCTCGGACGAGGCGATCACGGCGGGCCTATGGGCCCAGATGGCGACGCAGACGTCGGCCCCGCACGATTGGCTGGCGCTGACGGGCGGGGCGATCGGCGACGGCATTCCGATGGCGGTCGGCGCCGCCGTTGCGTGCCCGGGGCGCCCGGTGATCAACCTCCAGGCCGACGGCAGTGCGATGTACACGGTGCAAGGCTTGTGGACCGCGGCGCGCGAGAACCTTCACGTCATCACGATCCTGCTGAACAACAAGTCCTATGCGATCCTGAACATGGAACTCGACCGCGTTGGCGCGACGGCGCAGAGCGAGCGTTCGCGCTCGCTCCTCTCGCTCGACAAGCCGGTGATCGACTTCACGAGTCTGGGGCGTGCGCTGGGCGTGAGCGCCGTGCGCGCGGAAGACAACGAGACGTTCGTCAAAGCCTTGAAGCGCGCGCTCGCCGAACCCGGGCCGCATCTGATCGAAGCGATGATGGCCTAACAGGCGGCCGACGGCGCGGGCGCCGTCGGCGGCCCCGGCGTCGACTTCAGTTCGGCTTCGCGCCGCCGAAGCACTTCGGCCCGCCCAGATAGTTTTCGATGTAGCCCAGCGTTTCGCGATGCCACTCCGGCCACCACGGCAACTGGTGCCACATGTTCTTGATCTCGTGATACTCGATGTCTTTCCCGGCGCTCTTCATCGCGCTGTAGAAGAGGCGGCTGTGGACTGTGGCTGCCTGCGTGTCGCGATCTCCGTGATAAAGCATTATCGGGATACTGCCCTTATCAGCGTTCTTGAGGGGGTCCATGCCGTCAACGGTCCAGCCTTGTACTTCCTTTTGGATTGGATTGGCGCCCCAGAGGTTACCGAGGCGCTGCAAGTCCGCGACACCGGCGCCGGCGATCGCGCATTTGAACGGACTATTGGGCCTGACGGATGCAGCGATCGCTGCGAAACCACCGTACGAGTATCCGAATATCGCAATGCGTCGCGGGTCGGCGATGCCTTCGGACACGAGCCACGCCGCAGCGTCGTCGTTGTCGTCAGACATTTTTTGGCCCCACTCCTTGTCGCCGGCTTTCCAAAGCGCCATACCCCAACCTTCCGAGCCGCGGTATTGCGGTTGAAGAATGCCGTAACCCCGCGTGGAGAGGAATTGCGGCCAACCGCTCGAGTCCCAACCGATATAGTCGCGGGCCCATGGTCCGCCGTGGGGCAGGACCACGAGCGGAATGCGGCCGTGGCGAGTCTTGTCGTATCCTGCCGGCAGCGTGAGAAGGCCCGGAATCACCATGCCGTCGCGAGCTTTGTAGGTGACATATTTCGTGTCGCCGAACGTCTTCTCGTTCATATTCGGGCGCGACTTGCCGATCATTTTCAGTTCGCGCCCGTTCATCAGTATGTAGTAGACGGGCGGCTGACGCGGACCCGAAACGGTGACGATGGCGCGCCCAAGTTTCTTGTTCGTGCCGGTGATCGATACGTTGTTGCCACGGAACTGGGTCTCGAGCGTCCGCTGGATCGGCGCCCAATAGTCGTCCACGAATACGACTTTGCGCGCCGGCGCTTCGATCGTGTAGGAGCGCGCGCCAGCCAGCGACTTCGTCTCCCGATCGTAAAGTCCGTCCACGTCGCTGATGTCGAATTCGGGTGAAGCAAAAGCCGGTTCCGACTCCCATGTGCGCTTCGCGACGTCGTAGATTCGAATTTGCGCGAAATTCGAGTTTCGATTGGTCGAGACGTAGAGCTTGTTCGGATCGGCGTCGAAAAACCCGAGCGGCGCGACCGTGTACCGTTGTTTGATCGGATAGCCGAGCTCGGGGTGCTCTTCCCAACTTCCGGTCGCGCGATTGCGCACGTAGCGCACGACCTGATAGCCGTCTCCGCCCGAGCGCAGCGACTCCTTGACCATGAGTTCGCCGTCGCGAACGTCGGCGGTGAGAAACTCCTCCGAGGCGCGCATGTCGCCGATATCTTTCGTGCCTGCGCGCGCGCGGATCGAGATCGCCAATGTCGCTGCGTCGAGGTTGTAGACAGCAGAAGTGAAGTTGCTCAAGTTGGTGACGCGAACCAGGTATTGGTTGGGGTCCTTCAGATTGCCGTCTTGTAGGATGTCGTAGTTTACGCCGCGCCGTTGTTGGTTCTTCGCGTAGTCGTCCATCGTGCCGCGAACGGCAAACGGCTGATCAAACTTTTTCCCCTGGAGATCGCTGATGATGGCTTGCACCGTGAAGGTCCTGGTCGTACCGGCCGAGTTTTCGTCCGTGTAGTCGAGCGGTTGGTCGGCGAGGAACAACACATGATCGTTGCCTAGAAACGAAACGGACCGCGGCCGCATCTCGTCCGACGGAATCCCCACCGGCTGCTTCGCCAGATTCTCAACCTCCCAGATGGTAATGACGGGCCATTTGTATTTCGGGGACGCAACAAGTGCTGCGAGATGTTTGCCGTCCGGCGAAAGCGCCACGCTTGCGAATGCCGGTTGTTCGGCGATTGCCTCTATGGAGAGCGGCGTGGTCTGCAACGGTTCCGCGACCGCCGGCTGCGAGAGTAAAATGGCTGTTATTGCAATCCCTGCAAAAGAGAGCCGCATCTGCGTTTCCCCGCTTTCATTGTTGGAGACGTGTGGCCTGTGAAGCCCGGCGCGCCGCGCGCATTGAGTGCGAGCCATGCTGCGAGGGTCAAGTCTCCAAATGCGCGAGCCAAACTCCCCCGTTAGGCGAGTTCGCCGAACCCCTCTGTTCCTTGCGTTAATCGCAAATTCGTTGTGGCGGGGCCGCTCAGTCGCTTCCGCGCAACAGGTTTGTTGCAATTTTTAACAAACCGTAAGGATTCATTGATTCGATCCGGGCCGCTCCGTAGGGTTGCAGGCGAAGGACCGGGCAAGTCACAGGTGCGTGGATTCAAGAAACGCGCAGATTTGCTCAGTTTTTGGGGAGTTCTTGGGGGACTAGTCGATGTCGGTAAAGACAAAACGGGCCTTATGGCTCGGTTCTGCCGTTTCAATTGCTTTTGTCGGATTTGCAACATTAGCGCCGGCTTTGTGGGCCGCTGATAAGGCCGACCCGCGGGTCGCCCAAGCCGAGACGGCGCCACCGCCGCCTCCACCTCCTCCCGCCGCGACAGAAGAAGAAAAAGACAAGAAGGTCGAGCGGGTCGTGGTCACCGGTTCGCGCTTGAAGAAGAGTGAGTTCACGTCGTCGGCGCCGATCCAGGTGATTACGCGCGAGGAGACAACACTCGAAGGCTTGGCCGACACGGCCGAAATTTTGCAGGGCTCGTCCATCGCAGCCAGCGGGCAGCAGATCAACAACACCTTCGGCGGCTTCGTCACGGACGGTGGTCCCGGTGCGAACACGGTCGGTCTGCGCGGCCTCGATCCGAAACGTACCCTCATTTTGATCAACGGCCGGCGCCTGGCGCCGGCGGGTACGCGCGGTTCGATCGGCTCGCCTGACTTGAACACGATTCCCGAGGCGATCATCGATAGATACGAAATCCTCAAGGACGGCGGATCGGCGATCTACGGCTCAGACGCCGTCGCCGGCGTGATCAATGCCATCACGCGGCAAAACTTTGACGGCGCGTCGATCGAAGCCTACGGGAACATGTCGTTTGACGGCGGTGCAGAGCAAACGCAATTCAACGGGATATGGGGCGACACGTTCGATCGCGGCCAAATCATGATCGCCGGTGAATACTATCGGCGCGAACCGCTGCGGTTCAGCGATCGCGACTATCTGGGCTGCCCGCAAGACAACGTGCGAAACTTCACAACCGGCGCCCTTCTTGATCTGATCGATCCGGCGACCGGCCAGTCGAAGTGCTTCAATTTGTTGGAAGGCGTCGTGGATCTGCTGGCAGGTCCGGGCGGGCGCTATGTTCCGACACCGGGTCTCGTCGCAGGCGGCGGGTTTCTTGCAACGACGATACCGCCTACGGCGGGCGCCCAACCTGACCGCGCAGACTTGAGGCGAGTGGGACAGGCCTTCTCCGCGGTTAACACCTACATCAACAACTTCTGTGTGAACTTCCCGGCGACGGCGTTCTGCGCATCGCCGACAAGCATCGCGGCGGAGAAAGAGTCACGTTGGCGTGCCAGCCAAGTGGCGGTTCCAACGAACGACCCGAGGCAACAGTCCCAAATGGTGATATCGCCGGTGACGCGCTACAACTTGTTCGGCCAGGGGTCGTACGACGTCATGGCCGGGGTTGAGGCCTACACGGAGCTGCAGTTCACGCGGCGCGAGTCGGAGCAGGAGCGCTGGAGGCAGTTGTTCCCGAACGTTTCAGGGACGAACCCGAACAATCCGACTGGTTTCACTGCTCGGTCGATCGTTCTGGTTCCGACCAATTCGGACCAGACGGTGGATTTCTATCGCGCCGTCGTGGGCGTGCGTGGCGATTTTACGGACAAGTTCCCGATCTTCGGTAGTTGGTCCTATGACCTTTATGCCCAGCATCAGAGGTCGGAGTCCGACTACACCAACGACATCATCTACAATGACCGCGTTCTGGCGACGACTGCCGCCGGCACGGCATGCAACCAAGCGCTGATCACAATTTCCGGCGGCAGCTGCGCCTCAATTCCGGGCGGTATCCGCTGGTTCGATCCGAACGTGGTTGCGAACGGCGCGTGGAGCGCGGCGGAGGCTGCGTTCCTGTTTACGAAGGAGACAGGGCACACGACCTTTACTCAAACGTTGGTCAACGGCTCGGTCACGGGCGATGTGTTTGAGTTGCCTGCAGGGCCTATGGCGGCCGCGTTGGGCTTTGAAGTCAGGAGAGACGAAATCGACGATACGCCCGGCGTCAACGCGCGCAACAGCAACCTCTGGGGCCAGACGTCTGCCGGCCGTACGGCGGGGTCCGACAAGGTTCGCGAGGTGTTCGCCGAGGTCAACGTGCCTGTGCTCAAAGGCTGGCAGCTGGCCGAGGATTTGAACGTCGACGCCTCCTGGCGTTACACAAGCTATGACAGCTATGGCGAGGACACGACCTACAAACTCGGTGTGAACTGGCAGGTCACGCCGGAATACAGGCTGCGCGCAACCACCGGCACTTCGTTCCGTGCACCCGCGCTGTTTGAGATCTTCCTTGCCAATCAGACGGGCTTCCTCGGGCAGACCGCAATCGATCCTTGCGGCTTCTGGGATACCAGCGGCAATCCGCAGATCATCGCGAGCTGCGGGCCGTTGGGACTCAACCTTCCGCCCGGATACAATCCCGGCGTCTATCCGTCGGCGTTGATCCTGAGCGGCGGCGGCGGCCCTGGCGTGCTCTCGGCGGAAACGTCGGAATCCCGCACGATCGGCTTCATTTGGACACCCGATTGGATCGATTTCAGCGTTGCGATCGACTATTGGGAGCTTGAAGTCGACAACGAAGTCGGTCAGTTCGGCGCGGCCAACATCATCGGTGCGTGCCACACAGATCCGCCCTTCGGATCGAGTCCGTTCTGCAGCTTGTTCGTGCGTGACAGCAACCCAGCCTCGCCGACGTTCGGCATGATCCTGACGGTCAACGACTCGTTCGTGAATATCTCGAATGAGACTACCGACGGTCTGGATGTGACGATCCGCTATGAGCACGAGTTTTCGTTCGGCAAGTTCCGGCTGAACAGCGACCTCGGCTGGATCTTCACGCGCGAGTCAAGAATCTTCCCGGATCCGACGAATACCGTGCCCGCGGACGACTTCAACGGACTGAACTACTTCCCCGACTTCGTCGGCAGCGTCGACCTTCGCTTCGACTACCAGGATTGGACCTTCTTCTGGGGCATCGATATGGCCGGTCGCCAGTCGGACGACGAGATTTTCGGCGGCAGCGTCTTCAATTGGCGCGGGTTCACCCCCGTCAACGGAAACGCGAAGTACAAGCAATTCGGCGAGTTCTATGCCTCGCACGATGCTTCGGTCCGCTACAAGATGGACGACTGGACGTTGCAGGTCGGCGTGCAGAACATCTTCGACGACCCGCCTCCGACGGTTTCTACGGGCGGTGCCTTGTTCGGCAGAACGGGCAATTCACTCGGGCTCGGGAATCCTGTCTACGACATCGTTGGTCGCCGCGGGTTCATAGAGATCACGAAGGAATTTTGAGATCCTTTGACGGATTTGCATCGAAGCGGCGGGTTCATCACCCGCCGCTTTTCTTTTCGGGCTCGATGAATGCGCAAACGTAGGGCAAAAAAAAGCGGCAGGTGCCGTTGGGGGCGAACACCTGCCGCATTCGGCGCCTAGGCGATGGGTTCGACGGGAACGCTTGGGTAGGGGGGCATCCCGTCTCTAGGCGCGAAGAGAATCACTCGCTGCGTCTGACTCTACCAGTCGCGCCGGTTCGCAATAGTGCGCGGCTGTGGATCACGCGCGCGCGGCAACAGCGAAGACAATTTGTGCACAGATTGTCTCGCGGGGGCTTGATGTGCGCTGGGCAACGGTATCCGAGTCGCTGCACTGCAAGACTGCAACGCACACGTTCGGGAAATCAATGTGATAGACATCGACACTCGATTTCGGTCTGAGCTCGAGGCGATGACCCACTCTGACAAACACGACAGGCTCCGCGAGATTTCGCACCTGAGAGTTGCGAAATTTCGAGCTTTCGCGCTTTGCGATACGGTGCGCATTGACGGGAGCGAAGGCAGGCCACAAAGCTTTTATCCATGAACCTCGCATCGACAATCGGCGACGGCGGCACCCTGCGTTTGAAGCGGGGGCGTTTGGCGGCGATTTGGATTCTGACGGCTGTAGTGTCGGTCGTGTCCGTGGTCGTCGCGCCGATCGCGGCCTTCGTGTTGATGATCAGTGCGTTCGGGTTGCCGCATGTCCTCTATGAACTGCGCTATTGCGACGAACGGTTCAGCGCGCGTGCGCCGGCGCCGGCGCTGTGGATCATCGGCATCTTGCTTGCCGTCATCGCGCTGGCCCGGATCGCAAACGGGGCGCATGTACTGTCGGCCGCGATCTTCGTTCCGATCGAGCTTTCACTTGGTGCGGCACTCGCGTTCACGGCTGCCAGCTTCATGCGCGCGAACAGGTTGCTCGGCGCCGTCCTGGGAGTTGCGTTCGCTCTCGGCGCCGCGTTCGCACCGATCGCGACGTTCCTGATCTGGGCGTGGCTGCACAATTTGACGCCGATGGGGTTTGTCGCCGAGATCACGCAAGGGGACGAGCGGCGGCGTTGGCTTCTCGCGCTTGCCGTTCCGTTCTTCGTGTTGCCGGCGCTTGTCGCGACGGGCGCGGTTCAGGCGCTCGCATCGGTCGTTTTCGCCAACGGCGGGTGGCAAACAATGTCGATGTTCGGCGCGGGCGACCGGCCGCTGCTGTCGTTCCTGCCGGCGGGATCCTCGGACCTCAATCTGTTTTCGGCGGCCGTCGTCGCGCAGTCGATGCACTATGTCGCGGTGATCGTTCTGCTGCCGCGATTGCTGGCCGCCAAGCAGGGTGCCGCCGTGCGCGCGAGCCTGGTGCCGTGGCCCAGCTGGCGCGTGTTCGCGGGGGGCGTCGCGGTCATCGCCGCGATTGCCTTCGGCATCTATGCGGTCAGCTACACGGACGCGCGCGCGGCATACGGCGTCGCGGCGGCGATCCATGCCTGGGTCGAGTTGCCGATCCTGCTGCTCGCGTTGGGGCAGGGTTTTACGCTAGCGCGTAGATGAGTTCCCCCGCGCCCCACGAGGCGGCGTTGGCGATGAGCGACAGCAGCGCGGCGTCGATCCAACGCGGCGTGGCGAGCAGGCGATAAAACGGCGTTTCGGCCGCGATGACGGCCACCTCGAGAACAGGCGTCGTGAATGCCCCGAAATAGCCATAAGTGTACGGATGAATCCCCCATAGGATCGGATGGGTGACCGTGCTTGCCGCAACGGCCGCGAGAGCGCATCTGAGCGGCCCGAGCTTTAGCGCGGGACCGAGTGCGGCTGCCGTCGCCGCTTCGATCGCGAGCGTCAGGGCGAAGGCATCGAGTTGTGTGAGCGTCACGCGCGTTCGTTTCCACCGATTGGAGGATTTGCCATGAAGAGACCCCGCCTCGTTCTCGCCGTTTCGTCCGGAGCGGCGCTCGCACTTACCGCGGCCGTCGCCACCGCCAACATGGCACCGCCCGAAGATTTCATTCTAGGGTTTTCGGTCGCGCCGTCATCCGACGGTCCGCGCGTGACGGGGCTTCAGAAGGGATCGGCGGCCGAGCGCGCAGGCGTCAAGATCGGCGACATCCTGTTGGGCGCCGACGGGCGCTACACGAAAGCCGTGCCGCCGGGCGAACTCGACGCTTATCTCAAGGCGCCGCGCTGGCACGCCGATCTCATCGTTGTGCACGACGGCAAGACGATCGAGGTCGTGCAAGTCTACCGGTGACGGAGCCGATGAAGCAGATCGTCGAGCGGCTGCGCGCGATCGCGCAGCCGGCATGCCGCGACGCGCTCGTGCGCTCCACGCTCGATGCGGCGTTAGGCGTTGCGCATTCGACGCCGGGATCAGCGTGATGATCGCGCCCGCAGAGATAGGGATGACAATGCTTTGTTGTTCTAGCCAAACCCCTTCACGAGCAGCACGACGCCGTTCGAGCCCGCCAAGCGCTCTTTCGAAATTTCCTGGTAAGCGGGCGAGTGCATCCAGTCGCGGAAAGCGGCTTCATCCGGGAACGCCATCATGACGATCTTCTGCCGGTCCCACGCGCCTTCGAGCACTTGCGGCGCTTCGTCGGCGGCGAGGAGATGTCCCTTGAAGCGAGCGAAGACATCCATGAAGCGCGATTGATAGCGGTTGTAGGCCGTTCGGTCCGTGATCGAGATTTGCGCGACGGCGTAGACGGTCATGACTTGATGCTCCTGACGAGATGCGGGTCGCGTAAGATTAGCGCACGGCCTTCCGCTTTCATCGCGGATTCGGGTAAGGAAACGGCCTTGCGCAATCCGAGGAATTCATCCGTGCAAAATCTGCTGACGATATTCGTGACCGTTTTCCTGGCCGAGCTTGGCGACAAGACGCAGCTCGCGACGCTCTTTTTCGCCACGGATCAAAAGACCAGTCCGCTCTCGGTCTTTGTGGCTGCGGCCAGTGCCCTGGTTGCCACAACGGCGATCGCGGTGTTGCTGGGGTCGTTTGCGGAACGCTACCTTGCGCTCGTTCCGTTGAAGCTGATTGCCGGCGTGGGGTTTGTCGCGATCGGCGCGTGGACGATTGCGGACTATTTCAGGGCCGCCTGAACTGCCCTAAGCTTGGCCGGAACGAAAGAGGCGGAGAGATGACCCGCATATTGGTGATCGTTGGGATCGTCGTCGCGCTCTTGGTGGCGACGAACCCGTCGCGCGACGAACTGAACGATTGGGCCCGGACCTATGTGATGAAGAAGATCGAGGCCGAGGCGCGCAAGAGCGGCCAAGGCCTCGACGACGGCAGCGCGACGTGGGGCGGCGCGATCGCGGAACTCTTCATCGCGCACATGCCGATCGAACGCTGGAATCTGCTGGTGCTGTCGATCTATCAGGTCGAGTTGCCGCCCGAGAAGGCGGGCGAGACGCGAACCTGCAGTATCGTGGGTGTCGCAGGGCAATTCATACCGTTGAGCGGGTGCTAGATGGATCGTTTGGGAGTGAAGGGCGAGTGGTTCGTCGACAAGCACGGCCGCACCGTCATGTTGCGCGGTGTCAATCTGGGCGGCGATTGCAAGGTGCCTTACCCCAAGGGCGGCACGAATTATCCGAGCGATTTCTCCGATCATCGCGATGTGAGTTTCGTCGGGCGGCCGTTTCCGCTGGGCGAAGCGGACGAGCATTTCTCGCGGCTGAAGGCGTGGGGCATGAATTGCCTGCGCCTGCTCACGACGTGGGAGGCGGTCGAGCACAAGGGGCCCGGACAGTACGACACGGCTTATCTCGATTATTTCACCGAGATCACGCGGCGCGCGGGCGAGTACGGGCTCTACGTCTTCATCGACTTTCACCAGGACGTGTGGAGCCGCATGTCGGGCGGCGACGGCGCGCCGGGCTGGACGTTCGAATCCGTCGGTTTGGATTTCACGAAGTTCCACGAGTCCGGCGCCGCGCATGTGATGCAGCACAAATACGACTACGCGCGCGGCGGGCGGCAGGAAGACCGCTATCCGATGATGACGTGGTCGAACAACTACCGCATGCCGGCGAACGCGATCATGTGGACGCTGTTCTTCGCGGGCGATTTGTTCGTGCCGGAGTTCAAGGTCGACGGCCGGACGGCCCAGGATTTTCTGCAGAGCCACTATCTGGGCGCGATGCGCGAGGTCGCCAAGCGCGTGAAGGGCATGCGGCACGTTCTCGGCTTCGATACGCTGAACGAACCGGGGACGGGATGGACGGGGCACGCGCTGTCCTATCGCCATGTCGAGCGCGGCGCGGATCATCCCGATCCCGTGCGGCCGGGGCCGGCGTGGTCGCCGCTCGACGGGTTGCTCGTCGCGCAGGGGTGCCCGCGCAAGATTCCGCAGCTGGCGTTCGCTCCGGCGCAGATGCGCGTCTCCGTGACGGGCGAGAACGAGGTCAATTCCGGGCGCGTTCACATTTGGCGCAAAGGCGCGTCGTGTCCGTTCGAGAAGGCGGGCGCCTACCGCATGACGGGCAACGGGCACGAGGTGCTGCGCGAAGACTTTTTTCAGACCGTGCGCGGCCGGCACGTCGAGGCCGACGCGGACGGCATGGCGCCGTTCTTCACGCGCGTCGCGCGCGAGATCCGCGCCATCAACGACGACTGGATGGTGTTCGCCGAACTCGATCCGTTCCGCGGGATCACGGGCGAGGGCTTTCCGGCGGGCACGCCGGAGCGCACGGTCAACGCCAGCCACTGGTACGACATCGTCACGCTGGCGACGAAGACGTTCATGTATCCGACGAGCCTCAATCCCTTCACGATGAAGGCGCTGAACGGCGCGGCCGAGATTGAAGGCAGCTATGCGCGCCAGCTGGGGCGCATCAAAGAGGCATCGAAGTCGATCCCCGGCGGCGCGCCGACCTTGATCGGCGAGTTCGGAATTCCGTTCGACCTCGACGGCGCCGCCGCCTATCAGGCGTGGGCGAAGGGTGACCGCTCGGCGGCGCCATGGGAGAAGCACGTCATCGCGCTCGACCTCATGTACAACGCGCTCGACCAGCATCTGCTCAACTGCACGCTGTGGAACTACACAGCCTCGAACCGGAACGACGAAGCGTGCGGCGATTGCTGGAACCAGGAAGACTTGAGCGTCTTCTCGCGCGATCAGCAGAGCGATCCGAAGAACATCAATTCCGGCGGGCGCGCGGTCGAAGGATTCGTGCGGCCGTTCGTGCGCGCATGCCAAGGGGTGCTGAAGTCGATGCGCTTCGATCGCGAGAGCGGCGAATTCAGCTTTGTGTTCGATGCCGACGCGTCGATCGACGCGCCGACAGAGGTGTACATCCCCGTTGTTCAATATCCGGATGGGTTCGCCATCGATGCACCGGGGCTGAAGGTGGAAGCGTCGAGGGTGCCATGGGTCGTGTTGCGTGCAGCAACGCGCGGCGAAAACCGTGTCACGGCGCGGCGCCGGGGCTGAAACCTGCCGCTTGGCCATGTGTCGGTGCCGCCACACGACCCGCGGCCGTGGGCGCAAGCGCTATCGACCTGGATGCCGGCGCGCTAATGTTGGGCAATCAAGGGGGGGAATAAAAATGCAAGCCTTGTTTGCTTTGATTTTGATCATCCTCGCGTTCGCGTTTGGGTTGATCCTGGAGCCGCAGGTCGCATCCAAGTGGAACGTTTCCGAACAACTGAACAGTGCCCGCGATGCCCTCGGCCTCTGCGGCGGCACCACGCCGTGCGAACCGGCTGCGATGAGCGAGCCGGCGGCAGCGCCACCTGCGGAGCCAGCGCCTGCCGAAGCGCCGCCCGCATCGGCGCCGCCGCCTTGATCCGGCACTCCGGCTAGCTTGTCGCTTTTCTACGTCGCGATAAACGCGCCGTGGAAGCCAAGCGGCAGCGCGTAGCGACACGCGAGGCGCCCGATTG
Organism: Micropepsaceae bacterium; assembly: GCA_041477875.1. Classification (GTDB taxonomy): domain Bacteria; phylum Pseudomonadota; class Alphaproteobacteria; order Micropepsales; family Micropepsaceae; genus SZUA-430. The sequence continues at coordinate 462 of JBGOVA010000025.1, read as the reverse complement.
GGCCCTCGGCCACGCGTCTTGCGTCGAAGATTGCGAGTTCGGTCCGCGCGGCGCGTTGGTTGAGCGTTGTCGCGACGAGCCAGCCGTCGGTTTCCTCCGTTCCGCCGGGGCGCGGGACGAAGACGGGCTCTTCGCTCCAATGGTCGGTGCCGTAGGCGAATTTTTCTTGGCGGCCGGAGTCCCAGTCCCAGCGCGCGATGCCGCTGCCGATGACGCCGTAGGTGAAGCGGTGTCTCGTGCCGACGCGGCGCGGATCGGTTCGCGGGAATTCGCCGCGGCCGGGCAGGACCGCCATCTCGGCGCGGCCGTCCGGCGACAGCGTGATCAGGGTCGGCCGTGCGGTCAGCGCCGATCTTGCTTGACCTCCAACGATGTCGCGGGCGGTCTTGACCGCGAAGGTCGCGTCATCGTCGAGGAAGGCGTCGAGGCGGATGACGCCGGCTTCGTCTTCCCAGGCGTTGC
>JBGOVA010000203.1:0-7513 GCA_041477875.1 Micropepsaceae bacterium | reverse complement strand
CCGGTCTACTCGTCGCGCTCACCATCGGCCTGGCCGCGACGTTCTTATCCGATCACTACGGCGCGCCCGTGATGCTGTTCGCGCTCCTCATCGGCATGGCGTTTCACTTCCTGCACGAGGAAGGGCGCTGCGTCGCCGGCATTGAGTTCGCCTCGCGCACCGTCTTACGCCTCGGCGTAGCGCTCTTGGGCGTGCGCATCACGTTCGATCAGATCGCAGGCCTCGGCGCCGCGCCCGTCGTCATGGTGGTGGTCGGGGTCTCGACGACGATACTTGTGGGGCTGGCTCTCGCGCAGCAACTGAAGCTCAGCCGAACCTTCGGTGTCTTGTCGGGCGGCGCGGTCGCGATCTGCGGCGTTGCCGCGGCGCTCGCCATCGCCAGCGTTCTGCCGCGCAACCCGCAAAGCGAGCGCGACACGATCCTCACCGTGGTCTCGGTGACCGCACTCTCCACGCTCGCGATGATCGCATACCCGATCGCCGTCGGCGCACTCGGCTTCGATCACCGCCATGCCGGCATCTTCCTGGGCGGCACGATCCACGATGTCGCGCAGGTCGTGGGCGCCGGCTACATGATCTCGCCGCAGACCGGCGACATCGCGACGTACATCAAGATGCTGCGCGTCGCCATGCTGCTGCCCGTCGTATTGACGATCGCGCTTGTCCTGTCGCGCCAAGCGACGTCGGGCGCAAAGCGCCAAGCGCCGCTGCTCCCGACCTTCTTGCTCGCCTTCGCTGCGCTCGTCGCGATCAATTCCACCGGTCTAATCCCGAAGATGGCGACAGACGCGGTGAACGCCACGTCGCGCTGGTGCCTTGTGACGGCGATCGCCGCGCTCGGCATGAAGACCTCGTTCAAGGACCTGATCGCCGTCGGTTGGCGCCCGGTCGGCCTAATGGTCGCCGAGACGGCGTGGATCGCGGCCGTGGTCTTCACCGCCGTGACCTGGCTCGTCTAAGCGTCCAAGCCGCTCGCCTGGCCCCTCGGGTCACTCCATCGCCTTCAGAACATCGACCGCGAATGCGTCGATCCCGAAGCGCACGCCGTCGCCGTCGAAGCCGCGCCGCACGATCACGATCCCGCGTGCCGGCACGACGACGATGTATTGCCCGCGATTGCCTTGCGCCGACAGAGTGCCGTCGGGCAAGCCGTGTCGTTGGTCGTAGAGCCAGATCTGCGCCCCATAACCCGGCGACGGCGTACCGTCCGCGCGCTTGGGCGGCGGCTGTACGGCGGCGGGCGTGCCCATCAGCCTCACCCAACCCGGCGGCAGCACGCCTTGCCCGTTCCACTTCCCGTCGTTGAGCAACAGCAAACCGAAGCGCGCCAGATCGCGCGCCGTCGTCCAAACCTGGCTTGAAAGAATGAACGTGCCGCCCCAATCGGTTTCCGCCGTCGTGTGGCGCATGCCGATCCGCCGAAACAGCTTTTCGTAAGGATAGGCGAAATACACGCGATCGTCGCGAATGCGCTCGCGCAGCGCATAGGACAGCAGCAGCGCATCGTTGTTCGCATAGTTCCAGCGCATGCCCGGCGGCCCGGCCAGTTCGCGTGTCAGCGCGTGCTCCTCGACCAGCCCGCCGCCGAAATAGATCTCGTCCGTGCGATTGCCGGCGACGCCTGCGTCAAGTCCGCTCGCCATATTCATCAAGTTCAAGAAAGTGATCTGCCCGCGCGGATCGCCCGGTCCGGACCACGACGGGAATGCCACGCGCTCCTCGACGCGCAGCAGGCGCTCCTTCACCGCGATCCCGATGATCGCGCCCATCAGGGACTTCGCGACGCTCCACGTACGCTGCGGCACATGAATGCCGCTGTCGGGCGTGTAGGATTCCGCCAGCAACCGGTCGCGCGAAGCGACGACGACCCCACTGGTGCGCGTGTCCCTGCCGTAAGTCTTGCCGTCGAACGCTTTCTTCAGCAGCGCGCCCAACTTGTCGCGCGCGCCGATGCCCGAGGGGGCCTTGTCGGTCTTATCGCCGTTGGGCCAGGCCAGGTCGCGCTCGTTGTCGATCATCTCCGGCAGATCGATGCCCATGACGCGAAGCGACGTACCGCCGCCGGGCGGCAGCAGCACGCAGCCCAGCGTCTTGCGATAGAACGCGACGCGCGGCGGCATCAACTGATCGTAGCCCACGCTGACCCAGCCGTGCCGCCGGTCGATCTGCGCCGCGGGCAGCTTCGCCATCGGCGCGACGTAATCTGCATAAATGCCCGCCAGCTCGTTGCGCGCGATCTGCTCGCTCGAGCGATTGGCAAGAAACGTCGCGCTGCAGGTGAAGAGTGCCTTGTACCCGGCGGCGAGCCCCAACGGGGCGTCGGCGACCGGTGCCGCATGAGCGGCGTTCGCGAACAACACCGCCGAGGCGACGACGAAACCAAGTGCGCGCATGGCGGTCCCCCCTTCCAAGCCGGATGATCATAGCGCCGAACCGGCGGACTTGCTTGCGCCCACCGCTCTGACATTTCGACGCCTTAATTTCCTGCGACACGGGCACTTGGGAACCGCTTCAGCTGGAGCGCGTTTCCGTGAATGACCGAAGTACCCTCGACAGGGGAAGGTAAGCCATGTCTCTCACACATATCCTCATCGCCGGCGTTGCCTTGACCAGCCTTTCGGGCAGTGCGCTCGCGGGCGACTACTACAGATGCAACGACCGCCTTTGCCACGACGATCAAGCCGACGAGACCCGCCGTCTCAACGAGATGCAGCTCGAAAACCCCGGCGCGGGCCTCGATGCCGTACCGGGCCAGGCATACGACCAGGGCGGCCCATATTACGAGTCGCCCGACGATACCGGGCCGCCGGAGGCCGGCGCCGATCCTTACGGCGACGACGACCGCTACGGCCCTCCGCCCGACGACGACGACGACCAGGCGGACGACCCGGACGACGATCAGTACCCGGACGACGACCGCGAGCGGTAGCGCTCAAACCTTCAGCGACCGCGCGCCGCCCGTTCGGCTGCGGCTTTGTAGGCCGCACCCACGCCTTGGCCGATGAGGCTCAGCGCGCCGCGCAAGTCGCGCGAAGCTCCGTAGCGCCGCACCGAGCCGATGCGAAGCACGCGCGCGGCGGGACCCGCGGCCGAGGCCGCGGCGACCAGCCGGCAATTGCCCGCATAGTTCAAGCCGTCGCACACTTCCCATTGGCCGAAGCCCGCGACCGCAACGCTCGCCGTCGCGCCGCTCCAGCCCAGCATCGGCAGGTTCGGCGTATCCTGCGCCACGACGCGCGTGACCCCGTCGAACTGCCGCCCCGCATAAAGCGTCAAGACCGAGGGCGGGCTCTGCGGCGCCTGCACGATGTAGTCGCCGCTCTTGGGCACATAGGAATCGAAGACGCTCTCGAACTCGGCCTCGATCTCGGCATAGTTTTCGGCCTTTGCGCTGCAATTGACGAACTGCAGGCTTCCGGGAATCGCGTACAGGACTTGCTTGCCCTTCGCCTTCATCGCGCCCTTCGTGCCGGTGACCGTGACGTTCGCGACGACGTAATAGATCTTGCGCCCGTTCTGATCCTTCGAGCCGGCGGAATCGATCGTGACATCCTTCATGCCCGACGACTGAAAGGCCAGCTCCCAGAACTCCTTGGTGAATACCTGACCGAACGCCTGATCGATTTCGGCCTGCGTCGCGCTGCGCGTTTCCGGCGTCGGGTTCACGATGACGAGGCAAACGCCGCCGATCTCGGTCGCCCGCGGGGACACCATGAGGAGAGCGATCTTTTCTTCGATCGGCTTCTCCGCGGCCCAGCCCGACGGCACCTTCAAAGTGAACCGCCCCTCGGGATCGCGATACGCAATGCCGTCCGCCGCCGCGACCGTCGAGCCCACCACGAACAACGCCAACACCGCACTCACCAGCCGCAGCATTTGAAGATCCTCAAGTTGAAAGGGGAGGAAACCGACTTCGGTTTGCTAGCACCCAACGACCATGACAGTCGACCTTCTGCAGTTCAAATCGATGCACGTCGTAGAAGAATCCACAGTCAACTGCACTCACACGTCGCATTCGCTCAATAAACGACCACGCTGCGGATCGACTCGCCCTTCGCCATCAGTTCGAACCCGTCGTTGATCCGCTCGAGCGGCAGCTTGTGCGTATCAGATCGTCGATGCTGATCTTCCTCTCCATGTACCAGTCGACGATGCGCGGCACGTCCGTGCGCCCGCGCGCGCCGCCGAAGGCCGAGCCTTGCCACACGCGCCCCGTGACCAGCTGGAACGGCCGCGTCGAGATTTCCTGCCCCGCGCCGGCCACGCCGATGATCGTCGACTTGCCCCAGCCCTTGTGACAGCACTCGAGCGCCTGGCGCATCAGGCTCGTGTTGCCGACGCATTCGAAACTGTAATCCGCGCCGCCCTTCGTCAGCTCCACGAGATGCGCGACCAGATCGCCTTTCACGCTTTTCGGGTTGACGAAATGCGTCATGCCGAAGCGCCGGCCCAAGGCCTCGCGCGCGGGGTTGACGTCGACGCCGACGATCATGTCCGCGCCCGCAAGTCGCGCGCCTTGAATGACGTTGAGCCCGATCCCGCCCAAGCCGAACACGACGACGTTCGCACCGGGCTCGACCTTCGCCGTGAAGATCACCGCGCCGATGCCCGTCGTCACGCCGCAGCCGATGTAGCAGATCGTGTCGAACGGCGCGTCCTTGCGTACCTTCGCGAGCGCGATCTCGGGCAGCACGGTGAAATTCGAAAACGTCGAACAGCCCATGTAGTGCAGCACGGGCTTGCCCTTGAGCGAAAACCGGCTCGTCCCGTCGGGCATCATGCCCTTGCCCTGCGTGATGCGGATCTTCTGGCAGAGATTCGTTTTGCGGCTGAGGCAGTAGTCGCACTCGCGGCACTCGGGCGTGTAGAGCGGGATGACGTGATCGCCGGCGGCGACCGACGTCACGCCCGCGCCGACCTCGCGCACGATCCCCGCGCCTTCATGCCCCAGGATCGCCGGGAACATCCCTTCCGGATCTTCGCCGGAGAGCGTGAACTTGTCGGTATGGCAGATGCCGGTCGCCTTGAGCTCGACCAACACCTCGCCGCGCTTGGGACCCTCGAGTTGCACGGTCTCGATGACGAGCGGCTTGCCCGCTTCAAGCGCAACGGCGGCGCGAACGTCCATGACACATGACCTCATCTGTGATGGCGGTGGAAAAGAGAAGAAGGACAGGGCGCGCATTTTGCTGCGGTGCACCCTCAGATGCGACTGAGAATGGCACCCCCCTCTCAACCCGCAATAGTGCAACATTGGCAGATTTTAGCCATTTCTCCCGCAACGAAACCGCAACTTTGTTGCACATCGCAAGCCCTCAAACGGATGCGGCGCGCGAGATGCAAGACCCGCGCGCCGACTGACTCATCTTATAGCAAAGCCTCACACACGGCGCGACCAGCAAAGTGCCGCGCGGTGGCTTCGCTCGACCTTGCATCGCGCGCGGCGAAGGGGACCGCAAACCCAAAATCTTCGTCATGGCCGGGCCTGACCCAGGGCTGTCCGGTTGAGTTCAAGAACAAAATATCCGTCATGGCCGGGCAAGCGAAGCGCGACCCGGCCACCCAGCGCGTCGCGTGTCCACGCGACGGAATGACTCCTGCCTCAGAAAACAGAGGTCTCGTCGCCTCGCGGACGCGAGGCGGCTGGGTGGCCGGGTCAAGCCCGGCCATGACGATCTTTTTTTTGGAATTGGGGTCCCTGACAGTGACGGCGGCGAGCAAATCGGTGCGATAATTGAGTTCCCGTTCCACCGGCTCGAACTCAACCGGACAGCCGTGGGCCTGACCCGGCCGCCCAGCGTGCCGCGAGGCAGCGCGGCGGACTCAAATCAGGTTCTATAGCGCGCACGGACGTGCGCGCACTGGGTGGCCAGGTCAGGCCCGGCCATGACGATTTTTGGCGGCGTTCGCGCTCTTCTCCACCATCCGCTTGCGAAGCCGATGCCGCCGCGCGTACTCCCGCCGCGCAAACCGCGCGACGAGCGGCGTCAGCACCCCCGCATCGATCTCGATCGTATCGGTGAGCCGCGAGCGGCCGTCATCGAGCGCCTCGATCACGACCTCATGCCGCCACGTCCGCACGAACGTCCCGCTTTCCTCGGACGCCAGCCGCCGGCGCGCGTCGTCGCGCGCGACGACCTTAAGCCGCCACCGCCCGACCGGCACGACACCGAAAAGCCTGAAGACGAGCACGACGTCATCCCCCACCTGCTCCTCGCCGGCGGGGCAGGCCACGCGCACGAGCGGCCCGCTCATCATCGCTTCGAGTGCCTCGTAACGCACGACATGTCGCCAAAGTGTGGAGGCGGGGACGCTGTACGTCGCTTCAATTCTTGTTGTCCTCAAAACGACCTACCATCTGCGCAGAAGCTACCGCCCGCCAGCTCTTGCCCCAACTGGGGCGGCTTCACGCAGTGCCATTTCGCATTCGCCTTTGAAGTCGTAAGGCACCTCACCCGCGCAGTCGGGCCATTGGTTGGTCGCGCGCCAATGGGCGATGAGGCCGGCTTCGCGGCAGAAGCGGGGGAAGCGTTTGTCGGCGCGGAAAGCGGTGGCGTTGATGAAGAAGACGCCGCACAGCACGTAGGCGCGAACGGCCCCGCCGCCGACGTCGTCGGGCGCCTGTGCGATGTCGCGGCCGGTCGCGAACGCTTCGAAGAGGCGCGCATAGGCGGTATCGGTGCAGCCGGCGAAAGCCGCGGCCGAGCAGTCGTTCAAGGCCAAGACCGGGGACGACGCGGGGTCGAGCAGCGCACGAGCCATCGCCTCGCGATCAGCCGGCAGCGCGCGCATGATGGCCAGATGCTGCGCGTAGACCTCGCGCCGCCGTTGGCCGAGTACGGCAAACGCTTCGGGCTCGTTCAGCAATAGTTGCTCGGCGTCGTCGAACCGTTCGGAATAGATGAGGACCAGGCTCTGCAGGATCGCAACATACGGCGAGCCGCGGAATCGCCGGCGAAGTTCGTCCAAAGCTGACAGAGATTGCTCCACCTGCCCCATGCCCGCACGAAAGTATTCGACGTGGGCGAGCAAGAACGGCGACATCGGCTCCAGATCGGCAGCGCGCGCATAGTGTGCCGCGGCTTCCCTGTAGCGACCCACCGACAGCACGGCGCCGCCGGCGGCGCTCGCGATCACGGGGTCGCTCGGCGCCAAGGCGAGCGCCGCTTCGATCAGGCGCAGCTTTTCGGCGTGCTCCGAAAACGCGGGCTTTAGCATCGCCAAAGTGCGGTAGCCGCCGGCGCAAGTCTTGTCTAGCGCAAGCGCGCGGTTCGCCGCCGCTAGCGCCGCGTCGTGCGCGGGCTCGCCGATCGTGTCGCGCGTGCGCGGCAGCTGGAAGGCGCGCGCGGCGCCGAGTTCGGCCCATGCTTCAGCGAAGTCGGGCGCGATGCCGACGGCTTGTTCGAGGAGCGTTGCCGCGCTGCGCAAACCTTCGTTGCCGAAATCGCGTTGGAAAAGGCGCGCCTTCAGATAGAGATCGTAAGCGCTGGGGTCCACCAGCCGGCGGCGCGGT
>JBGOVA010000062.1:0-20093 GCA_041477875.1 Micropepsaceae bacterium | reverse complement strand
TTGGTGATGAACGTCTTCTGACCACGAAGGACGTAGTCTCCGCCGTCGCGCCGCGCCGTCGTCGTCATACCTTGAAGATCGCTGCCCGCGCCGGGTTCGGTCATCGCGATGGCGCCGACGCATTCGCCGGTTACCATGCGCGGCAAGAAGCGTCGCTTCTGCGCCTCGCTGCCATAGCGCTCGAGATAAGGCGCAACGACGTCGCTGTGCAGCGACATCACCGGTGCGATAGACCCCGAGCGCGCCTGCTCGTCGAGCAGGATGACGCTGTAGAGGAAATCGGCGCCCGCGCCGCCGAAGCTCGCCGGAACGCGGGGACACAAGAAGCCAAGCTCACCCGCGCGGCGCCAGATTGCCCTGGGCGCCATGCCCGCGTCCGCCCACTTCTCTTGCTGCGGCACGCACTCCGTTTCGTAAAACCGCCGCGCTTGCTTGCGAAAAATCTGATGTTCCGCGGTAAAGGTCAGCGCGGAGGAAAAGCCGAGCCCGCTCACAGCGCCCGTCCGATCAGATCTTTCATGATCTCGTTCGTACCGCCCGCGATCCGCCCCAATCGGCCGTCGGCATAGCGACGCGCGATCGGATATTCGGTCATGTAGCCGTAGCCGCCGAAGAGCTGCAGGCACTCGTCAAGCACCTCATGCTGTTTCTCTGTCGTCCACCATTTGACCATCGCGCCTTGGGTTGCATCGAACTTGCCGTCGATGAAGGCGTCGATCGAATGTTCGAGCAGCGCGCGCCCCAGGAGCGCCTTGGTTTTGCACTCCGCGAGTTTGAACCGCGTGTTCTGGAATTCGGCGAGCGGCTTGCCGAAGGCCCGGCGTTCCTTGACATAGGCCGCGGTTTCCTTGACGCCCTCCTCCATATTGGCGACGGCCGACATCGCCATGATCAGCCGCTCTTCGGGCAGGCGCGTGACGAGCTGGTAAAACCCGCGCCCTTCCGTGCCGCCCAATAAATTCTCCGGCGGCACCGGCACGTCGTCGAAGAACAGCTCCGAGGAATCCTGGGCTTTGCAACCGATCTTCTTCAGATTGCGCCCGCGGTGAAAACCTTGCGCCTTCTCCGTCTCGAGAAGGAACAGGCTCATGCCCTTGGCGCCGGCGTCGGGATCGGTCTTCGCCGCCACGACGATCAGGTCGGCAACCTGGCCGTTCGAAATGAAAACTTTCTGGCCCTTGATCCGATAGCCGTTGCCGTCGCGCCGTGCCGTGGTGCGGATGGCCTGCAGGTCGCTGCCGGCACTAGGTTCGGTCATCGCGATCGCGGCGACGAGTTCGCCCTTCGCCATGCGCGGCAGGAAGCGCTGCTTCTGATCGTCTGTTCCGTAAAGTTCGATATAGGGCGCGATGATGTCGCTATGCAGATAGAACGCGAGCTCGTTGAAACAGATGCGCGTCTGCTCCTCCATGATGACGAGGCAATGATAAAGATTGCCGCCGCCGCCGCCGTATTCCGGTTTCATTTTTGTGCACAGAAATCCGGCGTCTCCCATCTTGCGCCACACCTCGCGCGGAACCTTGCCGTCCTTTTGCCAGGCTTCGCGATGGGGCAGGCATTCGCGTTCGAGAAACCGCCGCACGTTGTGGCGGAAGATTTCGTGCTCCTCGGTATAGTGGGGCGAGCGGATCATTTGTTCCTCTGTTCGATCCCGGCGGCCGGGAACATGGCACGTTCCCGGCCTTCGGTCAGTGGCACTTGTCGCTCAGATCACCGCCCCCGCTGACCCGATCGCTCTAGAACGCTTTGCGCAGCTCGACGCCGTAGGTCCGATCGATGTTAATGCTCCTTGTTGTGAACGTTCCCGCCGGGAATGGAAAGACGTTGCCGCCGCCGAGCACGGTTTCATCACCCAGGTTGCGGCCCCACAGATAGATACCCCAATCCCCCGCGTCGCCTTGAAGCCCGATGCGAGCATCGATGGTGGTGAATGCATCTTGCTCCAGGCGTGGATCGTTCGAGGTGGTCGTGAACAGCGAGCCGCGATAGTTGATATCGCCGCGGGCATAGAATTCGACGCCCGACCAACTCATGAACGGCGTCACGTACTGGACGCCGAAGCTGCCGGCCGTGTCCGGTGCCGCGACGAGCTTGTTGCCGTCGAAGTCGATGCCGAGGCCGCCCGCATTCGGGAAGTGTTCGTATTTCGCGTCGAGCAGGCCCAAGTTGAAGTCCACGGTCATACCGTCGAGGGGCTTCGCCAACAGCTCGATCTCGATACCTTTGCTCGTCGCGCTCGCCGCGTTGCTGATGAGGAACGAGGTGCCCGTGAAGACCTGCTCTTGCTTGTCGGAGAAGTCGAGGTAGAACGCCGCAATGTTGAGCGACAGGCGGTCGTTGTACCAATAGGTCTTGAGCCCGACTTCATAGTTGTTCACGAATTCCGGATTGAATTCGAGCGCGATTGTCGGCGGCGAAGGCGGCGAGATCACGTCGGTCTGGAATCCGCCTGCTTTGTAGCCGCGGCTGAACTTGGCATAGCCGGTAGCATCTTTCGAAAAATCGTAGCTCAAGCTGATGTCGCCGGTCCACTCACTCTCGTCGAGAGACGACGTGCGCGGGCCGATCGGGACCACGAACGCGCCGACCAAACTCACCGGCGTCACCAAGGTCTTGAATTGGTGATAGAAGAAATCCTTCTCTTCGTGCGTCCAGCGCAAGCCGGCCTCGAGCCGTAAGTCCTCGCGCAACGACCACGTGCCGTTGGCGAAGAACGCATAGCTCGTCCCCTCGATCGTCGACTGCGTGAGGGCCGCTTCCGGTCCGAACAGCGCGCCGAAATTAGCGCCCAGAAGCACGTTGTCGAACACCGGGCCCACATGAATGTTGCGGATGTTCTCAGTGTTCTCGCCGTAGTAGTAGAACCCCAAGATCCACGAAAGCGGACCCTCGGTGTTGGACGTCAAGCGCAGCTCGTCGCTGAAATTCTCGGAGTTCTCTTCACGCCCGACGTCGAACGAATCGAGTGGCGTACCGTCGGAATCATCGTGGAATTCCGTGCGGAATTGGCCATAGGACGTGATTGACGTCAGAGCCACGCCGCCCAGGTCCCAATTGAGGCGGCCGTACACGCCGTAGAGCTCGCGCTCCGCGAACTCGGGTGAGTTCAGCTGCACGACGCGGTCCGTGAAACTTTGCGGTGCGAGCGGCGCATAGATCGGGTTCGGCGGAAGGGGGCCCGTTTCGAGCGCGGAGGTATCTGACTGTCGGAAGTAGTCCGCGCCGAATTCCAGCGAGACCTTGTCCGACAGGTTTGAAACCACCGTGATGCGCCCCCCGTTGGCGCCGAGATCGTTCAGGTCTTCGCCGGTGAACGTGTTCTTCAAGAATCCGTCGCGCTGGGCATGCGCGCCGGTGATGCGCACCATCAGCTTGTCCTCGACGATGGCGCCACTGACCGTGCCTCTGGCTTGAAAATAGTCGTAGTTGCCGAAGGTCACGTCGCCGTAGGCTTCGAATTCGTTCGACGGCTTGTGCGTGATGATGTTGATCGTGCCAGCGATCGTGTTCTTGCCGTAGAGCGTGCCCTGCGGTCCGCGCAACACTTCGATGCGGTCGATATCGCTCAGGATCGTGTTGAATGTCGCATCGCGCCCTTGATAGACGTCGTTCACATAGACGCCGACTGCCGGCGGGAATCCGGCGTTGGCGCCGCTCTGCGATGAGATCCCGCGGATGATGATACCCGGCGACAGTGAGCCGTACGACAAGATGACGTTCGGCACTTTGTTGCCGAGATCGGTGAGATAGCTGCCCGTGACGCCTTTGAATCTCTCCCCGCCGAGCGAGGTCACTGCGATCGGCACTTTGATATTCTGTTCTTTGCGCTTCTGTGCGGTCACGACCACGCGTTCGACCTTGTCGTTTGCGGCGGCCGAATCTGCCGCGGGTGGTGCTCCAGTTGCTGCCGGCGCAGGCACCGGCGCGCCCGTGCTCGGCGGCGCTGTCGGCGCCGCGTCGGCGGTCACGATGGGTGTGATCGTGTTCGCTGCGGCGGTGGCCCTTGCCTTGCTCTTGGACTCCGCAGACGCTTGCGCGGTCGCGGCCTTTGGATGCGCGCCAATCTTCGGTGCATCCGACGCCATCGCGGCCCCCGTCGTCAACGCCAGCACGGACGCCGAACTCACCAGCAAAGCCGACAGCGAAAACCTCAACTGGCCGGCCCGGCCGAATCTGGCCCTTTCCCCAAATACGCTTCTCATCACCGCTCTTGCTCCCCTCGCACGCCTTATTTGGGCATGCTCGCCTACCCGCCAGGTGGTGCGTCGAACGCACACCGACCTCAGAGCGAAGACACCACGAACCCCCGAACCCTCTACGATTCAGCGCGTTTTGGTTGTATTTCGGCACGTTGTTGAGCCAGGGCCACAAGGACCGCCAGCGCCCCGACGAAAAAGGCCGGTCCGGCCTGGCGGGTACATCCGGCGGCTGTGTCTCATGGGGTAGAATTCGCGAGAAAAGGTGGGCCCGCCATGACTGAGTTCGAAGGCTTCGACGCGGTCGGACTGGCGGATCTGGTGGCGCGAAAGAAAATTTCGGCGCTCGAACTGCTCGAAGCGTCCATCGGCCGGATCGAGGCGTTGAATCCCAAACTCAACGCCGTTGTCACGAAACTCTATGACCAAGCGCGTACGGCAGTAAAAAACGGCTTGCCCGCCGGCCCGCTCTCTGGCGTTCCGATGCTGATCAAAGACATCACGGCCGCGATGAAGGGCGTGCCGACGACGGCGGGCTCGCGTCTGCTCGCAAACACGCCCGCCGAAACTGACAGCGACACGGTGCGTCGGTATCGCGGTGCTGGTCTTGTCCTCTTGGGAAAATCCAACACACCGGAATTCGGTCTCAACCTTTCGACCGAGCCGACGTTGTTCGGTCCGACGCGCAATCCATGGGACGGAGCGCGCTCCGCGGGCGGCTCGAGCGGCGGCTCGGCGGCGGCCGTCACCGCGCGCATGGTCCCTGTCGCTCACGCGTCCGATGGGGGTGGTTCGATCAGAATTCCGGCATCATGCTGCGGCATATTCGGTTTGAAGCCCACGCGCGGACGCATTTCCGTGGCACCCGCAGGCGAGGGTTGGGGCGGCTTGAGCACGCAGCATGCCGTCACGCGCAGTGTCCGCGACAGCGCGCTTCTGCTGGACATTTCATCGGGACCCGCCGTCGGCGATCCCTACAGCGCGCAGCCGCCAACGCAGAGTTTTCTCTCGGCGACAACGCGCGAGCCGGGAAAATTGAAGATCGCCGTTTTCGATCGCACGCCGAACGGCGTGCCCGTTGATTCCGAATGCGTTGCGGCCACACGCGCCACGGCACGTTTGTGCGAGTCCCTCGGTCACCACGTCGAAGAGGCCTACCCCGACTATGCCTTCGAGGACATGCGCTTGGCGGCGGCCACGGTCATTTGCGCGAACATCCGCGCCACGGTCGACGCTGCTTGCGCGGCGCGCGGTCGCCCACCTGCTGCCGATGAACTCGAACCCATCACCTGGCTTTGTCACGAAGCGGGAAAAGCGGCGAGCGCGGCTGATTATGCCGCCGCCATGCGGACGCTTCACAGCGTGAGCCGCCAAGTCGCGCCGTTCTTCGAACGTTACGACATGTTGCTGACGCCCGTCCTGGCCAAGCCGCCGATCGCGCTCGGCGTCGCGGACACAAACACAAGAAATCCCGAAACCTTCGTCGAAGTGGTCAGAACCTACTCGCCCTATTGTCAGATCTTCAACGCGACCGGCCAGCCGGCGATGTCGGTCCCACTGCATTGGACCGCGCAAGGCTTGCCGGTCGGTCTTCATTTCGCGGCGCGCTACGGTGCCGAAGAATTGCTGTTCAGTCTCGCGGCCCAGCTCGAACGCGCGCAGCCTTGGGCGGACAAGAATCCGAAATTGTGATCAGCGCAAGACTTCGCGCGCTTCAACGTGTGCTTCGATCTCAGGCCGCGTTCGCCAAACTGGGCGCAACCGCTTTTCGGAATAGAGGCGCAGCTGGTCGCCGTCATGCGGCGACGCCGGATCGCTCGCATTGCCGTAAGAGACGAGCACTTTCGCGCGCACCGGATGGCCAAACTCCATGAGCGCGACAAATGAATCGCCTTGGACAGCGTGGCGTTTGCCGGCGGGATCGGGCTGATACTCGGTAACGCGGAAGATGCCGTACTTTCCCGAGGCGCCGTTTGCGGGCAGGTCGATGCCGTTGCGCCACCGCAGGCGGTAGATCTCGCCGAATGCGACGTCGAGCTTGCCGTAGTTCGCCTCGACTTCGCCGGCCGCGGCATCAAGCATCGCAACCGCCGCTGCGGGATCGGCAAGACCGTCCGGAGTAGCAAGCGCCAGGTCGGCCGACCAGGGTTGGGCGAAGTCCGGCTTGGCCAAGAACTTGTCGGCCCACGCAAAGAACAGTACCGCGCCGCGGCTGGCGGCATCGGCGGTGCGATCCCACGCTGCGAGCACGTCGGCCGCGCGCTGCGCGCGATCGCTGCCCGTCGTGCGCGCCGCCGGCAAAAGGTCGTCGAGAATGCGGTCGGCGAGTTCGGATCGCGTCGAGAGCTTCGCCGCCGCCAGCGCGTCGAGATCGAATTTCTCGTGCGTGATCATTTCCGTCGAGCGCTGCGCGCGAAACGACATGGTGCGCGGCGACATCCAAGTCGGAAAGTCTTTGGGCGAAAACGCCGGTGGATCCGTCACCGACCACGGCGGGTCGTTGGCGTTCTGCAGCCAGCCCGACGGCGGATCGACGGCTTGCGGCAGTGCCGTCATCGGCAGCGTCTTCGTCCACAGCGTCGCAGAACTGTCGCCCGGAACGATGCCCGACCAAAACGTGTAGTCGCCGCTGCCGCGATTCGGAATTCGTCCGCCCGCCAAGTAGAAGATGTGACCCTTTGCGTCGGCATAAACCAGGTTCGATTTCGGAATCTGCAGCCGGGCCACCGCGTCGCGCCACGCCGCGAAATTACGGGCGCAGGCCATGTCCCAAAACTGCTGCAACTGGAGCGGTTGGTCGATCCCGCCCAGGCGTAGCGCGAGGGCTTGTCCCTTTGCCTCGGCCATCACCGGTCCATGCACCGACCAGCGCACTGTGAGGGGGCGCTCGGAAAAGCCACCATCTTTCGTCCGCACGGGGATCGTCTCTTGGCTTTCGTCGAATTTGGCGATCTGTCCGTCGAAGCGGTAGCCGCCTTCGGCCAACGTCAAGGCGTAAACATCGGTGTCGTCGAGCGTGTTGACGGTATGCGTGTAACCCAGGTGTTCGTTGAAACCGCCGCTCGGAACGGGATTACCGACTTGAACCGCGCCGTAAAAATTGATGCTCGGCGACTTCAGGTCGACCTCGAACACGCGGAACAAGCCGCCGAATGCCGCCTCGCCCCACGGGATGTGCGGGTTCATGACGAGCATCGCGTGGCCGGTCTTCGTACGCACGGGGGCTAGCGCCCATGCGTTCGAGCCGTGCGAATTCCAGGCATTCGCTGTTTCACCCATCGCGGCGAGCGCGAAGGGCAGCACGCCCGATCGTTGCTGATGCGCCAAAAGATCGACCGCGCCGACGGGCAAAACTTGCGCGAGTTCCGCGTCGACTTTCTCAGGATGCGCCGCCGCAAACGCGTTGACGCCGTCCGCAAAGGCTTCAAGCTTTTCGCGAAACGCCGGCGCTTGCGCCGCAAGCGCAGCGTCCGCCCGCTGCGGAATGCGCAAGGTGCGAACTTGCTGATCGGAAGAAAGCCAGCTCTCGCCCCAGTACTCCGCGGCCCGCCCGCGCGCCTGTCCGTAGAGCCGCAGCATCACCGCCGCGTGGTTGTGCATCGACGCCCAACCGAGCGCGTAGAACAAATCCTCGTCCGCCTTGGCAAAGATATGGGGAACGCCCCAGACATCCCAGATGATCTCGGCGCGCGGCGCAGTGCTGTCTGCGGACTTCGCCTCTGCGCATGACGCAACAGCGACAATGCCAACCGCCGTGAACAGAGCAAGGAGGACACGCATGGTCATGAAGCCGCCCCCTTGACGCTGGCGTTGAACGCCGGCTCAGCCTCGACGTGGGGTCGTCGGCATGAACCGCAGCCCCACACCGGCCAGCGCTAGGACAATCGCAACCCACCCGATCCAATCGCCAAAGCGCACAGAAAGAGTGTCGCCGTGGCCCAGCGGCACGTCGGCGATCAGCGTCTGCGTCGGCAAACTGCGCGCTTCGACGATCGCCTTCGCTTCGGCCATCGTCACGTTGTTGACGTTGCGCGCCAGGATGCGTCCGCTCGGATCGATGATCGCCGTGTCGAACAGGCTGTCGGCCTTGGCCAGCGGTAGACCGTTCTCTATCGCGCGGAAGACCAGGTGGGTGTAATGCGTCGTCGCGATCGCCGGCACGTCGTTCGACGGCACGGCGATGAATTTCGCGCCGCGCCGCGCCATCTCGCGCGCGGTGTCGGTGAAGTCGAGGTCATAGCAAATGATCGTCGCGATGCGCCCGAGCGCCGTATCGTAGACCTTGTAGGTTCCGCCGGTGTCGCTCTGATCGCCGGCAAAGCGTCCCGGATGCGACTTGCCATAGGGCCCGTAGGTCTCGCCCGTCGGTGAGAACACAACCGCTTCGTTGCGCCGCAAGCCGTTTGCCTCGTTGATGCGATAGCCGATAGCGAGATAGGCGCCGCTTTCCCGCGCGAGTGTCTTGAGCATGTCGGTGCGCTCGTGCAGCGGATCGAACTTCAATCCACCCTCGCGCCACACGACGATCTTTGCGCCCTTGGCCCCCAGTTCGCGCGTGGCGGTCATCACCCGCTGAAGCTCTTCTTCCGCGTCGATCGGCGCATTCGATTGCACCGTCGCCACCCGCAGTGTTCCGGGCTGCGGGTCAAACAGGATCAGCGAAAGCGCCACCCATCCGGCCGCTACGAGCGCAACGGCCGCAAGGGTGCGCAGTGCGACGGACATGTCGATTGCTGGCACATCGCTCGGCGGCCAAGCCCGATCGAGCGCCGCGATGGCGGCGTAAGCCAGTGCAAAGTTGATGACGAGGATCAGCAGTTCCGCGCCGAAAATGCCGAAGATCGAAAGTGGTTGCAGCAGCCATGCTTGCTCGTAAAGCGCATAGGCAACATTGCCCCACGTTCCGGCGAGCACATCAACGCCGGAGAACGCGCGTGCCGCGTCGATCGCGGTCCACGCGAGGGGAAACGAGATCGCAAGCCACCGATACCCGGTACGCGCATGGAACCGGCGCCCTGGCCAGCACAGCAGCGCAATCAGGACCATCACATAAACGGGCCACAGCTGGATGAACCAAGCGACGTTACCGTCGGCTAGGCCCGCCGAGAGTTGACCGGAGAAATAGGCGCCGACCGTGACACCGGGCACGAGCGGCGACCATGCGATGGGGAGGACGCGGTGCTGCGCGATCGCGAGCGGAATGAAGGCGACGAAGATCAGCGGCCAGATTTCGTAAGCGGGAAAGGCAAGCGTGGCGATGACGCCGCTCGACGCCGCGAGAGCGATCCCACCGGCAACCCGCGCCAACGCCATCCATTGCGGCGAGAGCTTGATGCCTGGGCTGACGGTTTCGACTTGGGTCATGTCTCGCTCCCCGGTGTTGCGATTATTCGCCGACGAGTTTCGGCCTGGGCGCGCGGAAGGGCTCATCGCCCGGCGCGTAGCTCTTCTTCACGCTCGAATGGATGCCCTCCGCGTGAACAGGCACGCCGCTGACCTCCATCCAATGCGCGTGACCCAAGTGATGGAGCGCGAAGGCGACTTGCATGGCCGCATGCCGCCCTGCCGCGTCTTGCGCCGCATTGACCGCCATCTTGGCCATCTTGGTTGCGAATGTTGGCTGGCGCGCGATCGTACGAGCCATCTCGAGCGTCGCCGCTTCAAGCTGATCGCGCGGCACGACTTTGTTGACCATGCCGAGCTGGCGGGCTTCTTCCGCGCCGATCGGGGCGCCGGTCATCAGCATCTCTTTGGCCTTGCGCGCGCCCATTTCCCACGGATGCGCGAACCATTCGACGCCCGCAATCCCCATCGCAACGGTGACCTCTTGGAACTGCGCGTCGTCGCTCGCGATGATGAGGTCGCATGGCCAGCACAACAAAAGGCCGCCCGACACGCACTTGCCGTGCACCGCCGCGATCGTGGGCTTCGGCAAGTTGCGCCAGCGCTCCGACAGGCCGGTATAAAGCTCCTCCTCGCGCGACATGCGCCCTTCGGCGCCGGCCCGATGATGTTGATTGGAATTGCCGATCGGTGTGTAGCGATCTTGCGTTTCGTGATGATTGCGCTCTCGCACGTCGTGGCCGGCCGAGAAGTGTTTGCCCTTCGCCGCCACGATGATCACGCGCACGTCGTCTTCGCGCGCGCCGCGATCCAGCGCCGCGCTCAACTCATAGAGAAACTGCGTGTCCTGCGCGTTGGCCGCTTCCGGGCGGTTGAGCCAGATGCGCGCGATGCCGGGTTCCGGCTTCTCATAAACGATCGGCTGCGAGGTCATCGAGATGGCTCCTTCAGGCGGTGATTTCGGCCAATTCGTTGTGCATGCCGTAGAACGCCGGCGGCACTTTGCTGCGATCGCCTTCGCGCTTCAGCTTTCCCGCCCGCACGCCTTCGGCCTGCATCTTCTCGTATTCGGCCATGGTCGACGGCTCGACCTTCATGCGCGCGAACGGCAGGATGAATGTGTAGTCGCACACGGACTTGATGTCGGCGTCCGGAATCTCGCCCTCTTCGAAGGTGAGCTTTCCGTCGGCGATGCGGCAATACCACGAGATGATGCCGTTCCCGTGCTTGTCGAGGTGCTTGGGAACGCCGGTGAAGACCTCGCAGATGCTGAGCGTGATACCCGGGCCTGCCTTCTCCATATAGCGCAGGATCAACGCTTTCAGCGCGGCGAGCCATTCCGGACTTGCGAATTCGATTTTCCGACTCATGTGCGGGCCGCCTCCGATCAGCCGTATTGCGTCTGATAGGCCGGGCGCACCGACATCAGTTTTTCAAGATCGGGTCCGGCCGCGCCATAGCCTTGCCACGCCATGCGGCCGACTTGCCGCGCGAAATCCGGGCCGCCACGTTTCACGATCGCCTCGTCGAGGTCGGCGTAGCTCTCGGCCGGATTGTAATAGTTGCGGCAAAAACCGACGACGATATGAACGCGAAGTTCGTCGGTCGTCTTCGGATAGGATCCATGCCACATATTGCCGTGGAAGAGGGCGAGCGAACCCGGCTTGGCGGTCAACGGCACGTAGAGATCATCGTCTCCCGTGCCGCCCATGAATTTCGGCTGGTCGACATCGGTCGGATGCCGGCAAAAACGGTGGCTTCCCGGCACGAAACACAGCGAACCCTTTTCCTTCGTGTAGTCGGTCAGAATCCAGCTGATGTTGCACACGCTGCCGTAAGCGGGCAGGGGCGAAGGCACGCCGACTGAATCGGTGTGCACGTGCGTCGAGCGCGCCACGCCGTCTTTGACGAAGGCGACCATGCTGAGCAGCCGCATCGAATTGCCCATCATGTACTTGCCCATGGTCTGCACCACGGGGTTCATCATCGCGTCCATGTAGATCGGATCTTTGGCCAGAAGCTGAAACAGCTGGCGGCCGTAGGCCGGGCGATTCTCGTGCTTGTTGAGGCCGACGGCCGCGCGGTCTTCCTTGTCCGCGATGCTCATCGTCACGTCGAGCAGGCGTCTGCCGAAATCCTTCGGCGCACCGGTCTTTTCCGGGTCGATGACCGTGAAACCGAATGCTTCGTATTCCGCTATGTTGCTTTCAAGGCCGAGTTCGCGCGCCTTGCGATACGTTTCCGTCATACCCGCGACGGATTTCCAGTTCCCGATTTCCATTTTGTCCTCCCGATCCTTGTCGCCGTTTCGGCCTGGACCGCATTTTTTTGCCGTTGCACCCTAAGACACGCGCCTAGCGCCGATCCGCCACCAACTATTCAATCGCTCATCGTTCGCCGCGCGCAAGACTGCGCATAACGAATTCGACTTCGCGCGCGGCCAGATCGTCGACGCTGATCTCGCCGTCGCTGTGATACCAATAAGGAATCCAGTTCATCTGGCCGAAGATGAAGCTCGCCGTGACCTTCGGATCGCAGGCAACGATCGAACCGTCGCCGATGCCGCGCGCAATGATCTCGCGCAGGATGTTGTCGATCTCTTTGCGGCCCTTGCGCACCAGATCGCGGTTTTCCGGCTCGAGAGCGATTGTACCGGTCAGCACCAGACAGGTGCCGAAATCGCTCACCACCATGCGCACGTAGCGCTGGATGAATTCCCTGAGTTGCTCGGCGCCATCCACGCCCTGCGGCAGCGGCTCGCCGGTGATCTGCTCGATGCCGATGCGATGGCACTCGAACAGGATCTCGTCCTTGTTTTTGAAGTAGTGGTAGATCGTGGGCTTTGCGATGTGCAGCTCTTCGGCGATGTCGGCCAGCGTCGTCTTGTAGAAGCCGCGTTGGTTAAACGTGCGCGCCGCGGTCTCTATGACCACCCGGCGTTTCAGCCGGAACTGTTCGTTCCGGTTCTGGATGTCAAAGCCCCAAGCGCGTTTTTGCACCCGACCGTTCCCTTTACGCTCCGCCGTTTCCGCGTCGCGGTCGACCACGGTCGCCCGACTTCTATGGTCTTCCAAGCGGTCCTCCTCCGCGGGCTCTTGACAGTTGCAAGACAATTGCCGACCATCGGGTCGAACAGTCGACTTGCGAGTCAACATATCACCAGGAAGTTGCTATTCGCAAGACGAGAAGTGTTTCGCGCACAGAACGCTGAAGCGCAACAAAGGCCCTGAAACAAAGGGCTGCAGGGGGAAGCCTAGGATGTGGCTTGAGGTCCGGCCGCAGGAGCGAGTTCCAACCGGTTACCCACCGGTCTCCATCGCGGCCGAGTCCTTTTTCGACGCCGCACCTTCTGTGGAGAGCGTCAAAAACACGCGCACATCCAACGCGGCTTCGTTGCAAGAACTCTATTGCCGCGACCTAAGAATGCTGCTGACGATCATTCGCCGCGTCGTGCGTTCGCCAAGCGATGCCGAAGACATCGTGCAGGATGCGTTTTTGCGCGTCTGGCGCGCTATGGAACTGGGCCTCGTGCGCTCGCCACGCGCCGTGCTGTTCAAAACGGCCTACAACCTCGCGCTCAATCATTTGCGCAATCCGCGCAACTGTTGCGCCGATGTGGCCTCAGTCAGCGCCGAGCCGGTGCACGATGTACCCACAGCTGAAGAACAGATGATTGTCGACGAAGAGGCTCAGGCTTGTCGCGTGGCATTCAATAGCTTGCCGCAGCGCTGCCGCGAGACGTTGGCACTTCGCGTCGTCGACGAACTTTCGTATAAGGAAATGTCCGAACGGCTCGGCCTCTCCGTCAGCACGCTGGAAAAGCACTTCATCCGCGGACGAAGGCTTTGCCGCGACATACTGCAAGGCCAAGCCGAAAGTGGCCGCGCCGCGCCGACGCGTCGCGGTCGTCCAGCCCCACGAATGATGCTCGCCGCTGCGGAATAGAATTCGACTGACGTCGAGGAGGCCGCTCATGACCTACGTTCCGGAGATCCGCACGCTCGCCGATGCGCCGCGCTATCACGCCAAACATCGGCCGAATGACGTGGCCTTGATGTACGAGGGTCGCGAAACGAACTACCGGGATTGGGACAAGCGCTGCACCCAAGTCGCCAACGGCTTGCGCGCGCTCGGCATCAAGCCAAAGTCGCGCGTCGCTTTTCTCGACAAGAACTCGGACTATTATTTCGACGTTTTGTTCGGCGCTGCGAAAGCGGGCGCCTGCCTTGTTTCGGTCAACTGGCGCTTGGCGCCCCCCGAAATCGCCTACATCTTGAACGATTCCAATGCCGAAATCTTGTTCACGGGCCGCAACCACATTGGTCTGGTCAAAGAGATTCTGCCGGAGTTGAAAAAGATCCGGCACGTCATCGTGGTTGACGGGCCGCAAGGCGATTGGCCAGATTTTGTCGCCTGGCGGAATAAGCAATCGACAGTCGATCCAATGATCGAGGTCTCCCCTGGCGACGTTATCGTTCAGATGTACACCAGCGGCACCACAGGTCATCCGAAAGGCGTCCAACTCTCGCATTTTTCGCTCTACGCGCACGACAAATACCGCGCCGAACACCCGGACGAATTCGATCCCGGCATGGCGTGGAACGATTGGGGCCCCAGCGACGTCAGCCTAGTGACGATGCCGACTTTTCACATCAGTGGTACCGGCTGGGGAATCGTCGGCCTCTACAATGGCGCCCGCTCGATCGTGCTTTCGCAATATGACCCGGGCGAAGTGTTGTCGATCATCGAAAAATACCGCGTCACCAAGTTGGTCCTCGTACCGACCGCGATCCATCAGCTGTTGCTGCATCCCAAATGCAAGGAAACGAATTTCTCCTCGATCAGTTCGCTCCTGTACGGCGCCTCGCCCATCCCGCTCGAGTTGCTGCGCCAAGCGATCGAAACGTTCAAATGCGGCTTCGTGCAGCTTTACGGCATGACCGAGACGGCCGGCGCGGTGACTTATTTGCCCGCCGCCGACCACGACCCGAGCGGCACGAAACGTATGCGCTCGGCGGGCAAGCCGATTCCGGGCGTCAAACTCTCGATCCGCGACCCCGATGCCAACCCGTTGCCGACGGGCGAGGTCGGCGAGATTTGGCTGCACTCCGCCTCGCGCATGAACGGCTACTGGAATTTGGCCGATGCAACGGAGAAGACGATCACGTCGGATGGCTGGGTCAAGTCGGGCGACGCCGGCTATCTCGACGCCGACGGTTACGTCTACGTGCACGACCGCGTAAAGGACATGATCGTTTCCGGCGGCGAGAACATCTATCCCGCCGAAATCGAAAGCGCGATTTTCGGTCACCCGGACGTGGCCGATGTTGCGGTCATCGGCGTACCAGACACGATGTGGGGCGAGGCGGTGAGGGCGGTCGTCGTGCCGAAAGCGGGGCATCCAAAGGACGCGCAGAGCATCTTGGAATTCGCCCGCAAGCGCATCGCCGGCTACAAGGTGCCGAAGGCCGTCGACTTCGTCGCCGAATTGCCGCGCAACGCCTCCGGGAAAATCCTCAAGCGCGAACTGCGCAAACCCTATTGGGAAGGCCGCGAGCGCCAGGTGAACTGAAGCAGCCTATTTTGTTTTCGCCGCCAACGCCTGCGCTGCAGCGATGATATTGTCGTCCGCGCGCCGCATCGCGCGCCGCAGCTCGCGCGATTGGAAGCGCCAGCCGCGTTCGGTCTTCACGAACGTGTCTTTGTACTCGCCCAGCGTCGTCGCAATCTCCATCGGACGCGCGCCGTGCTCGTCCGCGGGTGCCGCGCTGTTGAACGCCATCAGATAGCACAGCCCCTCGGCATGGCTGTCGTCGACCGCGTTGACGACGTTGTTCGTCATGACATGCCGATACATGAGACCGAGCGCGCGCATCTGATTGATGCCGGCGCTCACCGACTCCCTGCCGCGAAAGACAGGTTGTTCCGGCACTTTGATCCAGGCGTCCGCGGCGAACAGTTCGCCGAACCTTTCGCTATCGAGTTGGTCGGCGTAGATGCCGTAGAGTTTCTGCAGCTTCTCGCATTCGTGCTCGATCAGCATGCGCTGTTCGGGGGTCATCCCTGCAATCCTCCGTGTGAGCTCAATTCTGCGCCGCGGCTTGGTCCTTCGGCAATGCCGCGAGCGCGCGCTCCACGAATTCGTCGATGCTCCAATTGTCGAATTCGCTTAAACCCACCCGCACGACCACCGCGTCCCGCGCCGGCACGATGACGACGCTCTGCCCCTGATGCCCGCCCATCGCGAATGTGCCGGCGGGGAGCCGCGGGTTTTTCTCCAGCCAAAATTGAGCACCGTAACGGCCGTCGGAGCCCGCGGTCGGGGTGACCGTGTAGGCGACCCAGCCCTCCGGCAGGATGCGCCGTCCCTCCGCGACACCATCTCGTAAATAGAGCAGGCCCAGCCGCGCATAGTCGCGCACGCTCGCAAATACGAAGCTGCCCCCGATGTAATTCCCCGCCGCATCGACCTCCATGACCGTGTGGCGCATGCCCAGCGGGGCGAACAACGCGCGGCGCGGAAAGGAGAACGCCTCGCTGAATGTCCTGCCCGCCGCCTGTCGCACGATGCGGCCTAGAATGTTCGAGGTGCCGGTCGAGTAGTGCCACTTCGTGCCCGGCGGCTCGACCAACGGCTTGGCTGCGCAATATCCGGCCAGGTCGCCGCCGACATACTGGAAGGTGATGTCCGACTTGATTTTGCTGTAGTTCTCTTCGAATTCGAGCCCGCTCGACATGCGCATGAGATTGTCGAGTGTGATCTTTCCGCGCGGATCGCCCGCCCCATGCCACTCGGCGATCGGCGCCGGCTCGTACAGTTTCAACTTGCCCTGGCCGACCAGGATGCCGACGAACGCATTCGTAAAGCTTTTGGCCATCGAATTGGACAGATGCGCCATCGACTTGTCGAAGCCCGGCGCATAGCGCTCGGCGACGATTCGTCCGTGATGGACGACCACAACGCCGCGCGTGCGACGGGGCTCATCCGGTTCAGGCTCGGCGAACGCGAAGTCGATCGCCGCGTTGAGCGCCTTTGCGTCGATGTCTTCCGGCAATTGGTTGGCGAGCGTTGCGTCGCCCTCCGGCCATTGCAGGTTGGCGTCGGGTTCGGGAAGAGTCGACGGCATGCCGCTGCCCTGCGCGCGCAATTCGTCGACGGTCTTGCCTTCTGCCGCGGTACACCCGATGCCTTCACGAAAGATGGCCGTGCGCGACACAAGGCCGAACAGCGTACTCGTCACCGACTTGTCGGCGAAGTTCACGTCGGTCGTGGCAAGCGCGAGATATTTTCCCGGCGACGTCTTGCGGTCGAAATCCTCCGCCCGCACCTGCTCAGGGCTGCGGCCCGCAACGAAAACGCCCGAACACATCAACTTCGCGGTGCCGCCTGCGAACACGCCCATCAGAGCGCCTACCTCATAACGCTCGAAAGCGTACCAGCCCGCAAGCCCCAGAAGGACAAGCAAAATACCGCCACCGGCGGCGATGCGGCGGCCAATGCGGGTGACCCTCAAGAGTCGGCACCGAGCGCAGCGATGACGTCTTCGACCAGGATCGACACGTCCCAATTGTCGAATTCCGTCATACCCAAGCGAACGACGATCAAATCGCGCGACGGTACGCTGACGACGTTCTGCCCCTGAATCCCCGACATGATGAAGGCATCGGCGGGCACGTTCTTCCAGCGCTGCACCTTCGGGTCGACGCCCGTGTTGAGCCAGAAGTGGGCGCCATAGCCCTTTTGCGGCAACGATCCCGGCGTCGGCGTCAGCGAGTACTTGACCCAACCTTCGGGCAGGATGCGCGTTCCGTTCCACACGCCGTCGCGAAGAAAGAGCAGCGCGACGCGCGCATAGTCGCGTGCCGTGGCGTAGACGAAACTGCCGCCTTGCAAACTGCCCGCTGCGTCGACCTCGAGTACCGCCGAGCGCATGCCGATCGGGTCGAACAGCGCGCGTCGCGGGAAGGCAAAGCCGTCTCTGAAATTCGGACCCGCCGCCTCGCGCACGATTCGGCCGATGATGTTCGAGGTGCCGGTCGAGTAGTTGAACTTCGTGCCTGGCTTGGCCTCAAGAGGCTTCGCCGCAGTGTATGCAGCAAAGTCGCCGGTCGTGTACTGCATGTTTGTGTCGGACTTCGGGCTCGTGTAGTTCTCGTCGAACGCGAGCCCGCTCGACATGCGGAGCAGATTGTCGAGCGTGATGGCATGACGCGGATCCCTCGGATCGGCCCATTCGCGCACCGGCGCTGGCGCATAAAGCGAAAGCTTCCCGTCGCGGACCAAAATGCCGGTTAGCGCATTCAGCACACTCTTCGCCATAGATTGTGAAATCTGCGCCGTATCTTTGGTGAAGCCCGGTGCATAGCGCTCGGTGATAATGCGTCCCTGATGCACCACGACGACCGCGCGGGTCTTTCGCGGCTGGTCGGGGTCCGGCTCGGAGAATGCGCGGTTTAGCGCCGCGCTGAGTTTTGCCGCGTCGATACTTGCGGGCAACTGCGTCTCAAGCGTCGCTTCGCCCTCCGGCCATAGCGCGTTGGCGTCGGCCGGTGGTAACACGCTGGCGACACCTTCCCCTTGCGCCCGCACGTCGCCCTCGCTGCGCCCGACGATGGCCGTGCAGCCGATACCTTGGCGATAGATCGCCTTGCCGTACCCGAAACCTGCAAGTGTCGAAGTCACCGACTTTTCGATTTGGTCGACGTTGAGGCGCGCTAGCCCCATTGATTTGCCCGGCATCGTAAGGCGCACATAGTCCTGCTTCCACACTACCTTCTCGTCGCGCCCGGCTACGAACACGGCGCTACACATCAGTTTCGCCGTCATGGATGTGAACGCAGTCACTTGTGCGGGCAGATCGATATACGCGGCGAAGGCGATAAAGGCTGCGACCAGCAGCACCAACAATGCCGCGACAGCACGAACAAGAAATCTGATCACGGTCTTCTTGCCCCAGAAATGCCACTCACCGCCCCACGGTGAGGACACAGCAAACGCGAGTTTCCGCCATGGCGCGCACAAAAATGTCCTCCGCGCGCGATCGCTACTAACATTTGAAGCGCGCAACCGCTGCTTCGATGGAGCATATTGCCCTGACGAACCCCGTCGTGGATCGCTTGGACCGATCGGTGACCTCAACGCTGTGGGCCCTCTTCTCCAACAAAGCCATTTGAATAAGACCCTGGAGCAGGGCGGCGTTGGCGCAAACGGCGAGCCTGACTCGCACTGGTCGCATCGTGTCCCCACTCGGTGAATGCGGAGCGATCGGGCGCCGAAAAGTCGAGAACGCTGCGACAAGCAGCGAATGCGCACAACCATCAAGCGAAGAATTCGCGGCGCCTACTGCGCCAGGATGTTCGTCATGGCGCTCGGCGATTTGTGCGTGTAAGCGTCGTCGCGAACCATCGAACAGAATGGGTGTTCGTGGTTCTGCGGTTTGCTGGTGAGAGCGTTGGGGAACGCGATCGCGCGGGGGCGAACCGCAGTTGGGTGGCAGAGGCCTCCGTGGCGCGGCGACGCGTGCACAGGCGGCCCGGCATTTGGGGATCCGCGCGATGGGACGCTTCAGCGTCACGACCAGACTCGTGTCATGTGCATTTTTACTCGCAACCGGCGCGACCGCCGTTAGCGAGGCGTCGGCTGACGACGATCGGCATTCGATGTGCCAAAACATCGAGCATCCGACGACGATTGGCAGTGATCGCAAATGCGTTCGCGTCACGAAGACCGTGAGCGGCGACGTCGTCAACAACGCGAAGGTCGGCGACAGTCACAAGGAAACGCCGGGCTTCTTCATCGGCGGCCACGGGTTGATCAGCGGCGCGCTCGTCAACAACGGCACGATCACGGGCGGCGGCGACGAACAGGGCGCGCTGACGCTGGGCAAGGACGCCGACGTCCAGAGCGGCATCTTCAACAACGGCACGATCGTGTCGACGCGCGGCAACGCGATCGCGCTCGGCTATCGCGACGATGACGACCATTGGTCGGGGCCGCAAGGGGCGGCGCTGACCGGCGACATCGTGAACGCGGGTCTGATCGACGGGCACGACAACGGAATCGCGGCGCTCTTCGGCACGATGTCGGGCGCGTTGGTCAACACGGCGGACGGCACGATCAAAGGCGGCAACGTCGCCGTCTACATCGCCGACAGCTTCACGTACTGGACTGGCGGCATCGAGAATCACGGGCTGATCGCGGGCGATGAGGCGGGGATCCAGATCGGTTCGCTCGACGGGCCTGGTGGTGGCGTGGAGTTCGCGGGCGGCATCCTCAACGACGTGGGCGGCGAGATAACCGGCGAGACCGGACTTGCGATCGCGATCGGCGGCGAAAGTTTCACCGGCAGCATCGTCAACCGCGGCAGCATCGAGGGCGCGCGGGGCGGCATTGCGATCGAGAGCGGCATATTCGCGGGCGGCTTGTTCAATGCGGCATCGGCGTCGATCTTGGCGCACGACGGCGACGCGGTGTTCGCGGACGCGCTGTGGTCGGGCGGCTTCGAGAACCGCGGCACGGTGTCCGGCGCAAGCCGCGGCTTTGCCTATGCGGGG
>JBGOVA010000314.1:0-3173 GCA_041477875.1 Micropepsaceae bacterium | reverse complement strand
GGGGGCTTAGGGCGGGAGGTGCGCGGCGGGCGCTCGACGGCAGGCTCCAGGCCGGTGTCCTATACTTAAGGGACAAAGCTTAATGATTTGCTAAGGCTACCGGCGTGACCGGCGACAATGTGCATTCAGGGAGTACGACCCCATGTCGGAGCAGAAGGATCTCCTCGTTCGGTTGGCGCGCGATGTGGCCCCAGGAGAAGTGGGGGAAGAGGAGTGAGACGCGAGAGCACGAAAACCCTCTCGCTCCTCGCTTCTCTGCCCTCATTTCTATTCCCGGCTACGTTCCAGTTGGAACTTCAGGTGCGCGCGCACCGCGGGCCATTCGCCGGCGATGATCGAATAGACGCAGGTGTCGCGCGGCGCGCCGTTCGAGTAGCGTTGATGGCTGCGCAAAATGCCGTCGAGCTTGGCGCCCAGACGCTCGATGGCGCGGCGGCTTTGGTGGTTGAAGAAGCCGGTGCGGTACTCGACGGCGATGCAGGCGAGCGTCTCGAATGCGTGGGTCATCAGCATCAGCTTGCATTCGGTGTTCAACGGCGTGCGCTGGACGCGCTCGGCGTACCAGGTCGAGCCGATTTCGACGCGCTTATACTCCGCGTCGATGTTCATGTAGGTCGTCATGCCGGCGCATGTGCCGGCCGCGTCGATGACGGCGAAGGGGAGCATGCGGCCCTTGGCCTGCAGGGCGAGGCGGCGGTCGATTTCCCCCGACATGCCATCGGGCGTGGGCACGCTCGTGTACCAAAGCTTCCACAATTCGCCGTCCTTCACGGCCTCGACGAGTTCGCCGAGGCGCGCGTGGGACAAGGGCTCGAGCGTCGCGTGGCGGCCGCGCAAGGTGACGGGGTCGGGCCAGGGCATGGGATCGTGTCCTTTGATTGGTGCTCGAAGTGACTCTAGAATGGCGAGCTAGAGAGATACGGAGCCGAAGATGGTCAAGCTGCCGCCGCCTGTTTGGACGTTGTTCTATCTCATCGCCGCATCGGCCGCGAGCGCGCTCTATCCATGGAAATCGATCGTCGACTTGACGAGCATTCCCGTCGGCGTCGTGCTGATCGTCGCGGGCTTCGCGAGCGCGTTCTGGGCGGCGGGGCTCTTCCGCCGCGAGGGGACGGAGATCAATCCGACGTCGCCCGAGAACAAGAAGCTCGTCGTGCGCGGGCCGTTCGCGTTGACGCGCAATCCGATGTATCTGGGACTCGTGCTCGCGAGCCTCGGGATTGCGTTCACCGCGGGGTCGCTGCCGATGTTCGTAGTGCCGGTTCTGGTGTTCGCGACGGCGAATTGGGTGCATATCCCGTTCGAGGAAGAAAAGATGCGCCGGCAATTCGGCGCGGCGTTCGACGACTATACGCGCCGCGTGCGGCGGTGGGTGTGAGGGGAAAGACGATGCTGCGTTTGTTTGCGATGGTGGTTGCGTTGATGCTCGTGGGCACGGCGCAAGCGGCCGAGAGCGTCACGGCCGGGGCGAAAGAGGGCGACTATGTCGCGCGCGACTTTGTCTTCCGCTCGGGCGAGAAGATGGCCGAGCTCAAGTTGCACTACACCACGCTTGGCACGCCGCAGCGCGACGCGCAGGGGCGCGTGACGAATGCGGTGATGATTCTGCACGGCACGGGCGGGGACGGGCATCAGTTCTACCGGCCGCAATTCGCCGACGTTCTGTTCTCGAAGGGCGGGCTGCTCGACCCGGCGAAGTACTTCATCATCCTGCCGGACGGGATCGGGCACGGGAAATCGTCGAAGCCGAGCGACGGGCTGCATGCGAAGTTTCCGCACTACGATTACGACGACATGGTGGCTGCGCAATACGCGCTTTTGACCAAGGGGCTCAACGTCGACCACCTGCGGCTCATCATGGGGACGTCGATGGGTTGCATGCATGCGTTCGTGTGGGGTGAGACCTATCCGGATTTCATGGACGCGATGATGCCGCTCGCCTGCCTGCCCGTCGAAATCGCCGGGCGCAACAGGATCTGGCGCAAGATGACGATGGACGCGATCACGAGCGATCCCGACTGGAAAGGCGGCGAGTACGAGACGCAGCCGATACGGGCGCTGCGCACGGTCACGAGCTTGCTGATCGTCGCGGGGAGCGCGCCCCTGCTGTGGCAGAAAACGTATCCGACGCGCGAGGCGGCGGACAAATATATCGAGCAGACGATGGCCGATCGCATCAAGGACGCGGACGCCAACGACGTGCTCTATCAGGTGGGAGCGTCGCGCACCTACAACCCCTCGCCGAAGCTCGAGGCGATCAAGGCGCGTGTGACCTGGATCAATTCGGCGGACGATTTCATCAATCCGCCTGAACTCGGCATCGCCGAGCGCGAGGCCAAACGGCTGCAGCACGGCAAGTTCGTGATGATCCCGGCGAGCGAAGAGACGCACGGCCACGGCACGCATACGTGGGCGGCGCTGTGGAAGGACCATCTGGCGGCGTTGCTCGCCGATCGATAGGGCCAAAGCAAAACCGCCTTCGGTCCTGTCCGGAGCGAAGGCGGTCTTTCGTCTTGTCGAGAACGAAACTACATTCCGAAGGTAAGCGTGACCACAGCCGCGTGGTTCTGGTTGTCCACATCGTGCGTAAACGAGGTCGTGAACGGGGCTGCCAAGAAGGGCTCAGGTCCCTGGAAGAAGCGGTAGCCGACACCCAACTGCACATTCGGCGAGATGGCGAAGTTCACGCCGGCTCCAAGTTGCCAGGCGAAGCCGTCTTCCGAGTTGTCGAACGCCGCCGTTGAACCCGCACAGACGCCGGCGTTACACGCGAAGGTGCCCTCCACGTTCGCATCCGCCCAGCCGAGACCGCCACCGACGTAGGGCGTGAAGCCGCTGCCGAGTGGGATATCGAACCAGACGTTGGCGAGCACAGAGAACGTTTTGTGGTCGTAGTCGACTGTTCCAGTTTGCGGGGTCGCGGCACTGTTGGAGCCGTAAGTGCCGTCGACATTGTTTTCACGATAGGCGGCTTCAACTTCGGCTCTCAGACCGTTCATGAAGTTGCCGAGGCTCAGGCCAACGGCGCCGCCAACAACGAAACCGGTGTCGGCTTGGGTGTGCCCGCTGAAGAACGAGGTAGTGGGCGTACCGACAACGAAATCGTTGTCATTGATCCAGTTGGCGCCGCCAGTGAGACTGACGTACCAACCGCTGCCGGCTGCCTGGGCCGG
>JBGOVA010000191.1:0-8505 GCA_041477875.1 Micropepsaceae bacterium | reverse complement strand
GTTTTTGGAAGCCGTTGCCCAACGCGATCGGAACATCCGAGGACAATACGCTGTTCGCGACGCGCACCGAAGTCCACTGTCGGCGTTGCGGCGGGCATCTGGGACACGTGTTCGATGACGGGCCGGCGCCGACGGGCTTGCGCTATTGCATGAACGGCGTGGCGATGAAATTCAAACCGGCCGTCGCCTGAAAGGCTGATTTCCCATGACGAACAAATTCGGTCTTGCCCGCGTGTTTGCGCTCGCAGCCGTGGCGGGGCTTGCAGTTTTCGGGCTGCGTGTCGCCGACGTGTTTCTTGGCGTGCGCGCCGATACGCCGGCGACAGCGCCCGCCGGAACACAGGTCGCGGTGTTCGCCGGCGGCTGCTTCTGGTGCATGGAGCATCCGTTCGACGCTATTCCGGGCGTTGCTTCCGTCACATCTGGTTATGCCGGTGGTACGA
This sequence comes from Micropepsaceae bacterium, assembly GCA_041477875.1. Taxonomy (GTDB): domain Bacteria; phylum Pseudomonadota; class Alphaproteobacteria; order Micropepsales; family Micropepsaceae; genus SZUA-430. The sequence continues at coordinate 8,062 of JBGOVA010000191.1, read as the reverse complement.
AAGCCAATCCGAGCTATGAAGAAGTTTCGTCGGGGGCGACCGGACATGCCGAATCGGTGAAGGTCGTGTACGACCCGAAGCAGGTCTCTTATGAGAAGCTGCTCTACGTCTATTGGCGCAACGTCGATCCGCTGACGAAGGAAGGCCAGTTTTGCGACTACGGCACGCAATATCGCACGGCGATCTTTTATACGAGCGATGAGCAGAAGCGCTTGGCCGAAGCGTCCAAGGCGGCGCTCGAAAAATCGGGCCGGTTCAAGCAGCCGATCGTGACCGAGATCGTGCCGGCGGGTACGTTCTATCGGGCGGAGGCCTACCACCAGCATTTCTACAAGACCAATCCGGTGCGCTATAATCTCTACCGGTTCAATTGCGGCCGTGACGCGCGCCTTGAAGAGCTTTGGGGCAAGGAGGCGGGCGGCGGCGCACACTGAGGGCGTCGATGTTCGCTGCGACGAAGGTTTCCGGAAGCAAAGCCGAAATCCACGAGGAGCTTGCGCGCCAGGCGCACGGGCTTCTTGAGGGTGAGCGCGATCTGATCGCGAATACCGCAAATCTCGCCGCCTTAATTTGGGAGATCGTCCCCGATCTCAATTGGGCGGGCTTCTATTTCATGAAGGGTGGCGAGTTGGTCCTCGGGCCCTTTCAGGGCAAGCCGGCTTGCGTGCGCATCGCGGTCGGCAAAGGCGTGTGCGGGGCGGCCGTCGCGCGCCGCGCTTCGGTCATCGTGCCCGACGTGCATGCCTTCGCCGGCCATATCGCCTGCGATTCCGCATCGAATTCCGAGCTGGTCGTGCCGCTCATCAAGAACGGCGTCGTGCACGGCGTGCTCGATCTCGACAGCCCGTCCCTGGCGCGGTTCGATGAGGAAGATCGCGCGGCGTTCGAGCGGCTCGTGTTGTTTTTTGTCAACGCCACGGAGATGTGAAAGACGATGCTTGAGCTGAGACCGAGTTGCGAATGCTGCGATCGCGATTTGCCACCGTCTTCGACGCAGGCGATGATCTGTTCGTTCGAGTGCACGTTCTGCCAAGACTGCGTCAGCGGCGTGCTGAAAAGCGCGTGCCCCAACTGCGGTGGCGACCTGGTGCGCCGCCCGACGCGCGCGGCGAAGCACTTGGCAAAAAATCCGGCATCGACCAAGCGCGTGGTGAAAGCGCAAGGCTGCGTGCAGCCTTAATTACAAAAAGGAAAAAATTACAAAAGAGAAAGCCGGACCGCTTGGGTTGTTAAGCGGCCCGGCTTCGTCACGCCTTCCCCTGCGTTTCGTTGGAGAAACGCAGGGTTGCCGATGCATTGGGGGAAACATCGGCAGTTTGCTGCCAGGAGGGGGATACCTGGCGCCGGAGCCCTGTGTCTGGGGGAGAACCGCCCCGGCCCATCCTAGATAGGTGCGGACCTTTCGCTTCTCAAGGCGCGCGGAACGTCTCAGAAAGCCCACTCGCGAGCTTGTGAAATCAGGAAATCCTTGAAGACCCCGATGCGCTTGGATCCGCGCATCGCTTCGGGATAGCACAGATGCACTTCGTAGTTTGGTCCGGGCGTTTGGCACATGAGGCGGACGAGCTTGTCGTTTCCATGCGCAAAATAATCGGGTAACGCGCCGATGCCAATGCCCAGTTCGATCGCCTTGCCCATCGCGATGATGTTGTTGACGTAAAGCACGGCGGGCCGCGGATTGCCGGCCTTGCGTCCGATTTCGGCCAGCCAATTGACGCTACGCAATTCGGGCGGCGCGTCGCCATAAACGATGACGTCGTGGCAATCGAGATCGTCGATCGACGACGGTTCGCGTTTGCGCGCGATGTATTCGGGCGAGCCGTAGATGTGATAGTTCACGTCGAAGAGCTTGCGCTGGATCAGGTCGCCCTGCTCGGGCTGGCGCATGCGCAGGGCGACGTCGGCTTCGCGCTGAACGAGGTCGAGTTCGCCGTCGTGCAAAATCAGGTGAATGCGCACATCGGGGTAGAGCTCGATGAATTGGCGCAGACGCGGGGCCAGCCAATGCGTGCCGATGCCGACGGTTGCCGTCACTCGGATTTCGCCGCGCGGCGTGTCGCGGCTGTCGTGCAGCTGTTCCTCGACGCGCTGCAGCTGTTGGAAGACTTCTTTCGTCGTTTGGTAGAGGCGCTCGCCTTGTTCGGTGAGGACCAGGCCGCGCGCGTGGCGTGAGAACATCGGGACTTTCAATTCGTCCTCGAGCGCGCTGATTTGGCGGCTGACCGCCGATTGGCTGAGGTCGAGCTGTTCGCCGGCGTGCGTCAGGCTGCCCGCGGCGGCGACTGCGTGGAATACACGCAGCCTGTCGAGATCCATGCTCATTGGCGCCCCGTCTCGCTTTCCCTAGGACCGCGCGCTCATTCCGCAGCCGCCTTGAGCGTTTCCTGATGGGCGAGATATTTCTCTGCCTCGAGGGCCGCCATGCAGCCCATGCCGGCGGCCGTGATCGCCTGCCGAAAAATCTTGTCCTTCACGTCGCCCGCCGCAAAGACGCCCGGAATGCTGGTCGCGGTCGAGTCGGCCTTCGTTCGAATGTAACCTTCGGCGTCCATGTCGACTTGCCCCTTGAACAGCTCGGTCGCCGGCACGTGGCCGATGGCGACGAACAGGCCGTCCGTCGTCACTTCGGTGAGCGCGCCCGTGCGGGTGTTGCGCAGCTTCAAGCCCGTGACCGATTTGGCTGCGTTGGTGCCGGACACTTCTTCGACCGCGGTGTCCCACACGACTTTGATCTTGGGATGCGTAAACAGGCGTTGCTGGAGCATCTTTTCGGCGCGCAGCGCGTCGCGGCGATGGAAGAGCGTCACCGAGTTCGCGAAGTTGGTGAGGAACAGCGCTTCCTCGACCGCCGTGTTGCCGCCGCCGACGATCGAAACGTCTTTGCCGCGATAGAAGAAGCCGTCGCAGGTCGCGCACGCGGACACGCCGTGGCCCTTGAATGCTTCTTCTGAAGGAAGGCCCAGCCAACGCGCCTGCGCGCCGGTCGCGATGATCAGCACGTCGCAGGTGTAGATCGTGCCGCTGTCGCCGGTCAGGCGGAACGGCCGCACTTTGAGGTCCACGTGAACGACCACATCGTCGGCGAATTTCGTGCCGACGTGTTCGGCCTGCTCCTTCATTTGCTCCATTAGCCAGGGGCCCTGGATCGTCGTGGGAAAGCCCGGATAGTTCTCGACATCCGTCGTGATCGTCATCTGTCCGCCGGGCTGCAGGCCAGCGATGACCAGCGGCTCAAGCATCGCGCGCGCGGCATAAATCGCGGCCGTGTAGCCGGCTGGGCCCGAGCCCAAAATCAACACTTTCGCGTGAGCGGTTTTCGACATGCGCAGCCTTGTGGGCGGTGGCAAAGCACCGCGCTCCTCGTCAGCCATATAGGGACCCCCAAACCCCTGCCGCAAGTGCGAGGCAGTTCACGCCGCGTTTACCTAGGCCGATAAGCCGATTTTGTGACGGATTATCTGGGCCACACGCTCCGTTTCGTTCAGCGGCTCGTAGGTCCAGTGCTCGATCTTGCCGGCAAAGGAGCGTGCGATTCCGCGCTCTCTGAGGCTTGTGTGAAGGCGGTCGAATTTCGCGTCGCCGCCGGGAATATCCACAATGTAGACGGGCTTTCCGGTGGCGCCGGCTTCGACGGCCATGTTCGTCGAATCAGACGTCACGAGAATCGCGTCGGCGAATGCGAGCAATCCGAAGTAGGGGTTCTCACCTTCACCGTTCCAGCAACAAGCATTTGTTCCGGCGAGAGCGTCGCGGATGATTCGCGCTTGCGTTTCGCCGGTGCGGCGCGAGGTCGTCGCCATCACACTGCAGCCTTGCGCTGCGAGGTCTTTCAGTTGTGCGGCGAGACGGCGCGCGTCCTCATCGGCGAAGCGATGCGATTTGCTGGCGCCACCGATGAGCACTGCGACCCGGGGATTTGGAAGTTTGGAAAGCCGTGCGGTCCACTTCGCCGCAGCTCCTTCAAGCTTAGTGCGCGTCACGCCGTTCGGGCTGCCGATGATCGAGACGACGTTTGTGCCGCGCAGATCGTCGTGTTCCGGCGGTACGACGAGATCGAAGTGTTTTGGATCGATGCGCGGGTGTTGCAACTGAATGGTAAATGTTCGGCCCGCCGAAGCGCGCTTGATGGCGAGGATGTAGGGGATGCTGCGCCAGCCGCATCCGATGGCGACTTTGGGCCACGGCGGTTCAAAGCGGTCGCTGTCCGGTCCCAACGCCGCGAACGGTGCCGGCCACATGGTGACCGGCAGCAGTGTCCAGGGCGGGCGTGGATGGACGGTCTTGGTTTCGACCGCGAGGCCGATGGCGTCCGCCAAGCCGCGCGCCTGATTCAGCATACCGGCTCGGCCGTCCGTCACGACCCAAGAGGCGTTTTGCAGGACCGGCGCGTTCACAGTGTTTCGTGATCCTGTAATTTTATTGCTGAAACGTACCGCCGATCGCGGTAGAACGCTCGCACGAAATAATCTGACCCTGCCTTGGAATGATCATGCAGCGGATCAAACTCGACGCCATCGACCGGCGCATCCTTCACGAACTCCAGGCCGAAGGCCGCATCACGAACGTCGAACTCTCGCACCGCGCCAAGATCTCGGCGCCGCCCTGTTTACGGCGGGTGCGCGCGTTGGAGCAAGCGGGGTTCATCCGCGGCTACCACGCGGACTTGGATGCGAAGGCGCTGGGCTACGAAGTCATGGCGTTTGCGTTCGTCGGCCTGACGAGCCAAGCCGAACCCGATCTGCGGGCCTTCGAGGCCCAGGTCGGGCAATGGCCCATCGTTCGCGAGTGCTACATGATGTCGGGCGAGATCGACTTCGTGCTGAAATGCGCCGCGCGCGACTTGAGCGAGTGGCAGAGCTTTGTGACCGAGAGGCTGACGGCGGCGAAGAACGTGGCGTCGGTGAAGACGGCGCTGACGATCCGGCCGTCTAAGCGCGAGCCTGGCGTGCCGGTGGAGGTCTAAAAGAGAAAGGCGCGGGTTCGCCGCCGGCTGCTTGGGTTCGGAGCTCGAATTGAGGCGCTACTTGAACTCCACCCTTGTGATTTCGTAGGAACGGCCGCCGGAGGGGGTGTTCACTTCCGCCGTGTCGCCTGTCGTCTTGCCGATCAGGGCGCGCGCCAGCGGGGATGAAATCGAGATGCGGCCCTTGGCGAAGTCGGCTTCAAGGTCGCCGACGATCTGATACTTCGCCTTTTGGTCGGTGTCCTCGTCGATCAAGGTGACCGTGGCGCCGAACTTCACGACCTTGCCGGACAGTTTCGAGACGTCGATCACCTGGGCGCGCGACAGCTTATCTTCGAGTTCGAGCACGCGGCCTTCGATGAAGCTCTGGCGTTCCTTCGCCGAATGGTATTCGGCGTTCTCGGACAGGTCGCCGTGCTGACGGGCCTCCGAAATCGCGCGGATGACGGAGGGCCGCTCGACCGACTTCAGATGCTTGATTTCCGCTTCGAGGGTCGAAAAGCCCTGGGCGGTCATAGGAATTTTTTCCATAGTCTGGTGCTCTGACTTCTCGTCGTACCGAAGGACAACAAATTCGAACGGCCTTGGTGGTACGACCGCCCAAGGCCTCAAAACGTCTTCAAAACCGCTCGCCGGAAAGTTCGGTGGCGCCGTGCGCGGGAGACGCATCCCCCTCATCGCCGCACAGACAAATAATAGGCAGAAACGCCGAAAATTTCAAGGTTCGAATGCACCGTGTCCGGAGCAATGAATCGTTTGGATTCAACGAATTAGTGCGCGTAGGCCTGCAAAGGCGCGACGTCCAAAGCTGTGGTGCGAAGGGCGGCGATGGCGTTCACGGCGGCGAGCGATCCGGCGACGGTGGTGTAGTAGGGAATCTTCTGCATCAGGGCGGTGCGGCGGATCGACAGCGAGTCCTTCAAGGCTTGGGCGCCTTCGGTCGTGTTGAAGACGAGGTCGACGCTGCCGTCCTTCATGGCGTCGACGATGTGCGGGCGGCCCTCATAGACCTTGTTGATGCGGGTGATCGCGAGGCCGTGCTCCTTGAGGTGCGTGGCGGTGCCGCCGGTCGCGATGATCTTGAAGCCCATCTCGATCAGTTTGCGCGCCGGTTCGATGATCGCGTGCTTGTCGGCGTCGCGCACAGAGACGAAGACGGTGCCGCCGTCGGGCAAGGTCAGGCCGGCCGCGATCTGGCTTTTGGCGAAGGCGCGCTCGAAGGTTTGGTCGATGCCCATGACTTCGCCGGTCGACTTCATTTCGGGACCGAGGATCACATCGACGCCGGGGAAGCGTGCAAAGGGCATGACCGCTTCCTTGACCGATATGTGTTGGGGCGGGGTGTCCCGCAGCTTGAACGAGGCGAGTTTTTCGCCGGCCATGACGCGCGAGGCGATGGCGGCGACGGGAATGCCCACCGCTTTGGCGACGAAGGGCACAGTGCGGCTGGCACGCGGGTTCACCTCGAGCACATAGATGTGGCCGTTCTGGATGGCGAACTGCACGTTCATGAGGCCCACCACGTTCAGCTCGCGCGCAAGGGCGGCCGTTTGGCGGCGCAGTTCGGCGATCGTCTTGGTGTTGAGCGACCACGGCGGGAGCGAGCAGGCGCTGTCGCCGGAGTGAACGCCGGCTTCTTCGATGTGCTCCATGATGCCGGCGATGAAGACATCCTTCGCGTCGGCGATGGCGTCGACGTCGACTTCGACGGCGCTGCGCAGATACTGGTCGATCAGGACCGGATCGTCGCCCGAGATCTTGAAGACGTCGGTTTGTTCAAGCGTCTCGACCATGTGCTCTTCGTCGCGCACGATGGTCATACCGCGCCCGCCGAGCACGAATGAAGGACGGATGACGACCGGATAGCCGACCTCGCGCGCCGCCTCTAGCGCCTCTTCGGTCGTGAGCGCGGTGCGGTTCACCGGCTGCTTCAAACCGATGGTGTCGATCAGCGTTTGGAAGCGCTTGCGATCTTCGGCGATATCGATCGCATCGGGCTGGGTGCCGAGGATCGGGATTTTCGCGACCTCGAGCGCAGCGGCGAGTTTCAGCGGCGTCTGTCCGCCGAACTGGCAAATCACGCCGAAGACTTGGCCGTTCGTCTGTTCGGTGCGGATGAGTTCGACGACGTCTTCGGCGGTCAGCGGTTCGAAATAGAGACGATCCGACGTGTCGTAGTCGGTCGACACCGTTTCCGGATTGCAGTTGACCATGATGGTTTCGAAACCCGCCTTCTTCAGCGCGAAGGCGGCGTGGCAACAGCAATAGTCGAACTCGATGCCCTGGCCGATGCGGTTCGGGCCGCCGCCGAGGATGACCACTTTCTTCGCCGCGGTGGGTTCGCTCTCGCATTCCACGCGCCCGTCGAGCGGCGCTTCGTAGGTCGAGTACATGTAGGGCGTGAGAGCGCGGAACTCGGCGGCGCAGGTGTCGATGCGCTTGAAAACGGGCGTTACGCCCACGCGCCGGCGCAGGCTCGCGACTTCGCTTTCGCGCTTGCCCGTCAGTTTGGCGAGGCGCGCGTCGGAGAAGCCCATCGCCTTGAGCGCGCGCAGGCCGTCGGCGTCTTGGGGGACGCCGCGTTCGTGCACGCGCTCTTCCGCCTTCACGATCTCTTCGATCTGGTCGAGGAACCAGGGGTCGACCTTCGAGGCGGCGTGGATTTCGCCGACCGTTAGCCCTAAGCGGATGGCTTGCGCGATCACGCGAATGCGGTCGGGCGTTGCTTTGGCGAGAGCGGCGATCACCGCGTTCTTGTCGTCGCCGGAGCGCAGGCCCGGGATGTCGATCTCATCGAAGCCGGTGAGGCCGGTTTCGAGCGAACGCAGCGCCTTCTGGATCGACTCGGCAAAGGTGCGGCCGATCGCCATCGCCTCACCGACGGACTTCATCGAGGTTGTGAGGATGGGCTCGGCGCCGGGGAATTTCTCGAAGGCAAAGCGCGGGATCTTCGTCACCACGTAGTCGAGCGTCGGCTCGAACGAGGCGGGCGTCGCCTTGGTGATATCGTTCGTCAGTTCGTCGAGCGTGTAGCCGACGGCGAGGCGCGCCGCGACCTTGGCGATCGGGAAGCCGGTCGCTTTCGACGCCAACGCCGAG
>JBGOVA010000098.1:0-16540 GCA_041477875.1 Micropepsaceae bacterium | reverse complement strand
GCAGCTCGTCCTTCGCGTGATCGTCGAGTTTCGTGTTGTCCTGGCGCAGGGTCGAGGCCGAACCCAGGATCGTGGTCAGCGGCGTGCGCAGGTCGTGCGAGACGGACGACATCAGCGCCGTGCGCAGCTTGTCGGTCGCGGTCATCGCTTCGACGCGCGCGGCCTCTTCAGCGTAGGTCAGGCGTTCGATGGCGACGGCCGACTGGTCGAGGATCGAGTCCAGCGTCTGCAGCATGTCCTGGCGCAAGCGCTGATCGGTTTCGCTCTGACGCAGCCCCAGAACGCCGACCGTCTTCTTCGCGGTACGGACCGGGCGGAAGTGCCAGCGGGCGGACGGCAGGGTCGACGTGCCATGGCCCGCAGGCTCACCATGTTCGCGCGCCCAACGTGCGGCGGCCATCGCGGCAGTATCCAGCGCGTCCTCCGGCGGCCACGCGTAGCGAATTTCAAGATCGTCGCGGCCGGGCAGCAACGCCATGGCTGGAAGCTTCGTCAATCGGTGCGCTTGCAGGACGATCGCGTGTAGCAGCGCGTCTGGTGTCGCGGCCGCACTCAGGCGGCGTGAGAAATCGTAGAGCGTCTGCAGGGCTGAGGCGCGGGCTTGCGCGGCGTTCGCCTGGTCGCGCACGCGTCCCGCCAAAAGCCCTGTCACAATGCCCACGCCCAAGAAGACGAGCAGCGTGAGCAGATCGTCCCAGTCGTTGATCGTGAAGGTGTAGTACGGCTCGGTGAAAAGGAAATTCCACAAGGGGAACGCGAGCAGCGCAGTCGCGATGCCGGCACGCACGCCATAGCGAACCGCACCCAAAAAGACGGCCGTCAAGAACAGCATCGCCATGTTGGGAAGCGTCGCGAACGTTCTGACGCCCAGCCCAATCGCGACCACGACGGCGACGCTGATCAACGCATAAAGCCACCCGCGCAGGCCTGGGTTCACGCCCGGCAACCGAAAATGCCAGAACGGTTGCGGCGGGTGCTCCGGTACGACGACATGGATCGGAATGCCCTCGGAGCGGCGGACGAGTTCGTTGACCAGCGAGCGGCGCACGAGCTCGCGAAGCCAGCTTTGACGCGAACGGCCCACCACGATCTGGGTGACGTTGTTGCGGCGCGCGTAAGCGAGGAGTTCGCCGGGCACGTCTTCGCCGATGAGGCGCTCGACGCGACCTTGCAGCTGTTCGGCAAGTTTCAGCGCCTCTTCGACCGTGTCACGCTCGTCGGGTTGCAGCGGCGTAGCGTCCGAACGCTCGATATGGACCGCGATCCACGGCGCCTCGATCTGATCGGCGAGCCTTCGACCGGCACGCAAGACGGGCATGGCCGATGTATCGGAACCTATGCAGACCATAATGCGTTCACCCGCCGGCCACGGGCCTTCGATCGCGTGCGCGCGCATATAGCCGACCATCTGCTGGTCGACACGTTCGGCGGTGCGGCGCAGCGCCAGTTCGCGCAGGGCGCTCAAATTGCCGGGCTTGAAATAGTTTTCGAGCGCGCGGCCGGCGAGCTCGCCGGCGTAGACCTTGCCTTCCTTGAGGCGCCCGGTCAGTTCCTCGGGCGTCAGGTCGATGAGTTCGACCTCATCGGCCTTCTCCAAAACCTGATCGGGCAACGTTTCGCGCACGCGCACGCCGGTGATGCGCGCGACGACGTCGTTGAGGCTTTCCAGGTGCTGGATGTTCAGCGTGGTGTGGACGTCCACGCCGGCGCGCAGAAGTTCTTCCACGTCCTGCCAGCGTTTCGGGTGGCGGCTCTCGGGCACGTTGGTGTGCGCGTACTCGTCGACGATGACGACCTTCGGCCGGCGCGACAGCGCCGCGTCGAGGTCCAATTCGTGGAGCATCTGGCCGTGATAAGGGATCGCCTTGCGCGGCAGTATTTCGAAGCCTTCGAGCATGGCTTCGGTGTCTTTACGGCCGTGGGTTTCGACGAGGCCGATCACGATGTCCGCGCCCTGCCCTTTGAGGCGGCGCGCGCCTTCGAGCATGGCGAACGTCTTGCCGACGCCGGGCGCCATGCCGAGATAGACCTTGAGACGGCCGCGCCCTTCGCGCGCCGCTTCCGCGAGGAGAGCCTCAGGTTCGGGTCGCAGCGGCTCGCGGGTCTCGCTCATGTGTCGATGATAGCGCTAGGGCGTTGCCGCCGCAGCGTCCAAAGCGAGGTTGAGCGTGAGGACGTTAACGCGGGGCTCCCCGATGAAGCCCAGCACGCGGCCTTCGGTGTGCTCGCCGATCAGCGCATTGACCTTTTCGACGGCGATGCCGCGCGCTTGCGCTACACGGGCCGCCTGGCGGTGCGCGTTCTCGGGCGAGATGTGCGGGTCGAGGCCCGACCCCGATGCCGTGACGGCGTCGGCCGGCACGGGCCCTTCGCCCGGGTAACGCGCGGCCTCGGTCTTGATGCGCTCGATCAGCTTTGCCGATGTCGGCCCCAAATTCGAGCCGCTGGACGAAGCGCCGTCGTAGCCGTTTGCGCCCGCGGCCGACGGGCGCGACCAGAAGTACTTTTCGCTCGTAAAGAGCTGGCCGATGAGGTCGGAACCGATCGCGGCGTCGCCCTTCTTGATGATACTGCCGTTCGCCGCGTCTGGAGAGATCACTTGCGCAATGCCGGTGATCGCCAGTGGGTAAGCGAGTCCCGTCAGGATCGTGAACAGCACGATCATGACGATCGCCGGGCGGATGTGGTCGAGGGGGTTCATGGTTCTCTCCGCTCAGACGAACAGGTTCACAAAAAGGTCGACGAGCTTGATGCCGACGAACGGCGCGATGAGGCCTCCGACCCCGTAGATCAGCAAGTTGTTGCGCAGCACCGCGGCGGCGCCGAGCGGGCGATATTTCACGCCACGCAGCGCCAGGGGGATAAGTGCGATGATGATCAAAGCATTGAAGATCACAGCCGAGATGATGGCGGTGTCCTTGTTCAATCCCATGACGTTCAGAGCCTGCAGCTCGGGATAGGTCGACAAGAACAAGACCGGAATGATCGCAAAGTACTTGGCAACGTCGTTCGCGATCGAAAATGTGGTCAAAGCGCCGCGCGTCATCAGCATTTGCTTGCCGATTTCCACCACCTCAATGAGCTTCGTGGGGCTCGAGTCAAGGTCGACCATGTTGGCCGCCTCGCGGGCGGCCTGCGTTCCCGACTGCAGCGCAATGCCGACATCGGCTTGAGCGAGCGCCGGCGCGTCGTTCGTGCCGTCGCCGCACATGCCGACGAGACGCCCGCCGGCTTGCGCCTTGCGGATGAAACTGAGTTTATCTTCCGGCGTGGCCTCGGCGATGAACTCGTCGACGCCAGCTTCGCTTGCGATTGCTGCGGCGGTGATGCGATTGTCGCCGGTGACCATCACCGTCTTGATGCCCATCGCGCGCAAAGCGTTGAAGCGATCCTTGATGTCGGGCTTCACGATGTCTTTGAGATGAATGACGCCGAGCAATTGTTTGCTCTTGGCGACTGCGAGCGGCGTGCCGCCGGTACGCGCGATGCGCTCGACCGCCGCGCCGAAGTCTGCCGGGGCTAACACGCCGATGCTCGACAGGACACTGTCGACGGCGCCCTTGCGATAGTGAACGCCATCGATGTCGGCACCCGAGATCCTGGTCTGCGCTGTGAATGCAACGAACTCGACCTTCTTTCCGGCAAGATCTGGACTCTTGATTCCCACTTTCGTCACGACGAATTCGACGATCGAACGGCCCTCCGGCGTTTGATCGGCGAGCGACGACAACAGCGCCGCTTCCGCGAGTTCGCGCTGTGACACGCCGGAAATGGGAACAAGTTCATCGGCCATGCGGTTGCCGAAGGTGATCGTGCCGGTCTTGTCGAGGAGGAGCGTGTCGACGTCGCCGGCCGCTTCCACGGCGCGGCCCGAAGTCGCGATGACATTGAAGCGCACGAGGCGATCCATGCCGGCGATGCCGATCGCAGACAGAAGCCCGCCGATCGTCGTCGGGATCAAGGTGACGAAGAGCGCGACCAACGTGGTGACCGGCACTTGCGCGCCAACGTATGAAGCAAGGCCGACGATGGTGACGACAGCGATCACGAAGATGAGCGTCAAGCCTGCAAGCAGCACGTCGAGCGCAATTTCGTTCGGCGTCTTTTGGCGGCGGGCGCCTTCGACGAGCGCGATCATGCGGTCGATGAAGGTCTGTCCGGGCGCCGCGGTGACGCGCGCGACGATCCAGTCGGAAAGGACCTGCGTGCCGCCGGTTACGGCCGAGCGGTCGCCGCCCGCTTCGCGGATCACGGGCGCAGACTCGCCGGTGATGGCGCTTTCGTTGACCGACGCGACGCCTTCGATGATCTCACCGTCGGAGGGAATGAGTTCGCCCGCGTCGACGACGATGATGTCGCCGACTTTCAGATCGCTTGCCCCCACCTTGTCGAAGCGTTTGCGGTTTTTCGGGTCGCTGAGGCGCTTGGCCGTCGCCTGCGTGCGTGTACGGCGCAGGGCGTCGGCCTGTGCCTTGCCCCGCCCTTCGGCCACCGCTTCGGCAAAGGTCGCGAACAACACTGTGAACCACAGCCATAGCGCGATCATTCCACTGAACCAAACCGGACCACCGCTGATCGCATCTCGAACTGCGAGGATCGTGACCAGGACCGTCACGATTTCCGTCACGAAGATGACCGGGTTTCGCGCGAGCTTGCGCGGGTCGAGCTTTATGAATGCATCGCCTGCGGCGCGGGCTAAGATCCCGGCGTCGAAAGCGGAGGCGGAGCGCGCTGCTTTGGCAATCATGGTCGAGCCCGGAGCAAAATCAGGGTTACGGGGATAGGTGGCCGGCTTCCATCATGAAATGTTCGACGATGGGGCCGAGGGCGAGCGAGGGGAAGAACACCAGGCCGCCAATGATCAGGATCACGCCGCAAACAAGCCCGACGAAGAGCGAGTTGTCCGTCGGGAACGTTCCGGCCGCGATGGGCGTCTTGATCTTTGTCCCGATCGAGCCCGCAATCGCCATCATTGGTACGATGTAGGCGAAGCGACCGAGCAGCATAGCGATGCCCAGCAGCACATTGTAAAAGGGCGTGTTCGCCGTAAGACCGGCAAACGCGGAGCCATTGTTCCCGGTCGCGGACGTGAACGCGTACAAGATCTCGGCGAAGCCATGCGCTCCGGTGTTCAGCGGGCCCGCCCTGCCGACGTCAAGCGATGCTGCGATTGCGGTGAAGCCTAGAATCGAAACCGGCAAGATCAGGATTGCGAGAACCGAGAGTTTCACTTCCTTGGCGGCGATCTTCTTGCCGAGGTACTCCGGCGTTCGTCCGACCATTAATCCGGCGACAAAAACGCTCACGACGGCCATGACAAGTATGCCGTACAGGCCGGAACCGACGCCACCGGGAAGAATCTCGCCAAGCTGGATCAGGAACAGCGGGACGAGCCCGCCCAGGGGCGTAAAGCTGTCGTGCATCGAATTGACGGAACCGTTTGAAGCGCCCGTCGTCATGGTTGCCCAAACCACACTTGAAGCCGTGCCGAAGCGCACCTCTTTGCCTTCCATGTTGCCAAGCGACGGATCGACGCCGGCAGCAGTCACAATCGGGTCGCCCGTGCCCTCCGCGGTGTAACAGCCGACCGTCGCAGCCACCAGCAGGATCGCCATCACGGCGTAGAGCACGTAGCCCTGACGCTTGTCGCCAACCATCCGTCCGAAGGTGAGTGCAAGGCCGAATGAAATTGCATCGATCGCCCAGCACTCAATAATGTTCGTCCAGGCGTTCGGGTTTTCAAACGGATGGGCGCTGTTGACGTTGAAGAAGCCACCGCCGTTGGTGCCGAGCATTTTGATCGCGATCTGCGAGGCGACTGGACCCATCGAAAGGGTTTGTTCGGCGCCCTCGAGCGTGTGGACCTTGATCCACGGGAGCAAGGTCTGCGGCATACCGAGAAGGATCAACGCCAATGCGACGACGATCGACATCGGCAGGAGGATGTAGAGCGTGCCGCGCGTGAGATCGACCCAGAAATTGCCGAGGTCGTTTGTCTTGGATCTCGCGAAGGCGCGCGTGATGGCGATCGCAAGAGCGATACCCGTCGCGGCAGAGACGAAATTATGAACGGTGAGACCCATCATCTGGGACAGATGGCTCATCGTCGTTTCGCCGCCATAGCTCTGCCAGTTCGTGTTGGTCACGAAGCTGACGGCCGTGTTGAACGAAAGGTCCGGCGAGACGGGTCCGAAACCCGATGGATTCAGCGGCAGTCCCGCCTGAACTCTCAAGATCGCGTAGAGAGACAGAAAGCCGACCACGCTGAACATCAGCATCGCGACCGTGTAGGCGCGCCAATCCTGGCCTTTGTTGGGATCCACCCCCGACAACCAGTAGAAGCCGCGCTCGACGGGCTCTAGGACCGGATGAAGAAACGTCCGCTTGCCTTCGAACACTTGCGCCATGAATGCGCCGAGGGACGGCGCCGTGAGCGCCACGAGCGCAAACAGGAACCCGATTTGAATCCAGCCGATAAGGGTCATGATCGAATGTCCGTGATGCGCGACGCGCTAGAATTGTTCGGGCCGCATGAGGGCGTAGACGAGATAGATGACGATGATCAGGGCGACCGCGGCGCCAAGAAAGTATTCAAGCATCGTTTGTTTCCTTGCTTAAGCGCGAGAGCACAGCGCCACGTAGAGCCACAACACGACGAATGACCCGACGCCGACCACCAACATGAAAATGTCCGAACTGGGCATAGTGATTTCTCCTCGTGCTTTCGCCCGCCTAGGCGAGTTTCGTTTTCGGTGGATTTGTTGAGCGTGAATCGAAGCCGGGTTCGTTCTTAGTCTCTATAGGTGCCCTGACAATTTGACTTGCATCAAGCTTGCAACCGCATGGTGACGAATCAAAGCGCCGAACGCGAATCCTCCACCGTTGTGGGGGACCCGATAAGTGGACGGCGAAGACTTAGGCCAGCGACCGCAGGGTTTCGATATGGAAGGCATGGCGGCCGTATAAAGAACTTATAAAGATTCTGGGCATCGCCAGTCGTGCGTCGGTTCCTATTCGAGCCGACGCAGGTTACGCCCTACCAAATCGATGTGTGCGGCTCCGGCAGCATGAGGTGTAGGTTGCCGGGCGACTCCGTCGATGCGCTGCGCTCAGCCGGAAACGGGTGAATGGAGGCCATCGGTTTGGCATCGCCGTGTTCGTTGTGTTTGGCGGCGGCCTTCCTCACGTCTTCGACCGCCTTCAAGATTCTTTCGCGGATTCTGAAATCAACGCTCATCGGTTCCACTCCTTGCGTCCAATGATCGTCAATAAATAGACCGTAGGCGCGTAAGGATTCGAGACCGAAGGCCTCTTCGCGTTGTGAAGAAGCTGTGAGTCGTGATCGCCTTGCAAGTTCCTTATATTCGGCGGCCGCGTTTCACATCGATCGCCTATGGTGATGCATCTATCGTTACCATCCGACAACACAGAAAGAAGGGCATCCCTAGAGGAATCCCAAAATGCGTATACCGGACTTTCGCGATCAACCAGCGGAATTCGATCCTGTATCGAAGTGGGCGCTGGTGTTTTTGATCATCATCGGGCTGCTGCTTGGCGCCCGCATGATCATCTATTACGCGGCCCAACATGACGAGACGAAGGCGCAGCTGACTGGCAACCTACCCGCGAACTACCGCGAGACGATCAAGGCCGTGGTGGCATCGACGGGCCACCCGTGCCGCGAAGTGTGCGCTCTTGATCCTGTTGATCCTGTCGCCTTCGCGGCCGACCGGGGAACTTTGAAGGTGAGCTGCAGCTTGGGTCAGGCCAGCGAACCCTGCGCCGTCACACGCGCCTACACTCTAACGGTTGAGCCTACGCCCGAGCCTAGCCGTTAGGGCTACTCCGCCGCGAGCGGCGTGCGTTCGCGTACCGTGTAATCTTCCCACTTCACCTGCTCGGTCGCCTTCGCATAGTCGCGCGTGTGGGACGACCAGTTCTGCGTGATGTGGCCTTGTGCGTTCTTGTACCACGAGCGGCAGTGCGGGTCGGCCCAGGTGGTCTTGGCGAGCGCCGTCTGCAGGTCGCGGTTGAAGCGGTCTTGGGCCGCCTGCTTCAGTTCTATGACGGCGAGATTGCGCGTTTGCATCGCGCTGATCGCCTTCACCGTGTATTCGACCTGGCGCTCGAGCATGAAGGTGATCGAGTTGTGGCCGAGGTTCGTGTTCGGTCCGTAGAGGATGAACATGTTGGGGAACTGCGCGGTCGTGATGCCGAGATAGGCTTGCGGCATCTCGGCCCACGCGTCGCGCAGGTGCACGCCGCCCTTGCCCACCACGTCGACGGACCAGTGCCAGCCCGTGGTCTCGAAGCCCGTGGCGTAGACGATGACGTCGACGTCGTGCTTGGCGCCGTCTTTCGTTTCGACGCCCTTGGGCGTGATGCGTGCGATCGCACCGGTTTCAAGCGCCACGTTCGGGCGCAGCAGCGCCGGGTAGTAGTCGTCGGCGAAGAGGATACGCTTGCAGCCGATCGGATAATCCGGCGTGAGCTTCTTGCGCAACTCCGGATCGGGCACTTGTTCGGCCAGATGGTTGAGCGCGACGCGCGTGTAGGCGTCGCGGCCGACTTTCGTCCAGCTGAAAGCCTGCCAGAAGAGATAGTCCGAGTTCTGATAGATCAGGTCGCGGCCCATCATCGCGACGTGCGGCTCGGTCATCGCGAGCGCCTTCTCTTCCTCCGTGATCGGACGATCGAGGCGCGGCACCATCCAGTTCGGCGTGCGCTGGAAGACCGTCAGGTGTTTCACCTCTTTGGCGATCTCGGGGATGATTTGGACGGCGCTCGCGGCCGAGCCGATGACGGCGACGCGCTTGCCGGCGAGTTTGACCGAATGGTCCCAGCGCGCGGAGTGGAACGCGGGGCCGGCGAAACTGTCGCGACCTTCGATTTCGGGCAGCAGCGGGCGGTTGAGCTGACCTAGGGCGGCAACGATCGCGTTCGTCTCATAAGTCTTGCCGGCGCCCGTCGTGATTTTCCAAACGGCGCGCTTGTCGTCCCACACGGCCGATTTGGTTTCTTCGTTCAGTTTCAAATGCGGGCGCAGGCCGAAATTGTCGGCGAGGTCTTCGGTGTATTTCTGGACCTCGTTGTAGCGCGGGAAGAGGTGGCTCCAGCTCAAGCTCGGCGCGAAGGAATATTGATAGAGCGCGACGGGCACGTCGCAGCAGCAGCCGGGATAGGAATTGTCGCGCCAGGTGCCGCCGACTTTGGCCGCCTTCTCCAGGATGACGAGGTCGTCGATGCCCGCTTCCTTGAGCTTGATACCGGCACACAATCCACCCAGCCCGGCCCCGATCACGGCTACCGACGGTTTCGCACCCATAGTTTCCTCCATTGCGTAATGTCTTGTTGGACCGATGTTGGTTCAGGCCGGCCCCTGGGCGCAATGGGTATCTGAGGTGGTGGTCAGGTCAGCCGGCCCAGAAAGCTTCGAGTTGGTGCGCCACGAACTCCGGCTTTTCGACCTGGTACCAGTGACCGACGCCGGGAACCAAGGTGAAGCGGCCTTTGACGTTGGCGGCCAGGCGCTCGCCGAAGCGCGCGGCAGCGTAGGGGTCGCCTTCACCCCAGAGGATGAGGCTGGGGGCTTTCACGCGCTTGAGGTCGGCAAACCAGTCGTCGGCGACGCGGACGGCCGAACGATAGAGCGTCAGGATGCAGGTCTTCATCTCGTGATCGATGTGGCGGGCGGTTTCGCGCGCCTGCTCCAACGGGATGCCCTGCGCGCTCAACCCCATCGCGAGCGCCTCGCCCGCGAAGTTCTTCATCAGTTCTTCGCCCTTGCCTGGCGTTTGCCAGACCTGGGCGGTGTCATGCCAGACGTAGTCGTGGTCGAGGGGTGCTGCGCCCGCGCTCCAGCTGCGCACGAGGTTGGGCGCGATCGAAACCGCGCGCGTGACGAGCAGCGCGCCCCAATCGTGGCCGACGAGATCGATGGGGCCTTTCATCTTCTTGAGTTCGTCGACGAGCCAGCGGGCGTAGCTGTCCTTGTCGGGGATGAACCCGGCTGGACGCTTGTTGCCGAAGCCGGGAAGCGACAGGCAGACGGTGTCGCGGCGCTTGAGGTGCTGCAGGAGCGGTTGCCACACGAGCGCGGTGTCGGGGACGCCATGGACGAAGACGGCGGGCATGTGGACCTCGTTCAGCCGGTTCTTGCAATTTCCACTTTCACGACCGGTTTCTTGCCCCAGGCGTCTTGGACTTCACGGCGCACGGCGCGGCGGATCTCTTCGATCGTGCGCTTGTCGTCGTCGAAGCGGCGGCCGAGGCGGTCTTGCGCGTCGCCTGCGGCTTGGCGCGCGGCGTCGACAACCTCTTCAGGAAGGCCTGCGCAGATCACGACAGGATCGGCCGCCGGGCGATCGCGGGCGTCGAGGATGATCGTCACGGCGACATAGCCGGCGTAGGCGAGTGAGCGGCGCTCCTTCATCGCACCGTCGTCGCCGTGGGTCAGCACGCTGCCGTCGAGGTGCAATCGTCCGTGCGGCGCCTCATCGATGATCGTGCCGGGGCCCGGGGCGAGGCGCACGACCGAGCCGTTGGGTGCGTGAATCGCCTCGGGGATCTGCAGGCTCTTCGCCAGACGAACATGTTCCATCAGGTGGCGTTCTTCGCCGTGCACCGGTACCGCGATCTGCGGCCTCAGCCAGGAATACATGTCGGCGAGTTCGTCGCGCGCGGGGTGGCCCGAGACGTGGACGTCGTGGTCCTCGGCCGAGATTACTTCGACGCCGCGCATCGCGAAGTCGTTGTGCAGTTTGTGGATCGTGCGTTCGTTCCCCGGGATGACGCGCGAGGAGAAGATCACAGTGTCACCGGGGCCAAGCGTCACGTGCGGATGCTCGCCCGCAGCGATACGCGCGAGCGCCGCACGCGGCTCCCCCTGACTGCCCGTGCAGAGATAGAGCACCTTGTGAGGCGAGAGATCAGACGCCGTTTCCTCATCGATCATCGCGGGCAAGTCTTTGAGATAGCCGGTCTCGATCGCCGCGGCCGCAATCTTATGCATCGAACGGCCGACGAGGGCGACGTGGCGCCCCGCCCGCGCGCCGGCCACGATGACCGATTGCATGCGCGCGACGTTTGAAGCGAAGGCCGAGACCGCAACTCTGCCCTTGCACATGGCGATGACGGCTTCGAGGCGCGTGGCGACTTCTGACTCCGAACCCGAGCGGCCGGGGACGAAGACGTTCGTCGAGTCGCAGACGGCGGCGAGCACGCCTTCCTCGCCGATGCGGCGCAGCGCCCCGATATCGGTCTTGCGTCCCACGACCGGGCGCGGGTCGATCTTCCAATCGCCGGTGTGCAGGACGGTACCGAGCGGCGTGCGGATGGCGATGCAGTTCGGTTCGGGGATCGAGTGCGTGATGTCGATGAATTCGAGTTCGAAGGGACCGAGCTTCAGCGCGCCGCCGAGCGGTATGATGTGCAGGGGAACTTCGTCGAGAATGCCCTCTTCCTCAAGTTTTCCGCGCACCAATACCGCCGTGAAGGGCGTCGCATAGACGGGCACCTTGAAGCGCGACCACAAGTGCCCGACCGCGCCGATGTGATCCTCATGCGCGTGGGTCAGCACGATGCCGAGCAGGTTCGCGCGGTGTTCCTCGATGAAGCCCGGATCGGGCATGATGACGTCGACGCCCGGCGTGTCGTCGCCGCCGAACATCACGCCGAGATCGATCATGATCCACTGGCGCTTCGCCGCCGGCCCGTAGCCGTAGAGGTTCAGGTTCATGCCGATCTCGCCGGCACCACCCAAGGGCACGAAAATCAGCTCGTCACCAGGCTTCGCTTGCGCGCGCAGCTTGTTCATTCGATGGGTTTACGGGCGAGGGCGGCGTTGCGCTCGAAAATGTAACGCAGGCCGCGGATCGTCAGATCGTGGTCGACCGCCTCGATCGCGTTGGTGTTGTGGCGGAAGAGGTGCGCAAGACCGCCGGTGCCGATCACCTTCATCGGCTTGCCGTACTCGGCCGTGATCCGTGCGACGAGGCCCTCGATCAGGGCGATGTAGCCCCAGAAAATGCCGGACTGCATGGCGGGAATCGTATCCTTGCCGATCACGGCCTGCGGGCGCTCGACCGCGATGCGCGGCAGTTGCGCGGCGGCGAGGTGCAGCGCCTCGAGCGAAAGGTTCACGCCCGGCGCGATGACGCCGCCTTCGTAGGCGCCTTTCGTGCCGACGATGTCGAACGTCGTTGCCGTGCCGAAGTCGATGATGATCAAGTCGCCACCGTAGTCGCGATATCCGGCGACGGCGTTGACGAGGCGGTCAGCGCCGACGGCGCGCGGACGATCCGTGTTGATCTCAAGCCCGAGGTCGACGTCGGATTCGCCGACGACGAGCGCGGTGCGCTTGAAATATTTCGCGCAAAGTCGCCGGAGGTTGAACAAAGCCTGCGGCACGACACAGGCGATGATCGCGGCTTCGATCTGTTTCGGGTCGATGCCCTCGAGATTCATCAGCTGCGTGAGCCAGACGTAGTATTCGTCGGCGGTGCGGCTGTCCTTCGTCGAGGCGCGGAATTGGGCGCGAATCTCTTTGCCGTCGTGGACGGCGAAAACGATGTTGGTGTTGCCTGCGTCGATCGCGAGAAGCATCTCTCAATCCTTTGGCGCGAAGAACACTTCGCCTGCCGTGATCGCGCGGCGCGCGCCCGTGGGCAGAAGCAGACTCAGGGCACCGTCAGGCATCAGCGTCTCAAATCGGCCGTGCAATGTCTCGCCGGGCAAGCGCACCTCCACCGGCTGGCCGACGCCGGCGGCGACCTGGAGCCAAGCCTCACGGATGGCCGCAAAGCCGCTCACGCGCCAGACACGAAACCGCGTTTCCCAAGCTTCCGCAAGCTCGGCAAGCGCTTCCGCAGCGCTCGGCGCCGAGCCGTGGGCGCCAATGAAGGTCGCAGGATATGTGGCGCCGGCGGGTGCACGAACAAGGTTTACGCCGATGCCGACCGCGAGCCACGGCACGACGTCGACGCCCTCTTGGCCGGAGGATTCAAGCAGGATGCCCGCGACCTTCTTGCCGTCAACCAAGACGTCGTTCGGCCATTTGACCCGCACGTGGGCGTGCTTCGCGTAGGCGCTGGTCAAATCATGGACGGCGAGCGCGGCGACGAACGACAGGCGCGCGGCTTCGGGCGCGCTGACGCCGGGCGCGATCAAGAGGGTCGTTGCCAGGTTGCCTTCGGGCGATTCCCATTCGCGGCCGCGGCGGCCGCGGCCAGCCGTTTGGCGGCGTGCAAAAATCCAGAGCGGCCCGCGTTCGCCGACGGCGGCGCGGCGGCGCGCCTCTTCGTTCGTCGAGTCGATCTCATCGAAGATCGCGACCGAATAGCCCGCCGGGACGCGCGGGTCCATCTATCTCACGGAAAGAGACTCTTCGCCGCGGCCGATGCCGCGTCGACGAGCGGCGCAGGCAGCACGACGAAGAAGATGACGAAGGCGCTCGATGCGGCGAGCAGCGCGGCGTTGACCGTCCCCAGCGGCTTTTCAAAGGGTGCCGCCGGCTTGTCGAAGAACATCACCTTGATGACACGCAGGTAGTAGAAGGCCCCCACGACGCTGGTGACGAAGCCGGTGACGGCGAGGAAGTACAGCTTCGCTTCGATCGCGGCCAGGAACACGAACCACTTGCCCCAGAAGCCCGCGAGCGGCGGAATTCCGATCAGGCTGAACATCAAGATCGCGAGCAGGTAGGCGGTCGTCGGGTCGCGTTGCGAGAGGCCGGAGAGGTCGGAAATGTCTTCGACCGCCTTGCCGCCGCGGCGCATGGTCAGGATGCAGATGAAGGTGCCGACCGTCATCGCCATGTAGATGACGAGATAGATCAGGACGCCTTGGACGCCCGCCTGCGTTCCCGCGGCAAAGCCGATGAGCGCATAGCCCATGTGGCCGATCGAGGAATAGGCCATCAGGCGCTTGATGTTCGATTGGCCGATGGCGGCGATTGCGCCCAGAAGCATCGAGGCGACGGAGAGGAAGAGGACGATCTGGAGCCATTGGCCCTGGGCCGCCGCGAACGGGCCGAAGACGACGCGCAGGAACAGGGCCATCGCCGCGACTTTGGCCGCGGCGGCGAAGAATGCCGTTACCGGCGTGGGCGATCCTTCGTACACGTCGGGCGTCCACATATGGAACGGAACGGCCGACACCTTGAAAGCCAGGCCCGACATGACGAAGACGAGGCCGATCATGAGGCCCATAGGGGCGGCGCTTTGCCCGATGACCTGGGCGATGCCGGCAAACGACGTCGTGCCGGTGAAGCCGTAAACGAGGCTTGCGCCGTAGAGCAGCATGCCGGACGAGAGCGCGCCCAAGACGAAATATTTGAGGCCCGCCTCGCTCGACCGCACCGTGTCGCGCGCGAAGGCGGCGAGCACGTAGAGTGCCAGACTCTGCAGTTCGAGGCCGACATAGAGCACGATGAGATCGTTGGCCGATATCATCGTCAGCATGCCGAGCGTCGCCAGCGTCACGAGCACCGGATACTCGAACCGCGTCAGTTTTTCGTCGCGCAGATAATCGAGCGACATCAGCATCGCCATGGCGGAGCCCGCGAGCACGACAAGCTTGGCGAAGCGCGCGAAGGGGTCGACGATGAAGGTGCCGCCGAAGGCGAGCACGCGCCCCTCGCCCGTCGCGACGACGAGCGCGGCTGCGACGCAGAGGACGAGGACGCAGCCCCAGGTGATGACGGTGGACCACTTGTCGCTTGAGAAGGCGCCCACAAGGAGGAGCAGCATCGCGCCGACCGCGAGCGCGATTTCCGGCATCGTTGCCAGCACGTCGGCATTCACGTCGACGGCGGTCATGGCGCGGGCTCCGCGGCCGCGGCTTGCACCGTTTCAAGCTTGCCCTTGATGCCGTCCAGGGTGGCAACGACGGCCGTCGCGGTCATGTCGAAGATGGGCTTGGGGTAGAAGCCGAAGAACAAGGTCGCGGCGACGAGTGGCGCCATGATGACGACTTCGCGCAGATTCATGTCTTCGATCTTGGCAAGGGCCGCCTTGGTCAGTTCGCCGAAGATGACGCGCTCGTAAAGCCACAGCGCATAGGCGGCACTCAGGATCACGCCGGTCGTGGCGAGGATCGCGACCCAGTTGTTGGCCTTGAACGCGCCCACGAGAGAGAGGAATTCGCCAACGAAGCCGCTGGTGCCGGGCAAGCCCACGTTCGCCAGGGTGAAGACCATGAAGACGGCGGCGTAGATCGGCATGCGGTTGACCAGACCGCCATAGGCCTTGATCTCGCGCGTGTGCATGCGGTCGTAGATGATGCCGACGCAGAGGAAGAGCGCGGCGGAGACGAAGCCGTGGCTGATCATCTGGATGACCGCGCCGTCGACGCCTTGGCGGTTGAGCGCGAAGAGGCCCATGGTCACGAAGCCCATGTGCGCGACCGACGAATAAGCGATGAGCTTCTTGATGTCTTCCTGCATCAAGGCGACGAGCGAGGTGTAGACGATGGCGATGATCGAGAGCGCGAACATCATCGGCGCGAAATAGACCGAGGCGTCCGGGAACATCGGCAGCGAGAAGCGCAGGAAGCCGTAGCCGCCCATCTTCAGGAGGATGCCGGCCAAGATGACCGAGCCCGCGGTCGGCGCCTCCACGTGCGCGTCAGGCAACCAGGTGTGGACCGGCCACATCGGCAGCTTCACCGCGAAGGAGGCGAGGAATGCGAGGAACAGCCAGTACTGCATGTCCTTGGGGAAGTCGTAGGCCATGAGCGCGGGGATGTCGGTGGTGCCCGCGGTCACGTACATCGCCATCACGGCGACGAGCATCAAAACCGAGCCCAGGAGCGTGTAGAGGAAGAATTTGAACGAGGCATAGACGCGCTGCGCGCCCCCCCAAATGCCGATGATCAGGAACATCGGGATGAGGCCGCCCTCGAAGAAGAGGTAGAAGAGCACGAGATCGAGCGAGGCGAAGACGCCGATCATCAGCGTTTCCAAGACCAGAAACGCGACCATGTATTCCTTGATGCGCGTTTCGATCGCAGTCGAGGCCAGAATGCAGAGCGGCATCAGGAACGCGGTCAGGATGACGAAGGGCAGCGATATGCCGTCGACGCCGAGGTGATAGCGGATCGCGCCGCCGAACCAGGTGTAGTTCTCGACGAATTGAAAGCCCGTCTTCGTGTGATCGAAGTCGGACCAGGCGAAGAGCGTCAGGCCAAAGGTGACGATCGTTGCGAAAAGCGCGGTCTGGCGGGCGAACCGGTCCCCCTCTTTCCCCTCGCGCGCGGTCAGGATCAGCAGCACGCCGATCAGCGGAAAGAACGTGATAGCGGAGAGAAGGTAGCCGCTCATCGCGCGCCTCCGGCCATGAACCAGGTCGCGAGGAGCGCGACACCGATCAGCATCGCGAAGGCGTAGTGATAGACGTAGCCGCTCTGCAGGCGGACGACTTGCTTCGTCCAGTCGGCGATGCCGGCGGCGATGCCGTCAGGGCCGAGCCCGTCGATAATCTTGCCGTCGCCGATCTTCCAGAGGCGATAACCGAGCCACTTCGCCGGGCGCACAAAGAGGAAG
>JBGOVA010000004.1:0-53300 GCA_041477875.1 Micropepsaceae bacterium | reverse complement strand
GTGGCATTTGAAAGACGAGCTGATCCCCCTGCCCGTCGTTCAGGAGATGAGCGCGCTCGGCGTGTTCGGGCTGACGATCCCCGAAAGTTACGGCGGCGCGGGGCTCGGCAAGACGGCGATGTGCGTCGTGTCGGAGGAGTTGTCGCGCGGCTATATCGGCGTGGGATCGCTCGGCACGCGCTCGGAAATCGCGGCGGAGTTGATCCTGGGCGGTGGCACGACTGACCAGAAGACATACTGGCTGCCGAAGATCGCGTCGGGCGAGATCTTGCCGACGGCCGTGTTCACGGAGCCGAACACAGGCTCGGATCTGCAATCGCTGCGCACGCGCGCGGTGCGCGAGGGCGACGTGTGGAAGATCACCGGCAACAAGACCTGGATCACGCACGCCGCGCGCGCGGACGTGATGACGGTCCTGGTTCGCACCAACCCATCGGCGCCGGGGTACAAAGGCCTCTCGATGTTCCTGGCGCCGAAGCCGCGCGGCGTCGACGGCAACCCGTTCCCCGCCAAAGGCATGACGGGCGGCGAGATCGAAGTGCTCGGCTATCGCGGCATGAAGGAATACGAAATCGGCTTCGACGGGTTCGAAGTGCCTCATGCGAATCTGCTGGGCGGCGAAGAGGGGCAGGGCTTCAAGCAGTTGATGACGACGTTCGAGTCCGCGCGCATCCAGACCGCAGCACGCGCGATCGGGGTCGCGCAGTCGGCGATGGACTTGGGACTGCGCTATGCGCTCGAGCGGCAGCAGTTCGGCAAGGCGATCTACGGTTTCCCACGCGTCGCCAACAAGATCGCGATG
Organism: Micropepsaceae bacterium; assembly: GCA_041477875.1. Taxonomy (GTDB): domain Bacteria; phylum Pseudomonadota; class Alphaproteobacteria; order Micropepsales; family Micropepsaceae; genus SZUA-430. The sequence goes on along the minus strand of JBGOVA010000004.1, from coordinate 52,498 downwards.
ATGGCGGTCGAGATCATGGTGGCACGGCAGCTGACGTATTATGCGGCGCGCGAGAAGGACGCCGGGCGGCGTTGCGACCTGGAGGCTGGGATGGCGAAGCTCCTCGCCGCGCGCGTGGCGTGGGCCGCGGCCGACAACGCCGTGCAGATCCACGGCGGCAACGGCTTTGCGCTCGAATATCCCGTGAGCCGCGTTCTGTGCGACGCGCGCATTCTTAACATCTTCGAAGGGGCGGCCGAGATTCAGGCGCAGGTCATCGCGCGGCGGCTGCTCGAAGACGCGAATTGAGCGCATGTTGATTGCGCGTCTTTGAACCAATCGGCGCCGCAAACGTGTTAGTACGTGCTCTTTGCGGGGCCGGAGATGTTTGTGGCGCGGTTCCTGACTTGCTTGGCGATGCTTGTGGTGCTTGTGCCGTGCGCGGCGCGGGCGGAGATCGTGATCGGCCAGCCCGAGGAAGCGCGGCTTGAGGCGGGCGATGTGCTGGTCGACGTTCGGAGCGACGAGGCGCAGGACGCCGCAAGCGTGGCGGCCGTTGCCGATATCGCGGCCGTGCCCGAGGCCGTGTGGGCGGTCATGACCGACTGCGGGCGCGCGCCGCGCTTCGTGCCCGACCTGGTCAGTTGCCGCGTGCTCGAGCGCGATCCGTCGGGCGCGTGGGACGTGCGCGAGCATATCATCGATTGGGCATGGTTCCTGCCCAACATCCGCAACGTGTTTCGCTCCGACTATGAGGCGCCGCACTTTCTGCGCTTCAAGCGGGTGGACGGCGACCTGAGGCTTTCGGAGGGCGAGTGGCGGCTCGAGCCGTTGAACGGCGGCTCGTCGACGCGGGTCTATTACACCGCGTTACTATCGCCCAACAGCTGGGTGCCGGCATCGTTTGCATTGTCGTCGGTCAGGAGCGACGTGCCGAAGATATTGCGAGCGTTGCGTCGTGAATGCACCGCAAAGTGAGGCGTCGATCGCGGTCATCGTGCCGGTGCTCAACGAAGCGGAGACCATCGCGGCGTTGATCGGCGATCTGCGCCGCCATGCGTTTTCCGACGTCGTCGTTATCGACGGCGGAAGCGAGGACGGCACGCCTGAGATCGTCGCCGGCGCGAAGACGGCTCGATTGATCCGCGCGCCGCGCGGGCGCGGGCCGCAGCTCAATGCCGGCGCGGCGGCGGCGGATGCCGATATTCTGCTGTTCCTGCATGCCGACACGCGCCTTCCGCAAGACGCCTCGAAACACATTCGCGCCGTCCTGAAGGACGCGCACGTACTCGGCGGTTGTTTCAGACTTTCCTTCGACATGAAGCATCCCCTGCTCTCGCTTTATTCCCGCGCGAGCGCGTTCGACACGCTCTTCACGACGTTCGGCGATCAGGCGTATTTCGTTCGCGCCTCGACCTTTCGCGACGTCGGCGGTTTTCCCGATTGGCCGTTTCTCGAAGACGTCGAGCTTCGCCGCCGGCTCAAGCGGCGCGGGGGATTCGTAAAGGCGAACGCCACGGTCGTTACCTCCGCTCGCCGCTTCCGGTCCGAGGGGATCGTGCGGCGCCAGCTACTGAACGCGCTGATACTGTGTGCATTCCTTGCCGGCGTCCCGGTGCGTCGGCTGGCAACGTGGTATGCACCGCATCCTGCTGCCAAAATCCTGACACGCGCGCGCTAAAACTCGACGCCCAACAGCGTTCATGAGGCGAAGCAATGACCCTGCCACCCGAAATTGCCGCGCGCTTTTCGAAGCTGCGGATGCCGGACTGCGCCAAAACCTTGGGCATCGAAATCGTGTCGTTCGATGCGGTCGCGCGCGAGGTCGCTATCACGGCGCAGGGGCGCGAGGAATTCCGTAACCCGATGGGCGCGATCCAAGGCGGGTTTCTCTGCGCGATGCTCGACGATGCGATGGCGCTCGCGGCGCTCATTTCGAGCGGCTTTGAGTCCGTCGTTCCGACGCTTGAGATGAAGGTCAGCTTCTATGCGCCCGCGGTGCCCGGAACGATCAAAGGCGTCGGGCGCGTCGCAAAGCTCGGCAAGACGATCGCCTTCCTCGAGGGCGAACTTTACGGGGCGGATGGCGAGATCGTCGCGAAAGGGAGCGCCACGGCGCGATTGGCACCGTTACCGAAGCCCTAGGCGCGCGTCTGTGACGAGCGCTGCTTGAGTGCGGCGGCACGGCGCGCCCACTGTGTGTTGCATTCGTTCGCGGCGGGCTCTTGTTCTACTTTGTCGCCAAAATCGTTTGGTTCTTTGCAACGCCATCGAACGCGCTGATCACACTGTCGTTGATCGGGTTCTTGCTCATGCGCACGAACCGCGCGGTGTTGGGTCGGCGCGTCGCCACTGCTTCCGTCGCCGCACTCTTCGTCGCGGGCGTGTCGCCACTCGGCAACGCGCTGATCCTGCCGCTCGAGGAACGCTTTCCGGCGTTCGTCGACGACGGCGCGCCGGTTGCGGGCATCGTCGTCATCGGCGGCACGTTCGATACGGAAGCGACGAACGTTCACGGGCAGATGGCGCTCAACGAAACCGGCGAGCGCATGATCGCGCTCGGCGATCTGGCGCGGCGCTATCCCGGCGCCCGGATCATCTATTCCGGCGGGGGCAGCGAGTTCACGCCGGACACCACGCCCGAAGTGACGCTGGTCGAGAAGACGATCGGCGAACTCGGTGTGGCGCCCGGACGCGTGGTTTACGAGCGGCGCTCGCTCAACACCTTTCAGAACGCGCTCTATGCGAAGGCGCTCGCCAAGCCCCAAGACGGCGAGCGCTGGCTGGTCGTCACTTCTGCCTTTCACATGCCGCGCGCGATGGGCGCGTTCCGCGCGGTCGGGTTCGACGTCGTGCCCTACCCCGTCGACTATCGGACCGCCGGCGATAAGTCGTTGCTGCGGCCGTTCGCCTTTGCCGGCGAAGGGTTAAGGCGCACCGACGTCGCGGCCAAGGAATGGATCGGGCTTTTCGCCTACTATATGTCGGGCCAGACGACGGAGCTATTTCCCGCGCCTTGAGGAGCCCGATTGATGGAACGGGCCGGGCGCGCTATGGGTTCTACCATCATGCTCGAAGGCAAGATCCTGGTCGGGATCGCAACCGTCGCCGTCGCGGTCGTGCTGATCTTCGGCCTCTACAGCCTCTACCGCGGCGGCGATTTCGCGCGCACCTATTCGAACAAGCTGATGCGGCTGCGCATTGTCGCGCAGTTCATCGCCATCATCGTGATCATGACCGTCCTTTACTTCTGGGGCCGGGGCGGCGGTACACCTTAACGGAGAACGCTTTGGTCGTTTTGAACCGCATCTATACGCGCACCGGCGACAAAGGCGACACGGCGCTGGGCACCGGCAAGCGCGTGGCGAAATACGATCCGCGGATCGAGGCTTTCGGCACGGTCGACGAGACGAATGCCTGCGTCGGCACGGCGCGGCTGCACACGACCGGCGACCTCGATCAGATGCTGGCGCGCATTCAGAACGACCTCTTCGATCTGGGCGCCGATCTCTGCATTCCCGAAGACGGCAGCGAGATCGCGGCGAAGGCCTTGCGCATCGTCGAGACCCAAGTCGAGCGGCTCGAACGCGAGATCGATGCGATGAACGAGAAGTTGCAGCCCTTGCGCTCGTTCGTGCTGCCGGGAGGCTCGGCGGCGGCGGCGCATCTGCACGTCGCGCGCACGGTGTGCCGGCGCGCCGAACGGCTGATCGTCAAACTCGCCGAGCACGAAAAGGTCGGCGCGGCGGCCGTCAAATACGCGAACCGCCTGTCGGACTTTCTGTTCGTTGCGGCGCGATTCGCCAATCTGGAGCGCGGCGGCGACGTGCTGTGGGTCCCGGGCGCAAATCGCGGCTGAACCCCCTCATAGTTGCAATCGCGCCCGCCGCGACTAGATTTCGCACGCTTCTTCCCCACCCTTTCGCGGAGACAAACGATGCGCAGGCTCCTCAGCGCGGCGCTTCTCATCATCGCAACGAGCGCGAGTCATGCCGCGGGCGCCAAGCCGCCCGAACTCTACGATCAGGGCATCACGCGCGTCGAATTGGTCGCGGTCTTGTCGTCGTTCGGGATGACGGTGAAGGATTCGACCACCAAGGAATCCGACCCTTGGCTTTCGGCACGGACGCCGAAGGGCACCGATTTCTACGTCAATATGTACGACTGCGTCGGCACGGGTCCCGACAGCCGGCGCTGCAACAATCTGCAATTCCTGGCGCAATGGGAGCTCAGCAAGAATGCGGGCCTCGACAGCGCCAACGTCTACAATCAGAAATTCGTCTTCGGCCGCGCCTATCTCAACAAGGACGGCAAGATGTTCATGTTCGACTATTCGGTGAACATCAAGGACGGCGTGACGAAGGATAATCTGAAGCGCCACATCGACAATTGGCTCAGGGTCTTGGACGACATCCGGGCGCTTTTGAAGGTGTGAAGCCGGGGCGAGCGCACCCCTTCGCGTGTTGCGGCCCGGTCGGCTAAGGTGTGCGCCGTAACGGTTCACACGCGCCGAGGCGTACATGGTTTTCCTGCCGCTCAAGGACGACAATCCGCTCAAGTTCATTCGGTTTCAATTCGCGACCGTCACGCTGATCCTCATCAACGTGGCGGTGTTCGTGTGGCAAGACTCGCTCGGCGAGTCGGGCCTCGCCGACGTCGCGAACGCGGCGGGCATCGTTCCGATCTCGGTGTTCGGCGGGGCGAAATTGCCGGAATGGCTCGGCCAGCTGCCATCCGAAACCACGCTCGTCACCTACATGTTCCTGCACGGCGATTGGTGGCACTTGATCGGAAACATGCTGTTTCTGTGGGTGTTCGGCGACAACGTCGAAGATGCGATGGGATCGATCCGATTCACGGCGTTCTATTTGCTGAGCGGCGTCGCCGCGGGGTTGGCGCATATCTATGCCAACGTAGGGTCGGACGCGCCGCTGATCGGTGCGTCGGGCGCGATCGCGGGCGTGATCGGCGCTTACCTCATGCTCTATCCCCGGGTTTGGATGTGGTCGCTCGCCTTCATGCGCCTGCCGCTGAAGCTGCCCGCCTTCATCGTGATCGGGGCTTGGGTGGCGACGCAGATCGTCTTCGTGGCTCTTGGCATCGAAGACGGGACCGCTTGGTGGGCGCATCTGGGCGGTTTTGTAGCCGGCGTCGTTCTGGTCGTGGTCTTCAAACGGAGCGATCAGCCGCTTTTCGGCCACGCGCCCCAGCGCTGAGCACTACGCGCGGGCTGGCGGCAACGCCAGGGAGCGGCCTTAACCACAGGGGCTTAAGTGGCTGGAAGGCCTGACGATCCCTGTTTCGTTGACACTCTTCGCGGTTGCACGTAATTTGTGCACCGCACAATTACAGGAAGTACACTGAGGCTCCAGAGCGCGTTTCCGCGCCGAAAGCAGCCCCGCCCCAACGGAGAAATAAGCCTGATGAAGGTGCTTGTCCCGATCAAGCGCGTCGTCGACTACAACGTAAAAATCCGCGTCAAGCCGGACCAAACGGGCGTCGACCTTGCCAACGTTAAAATGTCGATGAATCCGTTCGACGAAATCGGCGTCGAGGAAGCCATTCGGCTGAAGGAAAAGGGTGTCGCGACGGAAATCATCGCCGTTTCCGTCGGGCCGCAGGAAGCTCAGGAGACGATCCGTACCGCACTCGCAATGGGTGCCGATCGCGGCATCCTGGTGAAGGTGGCGCACGAGGTCGAGCCGCTGACTGTTGCAAAGATCCTTGCCGGTATTGCGAAGGCGGAGAATCCGCAGCTGATCATCCTGGGCAAGCAGGCCATCGACGACGACAGCAACCAGACGGGGCAGATGCTGGCGCAGCTCTTGGGCTGGTCGCAGGGCACGTTCGCGTCGAAGGTTACGATCGAGGGCGGCAAGGCCGAGGTCACGCGCGAAGTCGACGGGGGCTTGCAAACGGTGCGTCTGACGCTGCCTGCGATCGTTACGACCGATCTGCGCTTGAACGAGCCGCGCTATGCGTCGCTGCCCAACATCATGAAGGCGAAGAAGAAACCGATCGACGAAAAGAGCCCCGCCGACTACGGCGTCGATCCCTCGCCGCGGCTCAAGGTTCTGAAAGTCAGCGAACCGCCGAAGCGCAAAGGCGGCGTCAAAGTTAAAACCGTGCAAGAACTCGTCGACAAGCTGAAGAACGAAGCGGGAGTTATCTGATGGCCGTTCTTCTCATTGCCGAACACGACAACAAGTCGTTGAAGGACGCGACCGCCAAATCCGCGACGGCAGCCGCAGCGCTGGGCGGACCTGTCGATATTCTTGTCGCGGGCCACAACGCTAAGGCGGTTGCGGATCAGGCGGCGAAGATCGCGGGCGTGTCGAAGGTGCTGCTCGCGGACGATCCTCTCTATGCAAACCAGCTCGCCGAAAACATGGCGTCGCTGATCACCGAGCTTGCAGGCAAGTACAACGCGATCCTGTCGCCGGCCTCGACCAGCGGCAAGAACTTCATGCCGCGGGTCGCCGCGGCGCTCGACGTGCCGCAGATTTCGGAGATCGTTTCGGTCGACGGGCCGGACACGTTCACGCGGCCGATCTATGCCGGCAACGCGATGCAGCAAGTGCAGGCGCCGTCGGGGGCGAAGAAGGTCATTACCGTGCGTTCGACCGCGTTCAAGGCGCCGGAGATGAACGGATCGGCTCCTGTCGAGACCGTCAGCGCGGCGAAGAACCCGGGCCTCTCGGAATTCGTCAAAGACGAACTCTCCAAGTCGGAACGGCCGGAACTTGCGGCGGCGAAGGTCGTGATCTCGGGCGGACGCGGCATGCAGTCGGGCGACAACTTCCATCTGCTTGAGAAGGTGGCCGACCGGCTCAAGGCCGCCGTGGGCGCCAGCCGGGCGGCGGTCGACGCCGGGTTCGTGCCCAACGACTACCAGGTCGGGCAGACCGGCAAGGTCGTGGCGCCCGAGCTCTACATCGCCGTCGGGATTTCAGGCGCCATTCAGCATTTAGCTGGCATGAAGGATTCGAAGGTTATCGTCGCCATCAACAAAGACGAAGAAGCCCCCATCTTCCAAGTGGCCGACTACGGCCTCGTCGCCGACCTGTTCAAGGCGGTGCCGGAATTGGAAGAAGAGCTGAAGAAGCAAGGCTACTGAGGGGCATGGGCAAACGGCCGGGTTCACATCAACTGAAAGCCGCGCAAGACCGCGCGAGCCAAACGGGTTCGAGACAGGTGCCATGAATATCGAACGTATCGGCGTGATCGGTGCAGGCCAGATGGGCAACGGTATCGCCCATGTCTGCGCCCTCGCCGGCTATGACGTGTTGCTCAACGACGTCAAACGCGACCGCATCGAGGCCGCGTTCGAGATCATCTCAGGAAACCTGTCGCGCCAGGTCGCGCGCGGAAAGATTTCCGACGCCGACAAAGACCAGACGCTGAAGCGCATTCACGCGTCACCATCGCTCGACGAATTTTCCAAGGTCGACCTTGCGATCGAGGCGGCGACGGAAGACGAGAAGGTCAAGCGGCAGATCTTCATCGACCTGTGCCCGAAGCTGTCGAAGAAGGCGATGATCGCGACGAACACGTCGTCGATTTCGATCACGCGGCTTGCAGCCGTGACCGACCGGCCCGAACGCTTCATCGGGCTCCACTTCATGAATCCCGTGCCGCTGATGCAGCTCGTCGAACTCATTCGCGGCATCGCGACCGAGGAAGAAACGTTCCAGACCGTGCACGGCGTCGTGCAGCGGCTCGGTAAGACGTCGGCGAACTCGGAAGACTTCCCGGCCTTCATCGTCAACCGCATCCTGCTGCCGATGATCAACGAGGCGGTCTACACACTCTACGAGGGCGTGGGCACCGTCGAGGCGATCGACACGGCCATGAAGCTCGGCGCCAACCACCCGATGGGGCCGCTGCAGCTCGCCGATTTCATCGGGCTCGATACATGCTTGTCGGTGATGCAGGTCCTGTACGAAGGCCTTGCGGATTCGAAGTACCGGCCGTGTCCGTTGCTGGTGAAGTATGTCGAGGCGGGCTGGCTCGGCCAAAAGACCAAGCGCGGCTTCTACGACTATCGCGGCGAGAAGCCGGTGCCGACGCGCTGAGCGCCGTTTCCAGCATCTGAATTTCCTTCTTTGATGCCCTTCCCTCTCCGTGAGGGGAGGGCATCGCGCTTTGAGCCCCGAAACGACGTTTCGTCCGGGACAGATTCGCGCTATTTGAACGCTCCTGGAGGGTCGATTCACATGCCCGATTTCGCCGTCCCAACGCTGCCGATGCGCAACTCGGCCGAAACGCGCGCGTTCTACGAAAAGATCGGCTTCATCTGCGCGCACGAACAGCAACCGCCGGATTCATTCCTCTTCATGATGCGCAACGGCGTTCAGATTCAATTTTTCGAAGCGCCGGGGATCGACGGCACGATCCGGGACCACACTTGCTACATCTACGTCGACGATTTGGACGCAACCTACGCGGCGTTCAAGGCGGCGAAGGTCGGCAAGCTGATGCCGATCGAGAACAAGCCATGGGGCGTGCCGGAATTCGTCCTGATCGACCTCAACGGCAACATGCTGCGCGTCGGTTGCCCGCGCATGGAAATGTGACTCTCGCATGAAATTCGCCGTCATCGGATTGGGGCAGCGGATCGCCGCCGTGCTGTCCGCACTGAAGCAGGCGGGCGCGGAGTTCGAGTTGACCGGCTATGCGGACCCGGCGCCGATCGGGCTTGAGCGCATCAAGCGCGAGGACATCGCACCGGGGCGCGTCTACGACAGCGCCGAGGACTTGCTGACCTCGGGCCCGCACGACCTGATCCTGATCGGATCGCCCAACCATCTGCATGCGGAACATCTGATGCTGGCGCTCTACGGGCGCGCGCCCGTCTTCGCGGAAAAGCCGATCGTGCGGACGGAGAACGAATCCTACGCGCTGGCGCAGCGGCTTTCGCTCGAGGAAACACCGGACCTCTTCGTCGGTCTGGTCATGCGGTCGGCGCCGATCGTGCGCGAGGTTCTCGACATCGTGCACGAAGGTCATCTCGGGCAGATCGTCTCGATCGATGCGACCGAGCACCTGCCGCCGGAACACGGCGCCTATCTGGCGCGCAACTGGCGGCGCAAGCGCGAATGGGGCGGGTCGTTCATGCTCGACAAAGTGTGCCACGACTTCGACATCCTGGGCGAGATCGCCGGCGCACGAGCACAGCGCGTGGCAAGCTTCGGCGGTCGCGGCATTTTTCGCGGCGATCGTGCGCCCGCGCAGCGCGCATACGACGACGGCACGCCCGCCTTCGAGGCGTGGCCCGGCGGCTGGGCTGCGCAGGAGGACGCGTTCACAAGCGATGCGAACGTCACCGACCATCAAACCGCGCTCGTCCAATATGCGAACGGCGTGCAGTTGTCGTTCCATTCGAACAGCCAAAGCGCGCTGCGCGAGCGGCGCTGGTACGTCGCGGGTACCGAGGGCACGCTGATGGCCGACCTCGTGCGCAACACGCTGATGTGGCGGCGCACGCTCGAAACGGGTGCGCCGTTCCGGCGCAAATACGCGATGTCGGAGAGCGACTACAACGGCGCGGACGTCGCGATGGCGCGCGATCTGACCGCGACGCTCAGCGACGGCAAGGAGTTTCCCGTCTCGCCGTTCCAAGCCATCGAAGCGGGACTGACCGTGATGGCGATCGACAAAGCGCAGGCGCTCGGGCAGGTCGTCGACTGCGACCTGATGTGGACCACGCTCGACGCGGCGATGGGGCAGTAGCGCGCGCTATTCGTTGGGCTCGCCGCCTTGCGGTCCACGGCGCACGTGGCGTACGGACGAAATCTTGTCGCTCAACTCGGGCGGCAGGTTTGCCTGATCGCCGGCGAAGGTTTGACAGCGGCCGGCGAAGTTTACGTCCTCGCACACTTCCCAACGGCCGCGTGCGATCTTCAGCGACGACGCGAGATCGCTCCAGCCAAGCGGCGCGAGATCGGGAACGTCGGTTGTGAAGGTCTTGCTCTTGCCTTCGTAGTTTGGGTTTTCGAAGAGCGTGATGCCACCGGGGCCTCCACCAGCGGGCGGGCCGCCTGTCGAGGGATTGCCTCCGCCGTCCTGCGTGCCGGGTCCCGGCGGCGGACTTCCAGCCGGTCCTGCACCGGGTGTCGGGGCGTTGCCCGGCGTGCCGCCGCCTGGGGGCGGAACGGCACCCGGATTGACGCTGTCGGGATTGATCGGCGGCGGGTTGCCGGTGCCCGGCGGGAGGGGACCGGGGTTGTTGTTGCCGCCCGTCGGCGGCGGGAATGGACCGGGGTTGTAGCCGCCGGGGCCGCGCCCCTTGCACACCAGGTCGCCGTCGTCGCTGACGATCTCGGCGTTGTCGTCGCAGTCGCGCACATCGAGACGCGCGTTGCGCCACTTGCCGCGTTCATCGGTGCATTGCGCGGTCAAATAGCGCCCGTCGAATTCGATCTCGCGGCAGGAACGCCGATAGCCGCCTTGCGGCGGTTCTTGACCTTCTTGCGCTCCGCCGCCGCGCAGCCTGCAGGCGAGGTCGCCGTCGTCGTTGACGATTTCCTCGTCGCGATCGCAGTCGCGGGTATCGAGATCGGTGTCCCGCCAATTGCGATCGTGGTTGCGGCATTGGGCGCGCAAGCGGCGTCCGTCGAATTGAATGTTGCGGCAGGATTCTTGATAGCTGCCCGCCGGGGCGTTGTTCTCACCCTGATCATCATCGCAGGCGAGTGTGCCGTCGTCGTTCACCGCGTTGCGGCCACGGCATGCGCGCAGATCGAGCGTGGAGGTGCGATAGCGGCCGCGGCGGTCGAGGCATTGGGCGGTGAACATCGGCCCGGTCAGGTTGGCGTTGCGGCAGGACTGCTGCCAGCTGCCGCCCGGCAATTGCGTTTCGGGAAGGCGGCGCAACGACGAGATGCGATCGTTGAGACCGAGCGGAATCAGGTTCGCCGTATCGGCGCGCAGCGTGACGCAACGGCCGCGATAGTTCGCGTCGGTGCAGACTTGCCATGTGCCGCGCGCGATGCGCACGGACGAGGCGATGTCGTTGAAGGGGCGCGACAGATAGGGGACGTCCGCGGACGTCGCAAAAGCGCGGCCGCGATAGTTCACGTGTTCGTAGAGGATGATATCGCCGCGCGGCTCTTCGCAGACGAGTTGGCCACGGTTGGCGGTCAGGCCGCTCGGGCATTGGTTGAGCGGGATCTGCGCGGCGATGCGCCCACCCCTGAGCGAGCGGCAATCGGCGCCGAAGACGTCGGGCGCCACGAGGCGCGGGTTGACGCAGTCCTTGGACCACGAGCCGGCGGGCACTTGGTTGCGTCGCAAGCAGATGAGCCGGCCGTCGTAGTTCGAGATATCGCCCACGCAGTTCGAATAGGCGTTCAGCTGCGTGCGGACCGTGCGGCCGTTGTTGCGTTCGCAGCGCGCGCGCAGCACGTTGGAGAAGGCGCGAATGTTGTTGCAGCTGTCGCGGTATGAGCCTGGGGGCGGGGGCGCGGCATGGGCGGCGGCGCTCGCAAAAAAAACCAGCGCGGCGAGCGCCACGAGCGGGCGCCAGATCACGTTCCTACCCATGCAAAGCTTCCCTTTTTTTGTCAGATGCCGGGCGCGGCCCCTAGGCGAATCGCGCAAGCCGCCCCTCTATACGCGCTGTCGCGCCGAGGTCACACGCTCTCGCCAAGATAAACGCCAGCGCCAGCACTTTGGTTTCGCAGGCGCCTTTCCGGTGCACGCAATGAAAGAGCCCCGCCGCACGCATGCGGCCGGGGCTCATCGTCACTTCCAACTTGTGCCCAGTCAAAACCGGGCTGGTTTACGAGGGATCACCTCGTTGCATGTTTCAGACTGTGATGTTGATACGGCCCGACCGCCCGCTACTCCGTCGCGAACAGAATGCGCGAGCTTGCTTTCGCCGAACCGCGCCCTCAGCGCGCCTCGCGCCCGAGGGCCAATCGACTGCCCGGTGGCGTCATGCTCCCTCCGCAGTAGTTGATCCGTCTGACGGCGGCTTTTGCAACCGGACGCTCACGATCAAGCTCATCGCGACGACCTGGGCCGACTAGATTCAGACACCGGTCATCGAGCGACAGCGGCTCTCGTGACGTCGTACAGCAACCTCCGTCACCGTGTCAGTGTGTGCTTCTGAGCGAGCGTGTCAAGAGCCGTCGCATGCGGCGCAACACGAAACATGAGGATGCACGCGCATCGCTGGAAATGCCGTGTTAACGGGTTCCCAACGCTTGTTTGCCGGTTGTTCCAAGTGTGCGCTGCAACGGCCGCTCGTCAGGCGTCCGCCTTCGGCGGTCCTCCTTCGCTCTGCGAGCTTCGCAGGACTGGCGGCGCGGACGTCAGTGTGTTGGTCGCGACAATGGCGGCGAGGTCTTGCGGTTCCGTCTTCGCCACCGCGCGCAGTTTTGCCGAGAGCGGGCCGCAAAGTTCGCTCGTCGTTTCCATCATGAATTCGAACGAGGCGTCGCGACGGGTGCAGCGCTCTTGCCGCTAGGCGATCGTGTCTTCGGCTTTGGCGGCGTCGCCTTTGGCGCGGGCCGCATCGATCGTCTCGTCCAGACGGGCGATCAGGTCGGTCTCGCTCAGGATCCCGTCGACGGACAAGGCCATGCGCGTCATGCATTGATAGATCTCCGCCCGCAACCCGGGGTCGGAGATGTCGGCGATGCGTTCGCGATTGCGCTCGTAGACGTCGAGGTCGCGCATGCAGCCGCGCAACAGGCGCATCGTCAGGGGACCGTAAGGGTTGCCGCGGCCGCGCGCACCTTGCGCAAGCTTGGTCATGACGCCCAGCGAGGTCAGCAGATCGAGGCAGACGAGCGCGATCGAGCGCTCCTGGCGCTTGCGCTCCATTCGGTCGAGCATCCAAGCGACGAAGAAGCCGCCCGCACTCGCCAGAAAGGCGCCGAGCAGCATGGCGATGAGCTGCGCGCCCGCCGCGCCGGTCACGTCGAAGATGGATTGGGTCAGGTCGGCTGAGGCCATGAGCGAAAACGAAAAGAGAAGACGTGCGTCTTGTTCTATCGCCTGGCGCAGAGCCGCGGAAGTGCCGAGCGACTACCTCAGCGGCGCGCTGGCGCTCAAGACAAGGTCGGCGGCGCGGGCGTCGTCCCATTCGGCGGGGCCGACGATGCGGCCGCGGTCACGGCCTTCGCGGTCGATCAGGATCGTCGTCGGCAGTCCGATGACGTTGAAGTCGCTTTGGGCGCGCATCGTGGGATCGACATAGACATCCAGGTTCTTGATGTCATGCTCGTCGAAGAATTCGCGCACGACCTTGGGGCCGCCGCGGTCGATGCTGAGCGCCACGACGACAACGCCCAGAGGTTCGAGCTGTTGCTGCAGCTGATCGAGCGTCGGCATCTCCTCGACGCATGGGGCGCACCACGTAGCCCACAAATTGAGCACAACGATGCGGCCGCGAAACTTCTCGAGACTGAGGCGTTCACCGTGTTCGTCGAGGAATTGGAGGAGGGGTGCGGCCTTAACCTCGCGCGCGGGGATGAAGTTCTCGATCCCGCCCAATTTCTCGAGCGGCTCTTCCTCGTCATTGAGGCCCGAGAGCATGTAGACGGCGAAGGTCACGGCCGCCAGAATGCCCCCCACCAACACGATCACGATAAAGCGGATGCTCGTTTTCATCTACGCAATTGCAGTTTGCCCAGACCCGGAAGCACGGACCTCATGACGACCAATGAAATGTGGGGCGGGCGGTTTGCCCACGGCCCTGCCAGCATCATGGAGGAAATCAACGCCTCTATCGGTTTCGACCAACGTCTTTATGCCCAAGATATCGCGGCCTCGAAAGCGCATGCGCGCATGCTGGCAGGGCGCGGCATTATCTCGCAGAGCGACGCGAAAGCGATTAACGAAGGCCTGGACAGGATCAAAGCGGAGATCGATCAAGGGAAATTCACGTTTTCGCGCGCGCTGGAAGACATCCACATGAACGTGGAAGCGCGCCTGAAAGAGCTGATCGGCGAGCCTGCCGGGCGCCTCCACACCGCGCGCTCGCGCAACGACCAGGTGGCGACCGACCTGCGGCTTTGGGTCCGTGACGCAATCGACAGTCTTGACGCGGGGCTGAAAGCGTATCAGCGCGCGCTTGTGGCCAAAGCGGCAGGCCACGCGGCGACCGTGATGCCGGGCTTTACGCATCTGCAGACGGCGCAGCCCGTGACATTCGGGCATCATCTTCTGGCTTACGTCGAAATGGCCGCGCGCGACCGGGCGCGCTTCGCCGCCGCGCGCCGCACCGTCAACGAGAGCGCGTTGGGGGCCGCGGCACTTGCCGGCACGTCCTTCGATATCGACCCTGAGATGACGGCGCGCGATTTGGGTTTTGCCGGCGCGATGCGCAATTCGCTCGACGCCGTTTCGGCGCGCGATTTTGCGCTCGAATTCTTGAGCGCGTGCGCGATCGCGGCGACGCATCTGTCGCGGCTCGCGGAAGAGATCGTGTTGTGGAGTTCGCCGGCGTTTCGCTTCATTCAGCTGTCGGATGCGTTTTCGACGGGCTCCTCGATCATGCCGCAGAAGCGCAATCCCGATGCCGCCGAGCTCGTGCGCGCGAAATGCGCGCGCGTGACGGGCGCGCTCGTGACGCTCCTGGGCGTGATGAAAGGCCTGCCGCTCGCCTACGGCAAGGACATGCAGGAGGACAAGGAGCCGGTGTTCGACGCCGCCGACTCGCTCGCGCTGTCGATCGCGGCGATGACGGGCATGGTGGAGGACCTGCAGGCCAACGAGGTCGCGATGCGCCGCGCGGCGGGCGACGGATTTTCGACCGCGACCGACATCGCCGACTGGATCGTGCGCGTGCTCAAGAAGCCGTTCCGCGACGCGCATCACGTGACGGGACGGATCGTCGCGATGGCGGAGCAGCGCAAAGTTCGGCTCGAAGATCTTTCGCTGGCCGAGCTGCAATCGGTTGAGCCCGGCATCACGGCCGATATACAGTCGGTTCTGACCCTCGACGCGTCCGTCGCCAGCCGCACGAGCTTCGGCGGGACGGCGCCGGAGAACGTGAAGAAACAAGTCCGCTATTGGCAGGAGCAGCTCAAATGATCATGCGTCTTTTGGTTGTCGCGGCGCTCGTCGCAGGATTGGGCGTCTCGGCCTGCGGCAAGAAGGGCCCGCTGGAGCCGCCGAAGCCGTCGGTCGGGGCGTTGCGCTAAAATCATCGTCATGGCCGGGCTTGACCCGGCCACCCAGCGCGCGCACGGCAGTGTGCGCAGGAAAATCGAACGTCGCTGTGGCTGTCTCTTGCATGAATGAGTCTCTCCGCCGCGCCGACGCGCGGCGACTGGGTGGCCGGGTCAAGCCCGGCCATGACGGATTTTTTTCTCCATGAACCACTTCACCTACCGCGACGGCGTGCTGCACGCCGAAGACGTGCCCATCCCCGAGATCGCCAAAGCGGTCGGGACGCCGTTCTATTGCTATTCGACGGCGACGCTGGAGCGACATTACCGGGTGTTCGAGGCGGCGATGCCGAAGGGTACGCTGGTCGCTTATGCCGTGAAGGCGAACGGCAACCTTTCCGTCATCAAGACGCTCGCGAAACTCGGGGCGGGCGCCGACATCGTCTCGGTCGGCGAACTCAAGCGCGCGCTGGCGGGCGGCGTGCCGCCGTCGCGGATCGTGTTTTCGGGCGTGGGCAAGAAGCGCGAGGAGATGGCGACCGCGATCGAGGCCGGGATCTTCCAGTTCAACGTCGAGGGCGAGTACGAGCTCGACGTGTTGAACGAGGTCGCATTGTCGAAGGGCAAGCGCGCGGCGATCGCCTTGCGCATCAATCCCGACGTCGACGCGCGCACGCACGCTAAGATTTCGACGGGCAAGGCCGAGAACAAGTTCGGCATCGGTTGGTCGCGCGCGCGGGCGGCTTACGCGCATGCGGCGAAACTTTCGGGCATCGAGGTGGTCGGCGTTGCGGTCCACATCGGCAGCCAGATCACGGAGCTTGAACCGTTTCGCCAGACCTTCGCGAAAGTCGCGGAACTCGTTCGCACGCTGCGTGCGGAGGGGCACAGGATTTCGCGCGTCGATTTGGGCGGCGGGTTGGGCGTTCCTTACAAGGAAGGGATGGCGCCACCCGATCCTGCGAGTTACGGCGCGCTGGTGCGTGAGGCGGTGGCCGGTCTCGATGCGCAGCTCACCGTCGAGCCGGGGCGCCTGATCACGGCCAATGCCGGCGTGCTGATCGCCGAGGTGATCACCGTCAAGCGCGGCGATGAAAAAGAATTCATCATTCTCGACGCCGGGATGAACGACTTGATCCGCCCTGCCCTCTACGACGCCTGGCACGACATCGTCGCCGTGCGTCAGGCGGCGCCTTCGGCTCAACGCAGGGTTTACGATGTCGTGGGCCCGGTGTGCGAAAGCGCGGATTTGTTCGCACGAGATCGTGAATTACCGCCGTTGGCGGCGGGCGATCTGGTTGCCATACTTTCAACCGGCGCCTATGGCGCGGTGCAGGCTTCAAGCTACAATGCGCGGCCGCTTGCCCCCGAAATCCTGGTTCGCGGCCGCCAATTTGCGGTCACAAGACCGCGCCAAACTGTGGAAGAGACGATCGCGCTCGAGCGCTGGCCCGACTGGCTCAAATGAGCCCTTGGGGTTCCTCGTCGACATGTGGGTGAAGCGTGACGGGTGACAGCGAACAGATCGCAGCGGAGGACCGGCCGGGGCTGCCCGCGACGGTGCGCCGGCGCGTGCTGCTCAGCTGGGCCTCGCTTTCGGCGGAGCGGTTGTGGCCGATCTTATGGCCGGCCGGCGGCGTCGTCGGGCTGTTCCTGATTCTCGCGCTCGCCAATGTGTTCGCCTATCTGCCGGAATGGCTGCACCTGATCAGTTTGATGGGGTTCGTCGCCGCGCTGATCGCGGCTGTGATGTGGTCGCTGCGCCGGACGGAGGTGCCGACGCGCTCGCAGGCCGTGCGCCATCTCGAGCAATCGAGCGGACTCGATCATCGCCCGCTGAGCACGCTGGAGGATCGGCCCGCGACGGGAACGGACGACGACACCGGGCGCCTGTGGCATGCGCATCGAGCCTGGATCTTGAATCACTTGAACCGGCTCAAGGTCGCGTGGCCGACGCTGACGCTTGCCGCGCGCGATCCGCATGCGTTGCGCGTGCTGCTTAGCCTGATCATCGTGGCGCTGACGGTTGCGAATTGGTCGGAAGTTCCGGCACGGCTTGCCGCCGCGATCTCGCCGGGGTTTGCGCAAGGCAACGTGCCGGCGACGTTCGAGGCGTGGGTGACGCCGCCGCCTTACACGGGCGAAGCGCCGCGCCATTTGACGGCGACGACGCAGTCGAGTGCGCCGGAGATCGCCGTGCCGCGCGGCGCGACGCTGACCGTGCGTACGCACGGCGACGCGTCGGCGATCTTGCGCGTCGGCGCGCTCGGCACTTCGGTCCCGACGCAGGCGCGGCCGGAGTTTCTGCCCGCGGGCGGCGACGCGCGCGATGCGAAGCTTCCGATCGACAGCGACATGACGGTGCGGCTGTCGCTGAACGCATCGCAAGCGGCCGTGTGGCGCGTGAAGGTCCTCCCCGACACGCCGCCCCAAATCGCGTTCAAGACGCCCTTGGCGGTGACACAGGCGCAGTCGCTGCGCTTCAACTATGTCGTCAAAGACGACTACGGCGTCGCCGCGGCCGAGGCGATGATCGAGCTCGATCACAAACCCACCCCGTCGAGCCCGCGTGCGCCCAAGCCGATCGTCTTCGACCTGCCCTTGCCGCCGGCGCCCGCACGGGCCGGCGATGCGGCGATCTTCAAAGACTTGACCTCGCATGTGTGGGCGGGGCTGCCGGTCACCGTGACCTTGGTCGCGCGCGATGAGATCGGCCAGGAAGCGAGGTCGGCGCCGATGAAAATCGTGCTGCCGGAGCGGCGCTTCAACGATCCGTTGGCGCGCGCCTTGATCGAACAGCGCCGCAGTTTGGCGCGCGACGCGTCGTCGGCGCCGCTGGTTGCAAAGGCGCTCGATGCGTTGTCGATCGCGCCGGAACGCTTCATGCCGGACCGGCGCAACTATCTGGCGCTGCGCACCGCCTATTTCATGGCGGCGCGCGCGCGGGGCGGCCAAGAGATTTCGGACGTGCAGCAATTGCTGTGGGACTTGGCGCTGAGGGTCGAGGAAGGCGACACGCCGCAGGCGCAAGCCGAATTGCGCGCGATCCAGCAGCAGTTGATGGAGGCTCTGGCCAAAGGCGCGCCGGACAAGGAAATCGAACGGCTGCTCGCGCAGTTGCGCAGCGCGATCGAGCGCGCGGTCAAGTCGATGGCCGAGCGGGCGCAGGGGCAAAGCAATTTCGCGCAGGGCGGCAGCGGGCAGGTCGTGCGGCCGCAAGATCTGCAAGCGATGCTCGAAGCGATCCAGAATCTGTCGCGTCAGGGATCGCGCGCGGCGGCGCAGCAGATGCTGTCGCAACTGCAGAACATGCTCGAGAACATGCAGGCGATGGGCGCGGGGCAGATGTCGCCGGAGCAGAAGGCGGCGGCGGAGTCGCTCGAGAAGCTCGGCTCCATGATCGCGCGCCAGCGCAGCTTGATGGACAAGACGTTCCGCGAGCAGCAGGCCGCGGAAGAGTCGCCCGAGCGCGCGAAGAAGGCGTCGCCGCTCAAAGGCGAGCAGGAAAAACTCAGCGACGAACTCACGCCGGTGACGAAGCAAGCCGGTCAGGCCGGGCAGGACATCGCCGCCGCGCTGCGGCGCGCGCAAGACGCGATGGACCAGGCGGCGGAGGATCTGGGCAGCGGGAAGCTCGGCTCGGCCGGCGAAAGCCAGCAAAAGGCGATCGACGAATTGCGCAAGGGCGGCGAGGCGGTCGCCAAGCAATTGCTGCAGCAAATGGCGGGGCAAGGCGCGATGATGCCCGGCCAAGGCGGCCCCGGCGCCGGCGAGGATGAAGACCCCTTCGGGCGGCCGCAGGCCTCCTACGGCCCGTCGTTCGGCGAAAGCGTGAAAGTGCCCGACAAGCTCGACATCCAAAAGGCGCGCGAGATTCTGGAAGAGCTTCAACGCCGCGCGGCGGAGCGCGGACGGCCGATCAACGAGCTTGAATACATCGACCGGCTGTTGCGGCGGTTCTAAGCCTATTTCTTCGCGCTGAGCACGTCGTCGACGACGGCGCAGATGCCGGCGATCGTGAACGGTTTCGAGACGACGCGATAGACGAGGTCGTTGAGGCCGTGGGCGCGTTCGATCTGATGCTCGTGGCCCGACATGATGATGATCTTCGTCTTCGGGTAGTCGCGTCCGACGGCGAGCGCCAACGCGATGCCGTCCATGATCGGCATGTCGATGTCGGTCAGAAGGAGGTCGAACTTGCCCTTCTTGAGGTGATCGAGCGCTTCGGAGCCGTCCTGGGCCATCGTCACTTTATGGCGGCGCTGCTCCAAACCGCGGGCAATAAATTCCCTGAGCGCCAACTCATTTTCCGCGATCAGGATTTTGGCCATCAAAAAGTACCCGGGGTCACTGTTGGCGCAGGATAGCGACAAAAGGCAGTCCACGGAACTTGTGCGCGTGGTCCATACCATAACCGATGACAAAGGAGGGGGGACAAGAAAAGCCGACAAAATCGGCATGCTCGGTCGCCTGCCGATCTGACGTTTTGTCGAGCAGCACGCACACTTTCACGGCAGCGGCACCGCGTTCGAGCATGTGGGCCCTGGCATAGGCGATCGTGCGGCCCGAATCCAAGATGTCGTCGATGAGAAGGACTTCCCTGCCCTCGACCGCGATTTCCACATCGCGCAAGAGGCGGACATTGCCCGACGACACGGTTTCCGTGCCGTAGCTTGCAAGCGTCATGAAATCGACTTCGGGGTTCACGCCGTGCGCCGCCAAAGCGCGGATCAAGTCGGCGGCGAAGACGAAGCTGCCCTTCAGAATCGCGACCGCGGCGAAATCCTTCGACATACGCTGGGCGATGTCGGTTGCGAGGGTTTCCAAGCGGGCCGCGATGATGTCCGAGGGAAACAAAGGCTCCAGCTGAGCCATGTTATTCACCGGTCCTCGCAAAACGGACTTCGAGATCGACGGCGTCGGCCGGCGGGCTTTCGAGGCGCGCGCTGAAGGTGCCCTGTTCGTGGGGGCCCAAGCGCTGCTGATCGGCAAGGACGGTCCAATGATAGATCTCCTTGCCCGATTGGTCGCGCACGGCAAGGCGGACCTTCGGCACGGCGCGCTCGCGGTCGGTTTCGTTGATGATCTGGCCCTTGATGGCGATGACGGGGACGGTGTTGTTGAGTTCCTGGCTGTGGCTGGCGATGATCTTGAAGCCGACCGTGTTCACCTGGATGCCGAGCAATTCGTAAAGGCTCGCCGATTGCGGCCAGACCTGGGCGATTTCGTTGGGCATGTACAAGAACAGGAGGACGACCCCCGCCACGAACGCCAGCATGATCGAGAGGGCTGCCAGGCTGCGCGAGCGGGCGCGTTGGCGGTCCGCGGCCGGCGGCACGGGCATCGCGACCGCCGGGGGCACCTCGAAACGCGGTATGGGCTGGGCGATGGACCCCGACGGGGCCGGCAACATGCGCGATTTGTCGGTGACCGGTCCCGCAGGCGCCCGTTCCTCCATCGGCACGGGTATCGGCTGAGGCAGATCGGGCATCGATTCCTGGAACCAGGTATGCTGGCAGCGCGCGCAGCGGACCTGCCTGCCGGGCGGGCGCACCACCCCGGCCTCAAGCAGATAGCGAGTTGCGCAGCGGGGGCAGGTAATTATCATTCCAGGCTTGAGCCCGTATCGATTCTTGGACTTGTGGCACAACCTTTTCGCACCTGCAAGCAAGTGCGGCCGAAGCTGCGAGGCCTAACCCATTAACCGAAAAGGATTAATTGGTGGTTCGGTTTGAGAATGTCGGGATGCGATACGGGCTCGGGCCCGAAATCCTCCGGGATATTTCCTTCACACTCGAACAGGGCTCGCTCCATTTATTGACCGGACCGTCCGGCGCGGGCAAGACCTCTTTGCTCAAGCTGATCTATTTGGCCGAACGCCCGTCGCGCGGCTTGATCACGATGTTCGACCGCGAGATCGCCAACACGCCGCGCGAGGACCTGCCCGCGCTCAGGCGGCGCATCGGCGTCGTGTTCCAGGATTTTCGGCTGCTCGACCATCTGACGGTGTTCGAAAACGTGTCGCTGCCGCGGCGCGTGATGGGCGAGCTTGAGTCCAGCTATCGCGCTGAGGTCGAGGAGCTTCTGTCGTGGGTGGGACTCGGCAATCGCTTGAACGCGAAACCACCGACGCTGTCGGGCGGGGAAAAGCAGCGCGTCGCGATCGCGCGCGCGGTTGTCGCCAAACCGGAACTCCTGCTCGCAGACGAGCCGACGGGCAACGTCGATCCCGACATCGGCGGGCGCATCATGCGGCTGTTCATCGAGCTCAACAAACTCGGCACCAGCGTGCTGATCGCAACGCACGATCAGCGCATCATCGAGCGGCTGCCCGCAACACGCATCTTCCAACTCACCGAAGGACGCATTACGACAGCGCAAACGGCGAAGGACTTGCTGCCGGAGGCCAAGCGCGCGTGACGACGCCGACACAATCGGGATTGATGCCCGCCGACAGCGCGTCGGGCACGACGCTGCATACGATCGTTGCGGTGATGAGTTT
This sequence comes from Micropepsaceae bacterium, assembly GCA_041477875.1. GTDB lineage: Bacteria > Pseudomonadota > Alphaproteobacteria > Micropepsales > Micropepsaceae > SZUA-430. The sequence goes on along the minus strand of JBGOVA010000004.1, from coordinate 30,895 downwards.
CCTTGCGTGCCTCACTCTTGGCGCGGTGTTGACGTTGAGCCGCCTGGCCTCGGAATGGACGGAAGGTCTTTCAGGCTCGGTCACGGTGCAGCTGTTGCCGTCGCCGCAGATCTCGCCAGAGGACCAGCTCAACGAAGCGCTGCGCTTGGTTCGGCAATGGCCGGGCATCTTCTCGGCGCGCGCGCTCAGCCGGGCGGAAGCGGGAAAGCTGCTCGAACCCTGGCTCGGCGAAGGCACCGTGCTCGAGGACTTGCCGGTGCCGCAGCTCATCGAAGTGACGCTGACGCCCGGGCGGCCGGTGGAGCTGGAAGGCTTGAGGCACGCGCTCTCCGACGGCGTTCCGGGCGCTCAACTCGACGACCATCAGCGCTGGAATCAAGAACTTGCGTCGTTCGCCGCGTCTTCGGAGGCGGTCGGATGGGCGGTGCTGTTGCTTATTGCGCTCGCGACGCTTGCGATCGTGATCTTCGCGACGCAGGCGGGCTTGCAGACGCACCGCGAGATCGTCGAGGTGGTGCACATGATCGGCGCGCGCGACGTGTTCATCGCGACGGAGTTCCAACGCCATTTCCTGTGGCTGGGCTTGCGCGGCGGATTGATCGGGCTGACGCTCGCCGCCTTCACGCTGATCGGCAGCGGCTATTTGTGGGACGTGCGCGAAGCCCCCGTGGGAGCGCAGTTGCTGCCTCAATTGATCAGCGCGCCGTATCACTACATCTGGCTCTTGTTCGTGCCGGCGGCGATCGGGTTGATCGCGATGGGGACTGCGCGGCTCACCGTGCTGCGCGTGCTCGGCCGCATGCCATGAGGCTCGTGATGCTTGACCGCGACGGCGTCCTCAACGAGGACTGCGCGGACTACGTCAAGCATCCGGGCGAACTCGTGATGATCGCGCGCGCCGGCGAAGCGTGCGCGCTGCTCAATCGCGCAGGCGTCAAGATCGCCGTCGTCAGCAACCAATCGGTCGTCGGGCGCGGCATCATCTCGGCCGACATGTTGGTGCGCATACACGAGAAGCTGCGCGGCGAGATCGCGCGCGAAGGAGGCGGGCGCATCGATTTGCTGCTGACGTGTACCGACGCACCGGACGTGCGGAGCGAACGACGCAAGCCGGCGCCCGGCATGCTGCGCGAAGCGCTGGCGCATTTTCGCATCCCTCCGAGTGAGGCGGTCATGATCGGCGACCAGGTCTCCGATCTCATCGCGGCACGGGCGGCGGGCGTGGCGCCGGTTTTGGTTAGGACCGGCAAAGGCGCGGAATTGCAGGCCCAAGGCCTGCCTCAGGACATTTTGCCGGTCTCGGTCTATGATTCCTTCTATGCGGCAGTCGAGAATTTGTTAGACCGCCGCTAGCCAACGGCTCCTTGAGGGAAGGAAGATCGTGCAGTCCGCACTCGGATTTGCGTTCCGTATCTTGGTCGCGGCCTTCGTGCTGGCCGCGCTGGGATTTCCCGTGTTCGTTTGGAGCTTGGCGCGAACATCCTCCGACCCGGAGCCGGCGGACGCGATCGTCGCGCTGACGGGCGGCGAAGGCCGGCTGGTCGCAGGCCTGCAACTGCTCGATCAGGGCAAAGGCGCGCGGCTTTTGATTTCAGGCGTGCATGCCGACACCTCGCGCGCGGAATTGTTCGAGGCGGTGGGACAGCTTCCGGTGCGCGCCGCGTGCTGCGTCGATCTGGGGCGCAGCGCGGAGAACACGATCGGCAACGCCGCCGAGACCGCGGCCTGGGTCCAAAAGCACGGCTATCGTTCGCTGATCGTCGTGACCGCGACCTATCACATGCCGCGCAGCCTCATGGAGCTTCGCGTCGTCCTGCCCGAAACGACGTTCGTGCCCTACCCCGTCTTTCCCGACCGCGTGCGCATGGACGAATGGTGGCGCGACGGCGAGACGAGCGGCGTGCTTGCCTGGGAGTATGTGAAATTCCTGGGCTCGGCCGTGCGGGTCGGCGTCTTGAGCCTCGTCGGCAAGAGTGCGGTGGCCTTGTCCACACCGGTGACGATCGAAGAGGCGCCGGGCGAAGCCCCGCCCGAACCGGTGCCGCAGGGCCCCGAGGACAGCAAAACGGCCGTCCCGAGCTGACGCAAACAACTTGGACGCAAGGGCCGCCGACACGCTAAAATCGCCCGTGCCCCCAACAAAGCTGAGTTCAAAGCTTGGTCTTGCTTCGCTCGATCCTGTTCCAGATTTTCTTTTGGACGTTTTCGATCATCCTCAACCTGATCTGGCTGCCGTCGCTTTTGATGCCGCGGCGCGCGGTCGTGCGCGGGATGGAGATTTGGGCCCGGGGCAGCTTCTGGGGCCTCAAGCATATCGCCGGTCTCGACTACGAAGTGCGTGGGCGCGAGAACATTCCTCAGGGGCCCGCGATCTATGCCGGCAAGCATCTCTCGATGTGGGAGACGATCGCCACGCATATCCTGCTGAAGGATCCGGCGACGATCATGAAACGCGAGCTTTTGTATGTGCCGGGCTACGGCTGGTTCGCGCGGAAATGCGAGATGATCGTCATCGATCGCGAAGGCCATGCGAAGACGATCCGCACGATGATCGCGGACGGAAAAAAGCGCCTCGCCGAAGGCCGGCCGATCGTCATCTTTCCCGAGGGCACGCGTCGGAAGCTCGGCGCCGAGCCGGATTACAAACCGGGAGTCGCCGCGCTTTACACGGCGCTCGATGTTCCATGCGTGCCGATTGCGCATAATTCGGGCCTCTATTGGCCGCGGCGCGGGCTCCTGCGAAAGCCGGGGCGGATCATCGTGGAATTCCTGCCTGCCATTCCGCCGGGGCTGAAGCGCCAGGAGTTCATGGCCGAACTTCAGCGGCGGCTGGAAGAGGCGACGGCGCGTCTGCTGGCGGAAGGCGGAGACGCGGAGGCGAAGTCGGCCGTCGCCGCGCAATAACCCGTGTTCGTTTGAATTCTCTAATTGGAACAAATAGTTAGGTTCCTTTTATCTAGAACATAACAAGAACAAATCCTTGCGCCTGGGCACCGGATCAGATAGTGTTTCCGCCCTCGTCCCAAGGATGCCCGGTCGATGCAAAAGCTTGCCGATATTTCTCATCAGATCTGGGATCTGAAATACCGGCTGAAGGGGCCCGAAATCGCGAATAGCGATGCGACGCTTGAAGACACGTGGGCGCGTGTCGCGGGCGCGGTGGCGCTTGCCGAGCGGCCAGAGGTGCGCGCGCGCTGGAGCGACGAGTTTCTTCGCGCATTGAAGGACTTCCGTTTTCTGCCGGCGGGCCGCGTGCTTGCGGGCGCGGGATCGGGGCGCTCCGTCACCATGTTCAACTGCTTCGTCATGGGGACGATCCCCGACGACATGGGCGGCATCTTCGACAATCTGAAGGAAGCCGCACTGACCATGCAGCAGGGCGGCGGCATCGGGCACGATTTTTCGACGCTGCGCCCGTCCGGCGCCGAAGTGAAAGGCGTGGGCGCCGATGCTTCGGGTCCCGTGTCGTTCATGGACGTGTGGGACGCGATGTGCCGCACCATCATGTCGGCCGGATCGCGCCGCGGCGCGATGATGGCGACGTTGCGCTGCGATCATCCCGACATCGAAGCCTTCATCGAAGCCAAGCGCGATCGCGAGCGGTTGCGCAACTTCAATCTCTCGGTGCTCGTGACCGATCGCTTCATGAAGGCGGTCAAGGACGACGAGCCGTGGGACCTCGTCTTCGGCAGCAAGGTCTACCGCACCGTTTCGGCGCGAGGGCTGTGGGACCGCATCATGGCGTCGACCTACGCCTATGCCGAGCCCGGCGTCGTCTTCATCGACCGGATCAACCAGCGCAACAATCTGTGGTACGCGGAGCAAATCTCGGCGACCAATCCGTGCGGCGAGCAGCCGCTGCCGCCGTACGGCGCGTGCCTGTTGGGCTCGATCAATCTCGCCAAGCTGATCAAAGAGCCGTTCACCGATGAAGCCGGCCTCGATGAGAACGAATTGGACGCGCTGACGCGCGTTGCGGTGCGCTTCCTCGACGACGTCGTCGACGTTTCCAACTATCCCCTGCCCCAGCAAGAACGTGAAGCGAAAGCCAAACGGCGGATCGGCCTCGGCGTGACGGGCCTCGCCGACGCGCTCATCATGTGCCGCACGCGGTATGGAAGCCCACAATCCGTGGCGCTGATCGAGCGTTGGTTCAAGGCGATCCGGCGCGCCGCCTACTCGGCATCAAGCGGGCTTGCGGCGGAGAAGGGATCGTTCCCGCTGTTCGCGCGCGATAAATTTTTGGACGGACCGACGGTTCGCGAACTCGATCAAGACGTGCGCACGTCGATTGCGCTGCACGGAATCCGCAACGCGCTTCTGACGTCGATCGCGCCGACGGGGACGATTTCGCTGCTCGCTGAAAACGTGTCGAGCGGGATCGAGCCGGCGTTTGCCTACAGCTACAAACGCAAGATCACGAAGGCCGGCGGCGAACGCAGCGACGAGCAGGTCGAAGACTACGCGTATCGCCGCTACCGCGAATTCATCGGCGACGGGCGCCTGCCCGACTATTTCGTCAACGCGCAAGAACTGACGCCCGAAGCGCATATCGCGGTGCAGGCGGCGGCACAGAAATATATCGACAGCTCGATCTCGAAGACGGTCAATTGCCCGGCCGATATCTCGTTCGAAGCCTTCAAAGACATCTACATGCGCGCCTATGAAACGGGCTGCAAAGGTTGCACCACGTGGCGGCCGAACGACATCACGGGCGCGATCTTGAGTTTGGACGAGTCGCGCAAGACCACCGCGCGGGCGGCCGAACCGGCGCGTGTCAGCGTCGAGCCGACGGCGGTGTCCGAAGTGTTTCCGGCATCTACGCGTCCGAAACCCGCGACCGGCGAAGGCGGGGTCGTCTATATGACGCGACCGCTCGACCGGCCGGAGGCGCTGCCCGGTACGACCTACAAGGTGCGCTGGCCCGAGACCGATCATGCGATCTACATCACGATCAACGACATCATCGAGGGCGGGCGGCGCCGGCCGTTCGAGATCTTCATCAACTCAAAGAACATGGAGCACTATGCGTGGACCGTCGCGCTGACGCGCATGATCAGTGCAGTGTTCCGGCGCGGCGGCGACGTCTCGTTCGTCGTCGAAGAGCTCAAGGCCGTGTTCGATCCGCGCGGCGGGCAATGGGTCAACCGCCAGTACGTGCCCTCGCTTCTCGCCGCCATCGGCGGGGTGATCGAGGAGCATATGACGGCGATCGGATTCCTTTTGCGCCCGCTTCCCGTTTCGGGCGTGCAACCGAAGGTCGCGAGCATCGCCGAGCGCGTCTCGGGCGGGTTCGACGACGCGCGCAGCAGCGATGCAACGGGCGCGAGCGGCGGTAGCGCGACAGGGCTCGCCCAGTCATTCAAATTCTGCCCGCGCTGCTCGAGCCCCAGCCTGACGCGCATCGAAGGCTGCGACACGTGTATGAATTGCGGTTATTCGCGATGCAGCTGAAGCTCGCTTTTGAGCATGCGCGCTTGGCGTGATTCCGTCTGCAGTGGACTGAGGCAGATTGCGCAAGCCGCAACGCGCGACAGTGAAAGACTCCGATGCCAAGGCGAGGCTTATTCACCCCTCGCCCTTCCATCTTCTGGAAGGGAGAGGGGCCGAGGGTGAGGGAAGGCCGTTATGCCGTGTACGGACGGACGTGGCCTGCATCTGCGTTTGTGCGAGCGTAGGCATGATTGAATCTCGCGCAACGGCCCTCCCTCACCCCCTGCCCCTCTCCCTTCCGATTCCGGAAGGGCGAGGGGTGATCGCTTTATCGCCGGTCGGACAACGGCTCCGGTGGCGGCGGGCGTGAGCGGCGTTCTCGACAGTTTTCGGCGTTGGCTTGCGCGGCTTCGCGCGCGCGCGGCCGCGCATCTTTCGATACTCGCCGTTTTTGTTCCGATCACGCTTCTGGCGTTGCTCTTGGCCGCGTACGGATGGTGGTGGCGCGTCGTCGCCGACGGCGTCCGGCAAAACGCAATCGCTTTTCAAGCGACGCAGCAGGCGCTGGGGCGCGAAGTCACGTGGGACGGGCTCAGCATCGCGGGCTTTCCCTACCGCGTGGAGGCGACACTCGTTCAGCCGCACGTCACCGCGCCCGATCGCGGTACGGGATGGGACGGTGAGCGCGTCGTCGTGCATGTGCAGCCGTTGGCGCTCAACCGCATCGGCTTCTCGCTCGAAGGACAGCAGCACCTCTTGTACGCCATGGAAGGGCACTGGGTCGAAGTCTACGGGCGCGCGGACAAGGCACTCGTCACCCTCGCAAGCGGAGCGACGCAGCACGCCGACGTCGAGATCGAACGGCTGACGGGCAAGGTCACGATCGACGCCGCCGACACCAATGTCATCGTCGAGGAAGCCGACGCCGATTTGAGGGTGAGCGATGCCAACGAGCGCGAGCCCTTGCCGCGCGTCGAGCTTGTCGCGCGGCTCAAGAACATCGCGCTTCAGGGCAAGATCGATCTGCCGTTGGGGCGCACGATCAGTCTCTTCGAGATCGATGCCGGGGTGAAGTTTCCGACGAATTTGCCCGAGGTTTCGGCGACCACGCTTGTCGCCGCATGGCGAAACTCCGGAACGCCGGTCGATTTACGCCGCTTCGAACTCGAGTGGGGCGGCGTCCACATCTCGGCCTCGGGCGAATTCAAGCTCGATGCGCAATCGCTTCCCGAAGGACGCGTTCTCCTGAAGCTCGGCAATCATCCGCGCATCCTGGAACTACTTGAGGCCTACGGCTGGATCACCAAGGAGACCCACAGCGCCGCCAAGTCGGTTCTCGACGTCCTCGCCTTCTTCAGCGGCGATCCGGAGCGGCGCGTCGCGGTGCCTCTGCGCATCGAGAAAGGCGTCGTCTATCTCGGCCTTGTGCGCGTCGCGACGCTGCAGCCGCCCGCCACCGCGGCGCAGTTGGTGCCGTGATGGCTTCGCTGAAGCGCAACAATGTTGCGGTTTCGTTGCGGCAGGAACGGCGGAACCGGGCCAATGTTGCGCCGTTGCGGGTTGAGAGGGGGGTCCGATTCTCAATTGCAACTTGGCCCGCGACACAGCGCAGACCGCTAGCGGGGCTTCTTCGTGTCGCGGCCGAAGTTCGCGGCGGCGGTGTCCTGGCCTGCGTCGATGATCGAGCGGCGGACGGCGCGCGTGCGGGTGAAGAGGTCGAAGAGCATGTCGCCGTCGCCCCAGCGGATCGCCCGCTGCAGGCGCGCCAGGTCTTCGGAGAAACGGCCCAAGACTTCGAGCACGGCTTCGCGATTGTTCAGGAAGACGTCGCGCCACATCGTGGGGTCGGAGGCGGCGATGCGCGTGAAGTCGCGGAAGCCGCCGGCGGAGAACTTGATGACCTCGCTCTGGGTCACCTGTTCCAGATCGTCCGCGGTGCCGACGATGTTGTAGGCGATCAAATGCGGCACGTGGCTTGTGATGGCGAGGACGATGTCGTGGTGCTTGGGGTCCATGACCTCGACGCGCGAGCCGCAACCGCGCCAGAAGGCCGTCAGTTTTTCGATCGCCGCCTCATCCGTGCCGGGCGGCGGCGTCAGCACACACCAGCGTCCGTCGAAGAGTTCGGCAAAGCCGGCATCCGGTCCGGAGTGCTCGGTGCCAGAGATCGGGTGGCCGGGAATGAAGTGCACGCCTTCGGGAATATGCGGACCGACGTCGCGCAGGACCGCCATCTTCACCGAGCCGACGTCGGTGACGATGGCGCCGGGTTTGAGCGCGGGCGCGATCGCTTGCGCGGCGGCAGCAAAGGCGCCGACGGGCGTGCAAAGCACGACCAGGTCCGCATCACGCGCGGCTTCCGCGGGGTCTTCGTGCATGGAGTGGCAGAAGCCGAGGTCGGCGGCACGCTTTCGCGTTTCGGCCGAGCGCGTGTGGCCCGCGATGTGCGCCGCCAAGCTGCCGCGGCGGATGGCGTGCGCTATCGAGGCGCCGATCAGTCCGACGCCGATCAGCGCGACCTTCGTGAACAGCGGGCCGGTGCGTGTGGTCATGGCTTGCTCATGAATTCTTCGAGTGCGGCGACGGCGGCTTTATTGCCGTCCTCTGTGCCAACGGAAATGCGCAAGCCGTTGGGCAGACCATATGCCTTGACGCCGCGCAAGATGACGCCGCGCTCCATCAGGAAGGCATCGGCCGCGGCCGCCGTCTTCTTGCCTGCGGGTTCGAACTCGATGAGCAGGAAGTTGCCGACGCTGGGGCGCACCTTTAGGCCGGTCGCGGCTATGCGCTGGCTCAGCCACGCCAACCATTTCGCATTGTGGGCCGCGCAATGATCGACATAGGCGCGATCGCGAATGGCGGCGACGGCGGCGGCTTGGGCGGGCGTCGAAACGTTGAAAGGTCCGCGCACGCGGTTCAGCGCGTCGACCACCGGCGCCGGACCATAGGCCCAGCCGACGCGCAGCGCCGCCAGGCCGTAGATCTTCGAGAAGGTGCGCGTCATGACCGTGTTGTCGGTCGTCGCCACGAGCTCGATGCCGGTTTCGTAGTCGTTGCGGCTGACGTATTCGGCGTAGGCCGCATCGATCACCAGCAGGCAATCCTTGGGGAGGCCGGCGCGCAAGCGACGAAGCTCGGCCGCGGTGTTGTAGCTGCCGGTCGGGTTGTTCGGGTTCGCGACGAACACGATCTTCGTTTTCGGCGTGGCGCGCGCGAGGAGTGCGTCGATGTCGGTGACGAGGTTGGGTTCGGGGACAGCGACCGGCACGGCGCTCGCCGCCAAGGCCGCAATTTTGTAAACGAGAAAGCCGTGCTCGCTGAACAAAACCTCATCGCCAGGGCCTGCGTAAATTTGCGGCAGAAGATGCAGCAATTCGTCGGATCCGTTGCCGCAGACGATGCGATCGGCATTGAGTCCAAAAACTTCGGCGATCGCGCCGCGCAGGACCGCGGCGCTGCCCTCCGGATAAAGATGCATGCCGGCGGAGGCGGCCTTGAAGGCTTCGATCGCTTTCGGGCTCGGGCCCAAAGGCGATTCGTTCGACGAGAGTTTGAACACGCGCGCGTTGCCCGGCGCTTCGCCGCGGCCGCCGATGTAAGGCGCGATGTCCAAGATGCCTGGAACGGGTTTCATGGACGTCTTCTTAGGGCAATGGTTCATCGCCCTGCAAAGAAAACATTGACTTGGGGTTGCCTCAGACCCTCAATCCCCGCCCTCGAAAGAACCGCGCCATTTAGCCCGCAGGACCCGCGACACGTATGTCCACGCTCTTTCAGCCACTGACCGCGCTCACCGGCGCTGCCGGCGCGGATGCGGGCGAGTCGCATACGTTCCCCGCGGAGCGCGCCTTGCCGCTCGATTCGGGCGAAGCGCTGACGCCGTTAACGATCGCATGGAAGACCTACGGCACGCTCAACGCGCGGAAGTCGAATGCGTTCTTGCTGTGCCACGCGCTGACCGGCGATCAGTACGCGGCCGGCACGCACCCGGTTACGGGCAAGCCCGGATGGTGGTCTTCGATGGTCGGGCCCGGATTGCCGATCGACACGAACCGCTTCTTCATCATCTGCGCCAATGTCGTCGGCGGCTGCATGGGGTCATCGGGGCCGCATGAGGTGAACCCGGCGACGGGCAAACAGTACGGGTTGAGCTTTCCGGTGATCACGGTGCGCGACATGGTGCGCGCGCAAGCCTTGTTGCTCGATCATCTGGGCATCGAAAGTTTGTTCTGCGTCGCCGGCGGGTCGATGGGCGGGATGCAAGTTTTGCAGTGGGCGGCGAGTTATCCCGATCGCGTGTTCTCGGCCCTGCCGCTGGCGACGGCCGCGCGGCATTCCGCACAGAACATCGCCTTCCACGAGGTGGGACGCCAAGCGATCATGGCCGATCCCGAGTGGAACGATGGCGACTATTTTGCGAAGGGCACCAATCCCCGCAAGGGGCTCGCCGTGGCGCGTATGGCGGCGCACATCACCTATCTCTCCGAAGCGGCATTGCATCGCAAGTTCGGGCGCAATCTGCAGGAGCGCGACGCCCTCTCCTACCGGTTCGATGCGGATTTTCAGGTCGAGAGTTACCTGCGCCATCAGGGGCTCACGTTCGTCGATCGCTTCGACGCGAATTCCTATCTCTACATCACGCGGGCGATGGATTATTTCGATCTTGCCGCCGACTATGACGGCGTGTTGGCGCACGCGTTCCGCAATGCCAAGACGCGCTTTTGCGTCGCGTCGTTCACCTCGGACTGGCTGTTCCCCACGGCGGAGAGCAAGAAGATCGTGCATGCGCTGAACGCGGCGGGCGCGAATGTCAGCTTCGTCGAATTCGACACCGACAAGGGGCACGATGCGTTTCTCCTCGACGTGCCGGAGATGTTCCAGACCTTGCGCGGGTTCATCGATGCGGCGGCGCAGGCGCGCGGCCTCGGCTCGGCGAGGACTTAGCCGATGCTCGCGAAGTTGCCGCCGTTGCGCAAAGAGTTGGTGCGGATCGCCGAGATGGTGCCGGCATCGGCGCGCGTGCTCGACGTCGGCTGCGGCAGCGGCGAGCTGATCGAGCATCTGGCCCGCACAAAAAGCGCCGACGCGCGCGGCATCGAACTCAGCCAAGCGGGCGTCAACGCGTGCGTCGCGAAGGGGCTCTCGGTGATCCAAGGCGACGCCGACACCGACCTTGCGGAATATCCGTCGGGCGCGTTCGACTTCGTGATTCTGAGCCAGACGATTCAGGCGACGCGACAGCCGAAGGCCGTGCTGGAGCAGCTGTTGCGGATCGGCAAACGCGTGATCGTGTCGTTCCCGAATTTCGGCTTCTGGAAGGTGCGGCTGAAGCTCGCGCTGACGGGGCGCATGCCGACGACGAGCGTGCTTTCCCATGCGTGGTACGAGACGCCGAATATCCATCTGTGCACGATCGCCGACTTCGTGGCGCTGACGCGCGAGATCGAAGCCAAGATCGAACGCTCGCTCGCGGTCGAGGAAGGGGGCGACGTGCGCGAACTCGCGGTGCCCGGCTATTGGGACAACCTCACGGCCGAGGGCGCGATCTTCCTGCTGACGCGGCGCCCTTCGGAACGAGCGCCGGCTTAGCGGGCACGCGCTGGCGAAGGCCGCGCTGGGGCGCGAGGGCCATGACCTCCTTGGTCGCTTCGGCCAGGTGCACGCCCGCAAGCTGAGGCCAGATTTTTTGGCCCATGCTCTCCCAGCGCGCGCCGCTGCGCAGGAGGTAGCGGCTCCAGAACGGCGGCATGTGCAGACAGGTCGTCGCGGCGGTCGGCGTGAACATCGCTTCGGTCAGAAGACGCGCCAGTTGAGACCTGGAGAACGGCGTACCGTGGCCGAAGGGTGTGGTCTCGAACTGCGCCCAGAGGCTCGTGCGATTGGGTGCAATGACGACGAGGCGGCCGGCCGGCGTGAGGACGCGCCAGATCTGGCGCAGGAGCGGACGGCGCGCTTCGGAGGTTTCGAGAATGTGTGCCACGATCACGCGATCGATCGAGGAGTCGGGCAAAGGCAAGAAGCTTTCGTCCGACAGCGCCGTCAGATTCGTGACGCCGGCAGGCCAGGACACGACACCTTGCTGCGCCGGCATCAGCGCGATGACGCGCTCAGCCTCGCCTTGGAACGGGCGCAGGTAGGGCGTTGCGAATCCCAAGCCCAACACCGATTGGCCGCGCACGGACGGCCACACTTCGCGCAGCCGCTGGCGGATCAGGCGGCGCGCGATTTGGCCCAGATGACTGTCGTAGAAAGTCTGGAGGTCGCCGACGTCGAGATGCATGTGCGCGTGCCCGATCAGCCTTCCGCGCCGGCCGTGACTTTCTTCTTCAAATGCTTGATCCAACGCGGGTTGGCGCTCGCGAGGGGGAAATAGATGAATACGTCCGTCGTTCCAAACTGATGATCGATCACAGCCCCGTCGCCGATAAGCGCACCCATGCGTACGTAGCCTTTGACGAGCGGCGGCAGTTCGCGCAAAGCCTCGGCCGCGTCGATCGCGTCCTTCGGCATGACGTTCATGGGCGTGTAGTGGCGGTCAAGCGCGCGCACGCGCTCAGGCCCCGGCATCGAATGAAAATGATGGAGATAGGCCAGTTCGAGCGCGAGCGCCGTAGGGTCTGTTCCCGGAAGCGAGGCGCAGCCGAACACGAGGTCGATGTCCTTGCGGATCAGGTAGACCAGGAGACCGCGCCACAGAAGCTGCATCGTGGGACCGGTGCGATGCGCCTTGAGAACGCACGAGCGCCCGAGTTCCATCATCTTTTGGCCGGCGTGCGTCTTGAGCATCGCCGTGATGTCGTATTCCCCGGCGGAGTAGAACCCGTCGACCTTGGCGGCGCCGTCTTCGTCCATCAGACGGTAGGTCGCGATCACCTTGTCGCCGTCGGCCCGGTCGACCACCAGCAAATGCTTGCAAACCGGATCGTACTTGTCGAAATCGCGGCCCGCGGCGGTCATTTCCGGCGAGGCCTGCGCGCTCATCTCGCGGTAGAAAACCTCGAAGCGCAGACGCTGGGCGGCCTCGACCTCGGCTTGCGTGGTGGCGAGGCGCGCCACGAGCATGCCCGAGGTGTCGAGCACCGAACTGCTTTCGTCCGCGGCTTCGCTCAATTCCGCTTTTTGCGGCGCCATACTTGTCGTTCGATGATGGCCGCAGGGCCGTTCGGCCAGCGGCGTTGCAGTGAGCCGCTCACTCTAGGGGAGGAGCCTTAGAGTGGCAAACCCGGTGCTGGACATCCAGGTCCCGAGCGGGCAAGCCTCATTTCAGTTGCTGCGTCGAGGATTCCTCCATGACAGAAGCCGCCGAGCGTAGCCCAGCGAAGCCTACCGATTTGTTGGCGCGGGCTGCCGCTGTGCTGGGTCACCGCAAGACGGTGACGATGCTTGGATTCGGTTTCTCCGCGGGGCTGCCGTTCGCGTTGGTGACCGGAACGATCAACGCGTGGTTCAGCGACGCGAAGGTCGACTTGGCGACGATCGGCGTATTGTCGTGGATCGGCCTCGCCTACGCCTTCAAGTTTCTTTGGTCGCCCGTTATCAACGTGAAACCGCCCTTCCCCTTCAGTCAGTTGGGGCGGCGGCGCGGTTGGATTCTGATCTGCCAAGGCGTGATGGCGGTCAGTATATTCGTCATCGCGACCCTGGAGCCGGGCAGCGGTTTGGGTTTGATGGCACTGGCCGCGGCGGTCGCCGCGTTTTCCTCGGCAACCCAAGACATGTCGATCGATGCTTGGCGCATCGAAGTGGCCGACACCGCGACACCGATCGATCTTTTGTCGGCGGTTTATCAATTCGGCTATCGCATCGCGGCATTTGTCGGCGGCGCGGGCGCGCTGCTGCTTGCAGATTTCACAAACTGGAATCTTACTTTTGGAGCCGCCGCCGTCGTCATGGCGCTTGCCATGCTGGCGACATTCGGGGCACCCGAATCCGCAGAGGAAGAGCTGCAGGAGCGCGAGCTCAAAACGCACGGCGAAGCGGACGTGAACCTGCGCTTTTGCGCGGTGGTCGCCGTTCTGCTGGCATGGGGATGGGCCGGGTTCGAGCTCATCTGGATGATGATTGCTTCGGTCACCTCGGACCCGCCGCCGGACGCCAAGGCGTTCACGGCCACTTATGGTCCGGCGATCGTCGTTGCGACGGTGATCTTCCCGTGCGTGCTTGCCGCGTGGATTGCGCACCGGCGTCAATTGCCCTTCAGCCTGACCGTGCAATTGCCCGCTTTTGCGCTTCTCGCGACAAGCCGTCTCTATGCGGCAATCGTCGAACCCTTCGTCGAGTTGATGACGCGATTGAGGTGGGCGGCAATCCTCGTTCTCATCTTGATCCTGAGCTATCGCTTGACCGATGCGGTGTGGGGACCGTTCGCGTATCCGTTTTATATGGGCGAACTGGGCTATACGAAAACCGAGGTCGCGTTCGCATCTAAAACATTCGGCGTCGTGATGCTGATCATCGGCATCGCGCTTGCGGCGTGGGGGCTCGTTCAGCTCGGCCGCATGGTGTCGCTGATGGTCGGCGCAGTGACTGCGGCCGCGACCAATCTGCTTTATGCCGACCTCGCCAACGGCGGACCGACCATCGACGGTTTCTTGAACCTGACCGGCCTGACATGGCTTGCGAACATGGTCGCGATCGATGCGCGGATGATGCGGCTGATGACGGCCATCGCTGCCGAAAATATTGCCGCTGGATTCGCGGGAGCGGTTTTCGTGGCCTACATGTCGTCGCTCGCGAGCCGTCTGCACGGCGCCGTACAGTTCGCGGTGTTTAGCTCACTGACCATGCTTGTCGGCACGTTGGGACGCGGCGCGTTGGGCGAAATGATCAAGACGGACGGCTATGCGTCCGTCTTTGTTTTCTGCACCTGGCTTGGCGGCATTGCCGTGGTTGCATGCGCTCTGGAGTGGATGCGTCAGCAGCGCATGCCGCACTGAGTCCGGTCCTCACGCCCTCTTCGCGGCGGGCTGAGCCGTCGGCGCCGCGTAGCGGCTCAGGACCGTGCGCAACGCCTCGGGGTTCAAAGGCTTGGCCAAAAAGTCGTCCATGCCGGCGTCGACGCAGATTTGGCGGTCGCCTTCGAGCGTGCTGGCGGTCAGCGCCACGACGGGCAAGCGTCCGCGGCGACGGCCGGTCGATTCGGCGTGGCGGATGCGCTTCGTCGCTTCGAGGCCATCCATCTCGGGCATGTGCACGTCCATGAGCACGAGGTCGTAGGGCGCGCGCGCGAGGGCTTCGAGCGCTTCACGGCCGTTTGCGACCGTGTCGACGCGGTGGCCCAGTTTGCCCAGCAGCGCGGTTGCCAGCATCACGTTGATGCGGTTGTCCTCGGCCACAAGAACGCGCAGCCCCACGTGCTCCTCGGATGTGCCGGCGACGTGATCGACGGCGTCGGCCTCGGCCGCTTCCGTGTCGCGGCCGTTCAGCAGTGCCGCCACACGCTGGATGAGCGAGGAGCGGCGGATAGGCTTGATGAGGTAACCGTCGAAGCCGGCGGACTTCAGCGCGGGCAGCGATGCGCGTTCGTTCGCAGGCAAGAGCACGATCGTCTTCACGCCTTGCAGGCGCGCTTTGAGGCGCACCAAGAGTTCGGCGGCGGGCGCGCTGCCCGAACGGTTGTCGATGAGAAGCACGTTGAACGATCCGCTGGCGAGCGCCGTTTCGGCCGCCGCGGCGCCTTTGGCTGCGAACGCGTCGGCGCCCGCTTCGCAGAGCTGGCGAACCAAGAATTCGGACAAGCCCGGAAAGGCGGTGAGCACGAGGACTTTGGCGCCGGTCAAAATGGACTCGGGAACGTCGGCGCCCGGCGCGCGCTTCAAAGGCAACGTGAACCAGAAGCGGCTGCCTTTGCCCGGCTGGCTTGCGACGCCGACAGCGCCGCCCATCGCTTTGACCAAGCGCTGCGTGATCGCAAGGCCAAGACCCGTGCCGCCGTATTTGCGCGCGAGCGATGAGTCGGCTTGCGTGAATTCCTGAAAAATTTTCGGCTGCGCTTCTTCCGAGATGCCGATGCCCGTGTCGCTGACTTCGAAGCGAACGAAGCGCGGGTCGGCATCCGGCGCCACGGTGAGGCGCACGCCGCCGATGTCGGTGAACTTAACCGCGTTGCCGGCCAGATTGAGCAAGACCTGGCGTACCCGGCCTTCGTCGGCGAGGATTTGGCCCGTCAAACGCGCGTGGGCGTAGGTCGCGATGTCGATGCCCTTTTCAAAGCAGCGATGCGCCAGAAGCTCGGCGACGCTTTCGATCAGGGTGCGCGGCGAGAATGCCGTTTCTTCCATCGGCATCGCGCCCGATTCGATCTTCGAGAAATCGAGGATGTCGTTGATGATGTCGAGGAGCGCTTCGCCCGACTCGCGCACGGCGCCGGCATAGGAGCGCTGCTCGGGCGTGAGCTGCGTATCGAGAAGCAAGCCCGCCATGCCGATGACGCCGTTCATGGGCGTGCGGATTTCGTGGCTCATCGTGGCGAGGAACATCGACTTGGCGCGGTTGGCATCCTCGGCCTTGTCGCGCGCGTCGCGCAGCGCCGCTTCGAGTTCCTTCTGTTCGGTGATATCGCGGCCGACGCTTTGGATCTCCGTCACCTGACCGGTGTCGCTGCGGATGACGTAGTCTTCCCACGCGAACCAGCGCCAGCTGTTGGTCGTGTTGAGGCGCTGATCGTAGCGAACGCGGGGCGTCGAGAACTGGCCGTCGAGAGCGCCGGAGGGCTGGACGTTCTCGTCGGGATGGAGTTCGGGCGTGAAGTGGCGGCCGAGCGCGCGCTCGCGCGAGACGCCGAATACCTTGCAAAAGGCGTCGTTGACGAAGGTCAGACGCCCGTCCGGCATCTTGCGGATGATGACGTCGCCCTGTTGTTCGACGAGGCCGCGATAGCGCATTTCGCTTGCCTGCAGTTCGCGGTGGCGTTGCTGCAGGGCGCGCACCGTCGTTTCAAGTTCGAGCTTGACGCGCGCCAACTCGCCCGAGCGCAGATCGAGCGCCTGGACGCGACGCATAGCGTCGATCAACGAGACGAAAAGAACGGCAAGGCCTGCCAATGCAACCAGGCCGATCGACAACGGCGCGGGCTTCAAAGATTCCAGCGGCACAAAAGGTGTCGCGGCCGCCAAGAGCACCGCGGCAACCAGCAAAAGGACTACGAAAACTCGTGCGATACGGGGGACCATCAGGTGCGTTTCAACCCAGAGGAGTCTGATTCTTGAGGCTCGCAGGCGGTGCTTGAGGATTCATTAACTGTCGCTTCCCTTGGGCCCGGGGTTAACGCTATAAGCCCCGGCCCCCCGGGACCAGGTTCCGGGGTTTCTCATGGGAGGAAGTCTATTCATGCGTAAATTTGCGCTTTGGGGCGTTGGCGCCCTTGTCGCGTTGAGCTTTGCCGGCGCGGCGATCGCGGCGGACGACCAAATGGCGGGCGCCTACGGCAACACCGTTATCGTGACCAATGCGAAGGGCGAATCCTACAAACTCTGGATCAAGAACGACGGCACGTATTCCGTCGAGACGGCCAAGGGCGAAAAGGGTACCGGCAAGTGGGCGCTGAAAGAAAACAACGCCAAGTACTGCGGAACGGCCGACCTGCCTGCGAACGCGCCCGCCGGAACGGCTGCGCCGAAGGAATCGTGCTCTGAGTTCAAGGGCGCGCACAAGGCGGGCGACAAGTGGGAACAGAACGACGCCGCAGGCGAGAAGATCACCGTCGAAATCAAGGCGGGCATGTAGTCAGCCTCGAGCTCGGCGCGAAAGCGTCGAACTCGATCTTCAGACCGCGCGGTGGAAACACCACGCGGTCTTTTCGTTTTCAGATGTCAGGCGTGCGCGCGACGCGAGCGCCGGGTCCTGTGGCCCCTGAGCGACGTGCCGAGAAACGCGCCGAGACCGCCGCCGATCGCCGTCGAGCCGAAGATTTGCGTCAGGGCAGCCGTGTCGAACATCGGATCGGAGCCGACCGCGAGCGACGGATCGCTCATGCCTACGGCGCTCATCAACGCGGTGCTAATCGCCGTG
This sequence comes from Micropepsaceae bacterium, assembly GCA_041477875.1. Classification (GTDB taxonomy): domain Bacteria; phylum Pseudomonadota; class Alphaproteobacteria; order Micropepsales; family Micropepsaceae; genus SZUA-430. Next base: position 13,453 of record JBGOVA010000004.1, on the reverse strand, counting down.
AAGTTCAAAAGCGGCGTGGTGCCCGCGGCGACCGCCGTCCAGCCGAAGGCCTGCGTGACAGCGGTGCCCAGCGTGCCCGAAATGCCGCCGGCGACGGCGCCCGCACCGGCCGCGACCGCGTGGCCGGCCTTGTGCTGCGTCAGCGAGTAGTAGGCGCCGATCAGCGCGGCGATCAGACCGCCGGACGCGAGCTGGCCGCTCAACCCGTATTGAGAAATCGCATCGGCGGCGCCGGCGATGTTGAAGCTGTTGGCGAAGGCGATGGCGACTTGCAGCGCCGTACCCATCAGGCCCGTCGATACGACGCCCGGTTGAACGAGGTAGTAGAGATATTTGTACATGTCGGCCCCTTTCGCGCGCTTCCGCACGCTTGGTGATGTGGGCGAATCCTAACACGCGAGCCTGATGCGCCGCGGACTCACGCCCATCTCCGAAGCAGGCTTTGCGACGGACGACACAGGCCGAAATCTCCGGCCGCCGACGATCAAAACGAGACTTGCAATCTGCGATAGCTCAAGGCTTCCGCGATATGGGCACGGGCGACTGATTCGCGAGCCTCAAGGTCCGCGAGGGTGCGCGCGACGCGGAGCACACGGTGATAGCCGCGTGCTGAGAGTTTCAAGTTGTCGACGGCCTTCTTGAGCAACGCCAAACCGTCGGCGTCGGGACGCGCAATCGATTCGAGGAATTCGCCGTCGGCCTCGGCGTTGGTGCGGATCGAATGATCGGCGAAACGCCGGCGCTGGATGTCGCGCGCGGCGCCGACGCGGGCGGCGACTTCGGCCGAACCTTCGGCGGGCGGCGGCAACGTCAGATCCTGCGCGCTGACGGCGCTGACCTCAACGTGCAAATCGATGCGGTCGATCAGCGGGCCTGAGAGTTTCGATTGATATTCACCGGCGCATTTCGGCGCGCGGGTGCAAGCGCGTTCGGGATCGGACAGATAGCCGCAGCGGCAAGGATTCATCGCGGCGACCAATTGCACGCGTGAAGGGTAGCGCACATGCGCGTTGGCGCGGGCGACTAGCGTTTCGCCCGTTTCGAGCGGCTGGCGGAGCGAATCCAGGACTTGACGCTGAAACTCGGGCAGCTCGTCGAGGAACAAGACACCCAGATGCGCGAGGCTGACTTCGCCGGGTTTGGCGCGATGACCGCCGCCGACGAGCGCCGCCATGCTGGCCGAATGGTGCGGTGCACGGAAGGGGCGGCGGCGGCCAATGGCGCCGTTCTTCAATTCGCCCGCAAGGCTTTGAACCATCGACACTTCGAGTGCTTCGCGCGCGTCGAGGGGCGGGAGAAGGCCAGGCAATCTTGACGCCAGCATGGATTTGCCGGCACCGGGCGGGCCTATCATCAAGAGATTGTGACCACCCGCCGCCGCAATTTCGAGCGCACGCTTTGCCGTTTCCTGGCCCTTGACGTCGCGCAGATCGAGGAACGTGCCGGACTCGTCGGCGAGCTTCGCTATCGGCGGGCTCAATACCTGCACGCCCTTCAAATGATTGACCAGCGACACGAGAGAGGGCGCCGCGATGATCTCCAATCCTTCCGCCCATGCGGCTTCGGGCCCCGAGCCTTGCGGACAGATGAAGGCGCGCTCCATCTCCAGCGCCTTGATCGCCGCGGGGAGAACGCCTGCGACGGGAACGATCGCACCGTCGAGCGACAATTCGCCGACGGCCATGTGTCCGGCTATTTCCGGCGCGGGCAGGACGCCCATCACAGTCAGCAAGCCGAGCGCAATGGGCAGGTCGTAATGGCTGCCTTCTTTCGGCAGATCGGCCGGAGACAGGTTCACGGTGATGCGCTTGTTCGGCAACGCGAGACCAACGGCGTGCAGGGCGGCACGGACGCGCTCGCGGCTTTCGGCCACGGCTTTGTCGGGCAAACCGACGACCGAAATGTTGTTCTTGTCGTTCCCGCTATCGGCCATGTGGACCTGGACGTCCACTTCGCGCGCTTCGATGCCGACAAAGGCGACGGTCGAGATATGCGCGACGGTCATGCGCGGGCGCGCAGTCTCTGTTCGATTGCGTTCCAGATCAGGGCGGCGATGTCGGTGCCGTCGAAGCGGCGGATCTCCCAAATGCCGGTCGGCGAGGTGACGTTGATCTCGGTCAGATAACCGCCGATCACATCGATGCCGGTGAAGATCAAGCCGCGGCGCTTGAGTTCCGGGCCGATGCGAGCGCAGATTTCGCGCTCGCGCGGCGTCAGTGTCGCCTTTTCCGGCTTGCCGCCGATGTGCATGTTCGCGCGCGCCTCGCCCGGCGCCGGCACGCGATTGATCGCGCCGACCGCTTCACCCTCGACCAAGACGATGCGCTTGTCGCCTTGACGCACTTGCGGCACGTAGCGCTGGATCATCAGCGGTTCGCGCACGAAAGCGGCGAAGAATTCGATCATCGTGTCGAGGTTTTCATCGCCGGGCTGCACCCGAAAAACGCCGGCCCCGCCGTTGCCGTAGAGCGGCTTGATGACGATCTCACCGTGCTCGGCGCGGAAAGCATGGATTGTTTTCGGATCGCTGGTGATCAAGGTCGGCGGCATGAGATCGGGAAATTCAGTGACGAAAATTTTTTCGGGCGAGTTGCGCACCCAATAAGGATCGTTCGCAACCAGGACGCGCTTGGGCAGTCGCTCCAAAACGTGCGTCGTCGTGATGTAGTTCATGTCGAACGGTGGGTCCTGGCGCAGCAGAACGACGTCGACGGTACCGAGGTCGAGCATTTCGTCCGCGCCGAGCGTGAAGTGATTGCCGCGCTCGTTGCGCACGCTCAGCACCTGGGCGCGCGCGGAAACCTTGCCGTCGCGCTGAGCCAGGTGCTTGGGTAAGTAATACCAAAGCTTGTGTCTGCGGTTTTGCGCTTCCAGCGCCAGCGCGAAGGAGGAATCGCCGTCGATGTCGATGCGTTCGATCGGGTCCATCTGTATGGCGACGGTCAGGGGCATGGGCGCGCTTTCAATGTTGTCGGCTCCGACATTAGCGGTCGAAGCGCGCCCCTAGCAATCGACTTAGGTTTTTGTAGGGCGTGATCTTTTCCGAAGACCGGCTTCCACTTTCCGGGATCGCGCCTAGTTCACCATCCGCTTCAAGCCTTGAAGCACAAAGGCCGCCTCGCGCCCGATCAGGCTTTGGGGGCCGGCTAGCGAAATACAACTCTGGGCGGCGCGAATGGCGCCGTTCATTTTGAAGACGCCTTCGCAGGCGCGCGCGAGATCGAGCCAGAGCTCCGGGCGGCGCGGCGCGATCAGCACCATGCGCTCGGCGATCGTCAGTGCGCGGAGCATATCCTTGCCGGCGAGCGCACGGGTGCGGATGTTGTTGAGCAGACGCAGAAGCACGTCGCGGCGCTGGACCGGGCCGTATTCCGGTGCCTCGCCTTCCGGCACCGGCGGCAGCGGGCGCAGTTCGTCGGTACTCAGCACGACACCGCCGTTGAAGGGATCGACGATCTTCGCGTGATCGCCTTCGCCCAGCGCCAGCAAGAAGTGACCGGGCGTGTTCAGGCCTTGTGCCGCCACGCCCAGGCGGTGGGCGACGTCGATGTAGATGATGCCAAGCGACACCGGCAGGCCGCGCCTGCGATCGATCACCCTGATCAGATCGGCGTTCTGCGGGTCGTCGAAGGTGGCGTTGTCGCCCATGTAGCCGTGGCGGGCGCCGATCGTGTCGGCGAGCACGCGGGCCGCGGCCTCGCTCTCCGCCATGCCGCGGCGTAGCGCCACGAAACTTGCGCGCGCATCCTCGGCGAGCTGATCGAGATGGGCGCGATAAGGCGCGAGGTCGATGCTCGAATGGTCGAGGGCCGCCAGGATCAACGCGGTCTCGGCGAGCGCAATCGCGCCATCCTCGGCCTCACCCGCCGCGTGGAGCAAATCCAAAAGCTGATCCGGTTTCTCCATCGCTCCGATTCTTAAGGCCTATCGCGGCTCCGGCGGCGCCGTCTCCTCGATGTCGCCGCCGGGCGGTCCGGCAAAGCGGCGCGGATCGTCCTTCAGCAACGCGTAGTTCACCACACGACGAGCTTCCGGTACCGCGCGCGCGTGCGCCAACACGCGGTCCAGTTCGCCCTGATCCTGGGCGATGCCGAGAATATAGACGACCCCGTTTTGCGTATCGATGGTGTAATTCACGTCATGGATCGCACCGTCGGCGAGGATGCGGGTGCGCACCTGCGCGTTGATCCAGCGGTCGCGCGCGTTGTCGACCAGGCCCGTTTCGTCGGTGACTTCGATGTCGTTGGCGACTTCCTTGACGTTGGGGGTGGCCCAGGCGAGGCGCGTCGCGATGATACGCTCCTCGTTCGTGGGCACGGTGCCGGACATGTGCACGCGGCCTTCGATCACCGTTAGGTTGATGTTGGCGAACAGCGATGCGCTTTCGCCCAGGAGGCGGGCGTTCAGCTCCGTCTGGGTGTCGAAATCATCGACGGCGCGCGAGAACGAGCGTTCTTGCGTGTTCAGCGAGAGGCCGACACAGCCGGCGAGCACGAACGCCAGGAGAAGGGCGGACAGGCGGGCGGCAAAGCGGCGATGCAACGAACTCATTTTCGAACCTCTCACGGTCTCCAAGCGTCGATCATGTGGTGCGGCCAGCGGCCTGGTGCCAGAAGCACCAAATCAAAGCGCCGCGGAAACGCAGCCAGTTTCGGTTTGCGGGCGCAGAATTGCGCGGCCGCCGTTTCGACCCGCCGGCGCTTGACCGCGCCCACTGATTCGATGGCTTGCTCAACTGTGCCGCGCGCACGCACTTCGACAAAGACGATTGTGCGTGTGGTCCAGAACGGTGTCAGCGCCACGATGTCCAGTTCGCCGCCATGGGCGCGAAACTGGCGCGATAGGATACGATAGCCCTTGCCCGCGAGCCACGCGGCCGCCAGCCACTCCGCCGCCGTTCCCCTTGCGCGCGCCTTGTCGTGCTCCAGCGCCATCGCCGCTAGCCGCCCGTTCGCTTCAGTTCGAGCGCCCGAGCATAGACTTCGCGGCGCGGCAGGCCCAAGGCGGCGGCGACGATGGCGGCTGCGTCCTTCACGGGGTGGCGCTTCAGTTCGTCGGCCAGCCGCGCGTCCAAGCTTGCGAGGGAGGCCACGGCCACACCCTCGACAGGGGCCGAGATCACGATGACAACCTCGCCCTTCACGTCGGGCTCGCGCTCGTAGTGCGCGGCGAGATCTGGCAACGCGCCGCGCCGGATTTCCTCGTGAAGCTTTGTGAGCTCGCGCGCAATCGCAGCCGGCCTTGAACCGAGGAGCGCCGCGAGGTCGGCGAGTGCTTCCGCCAGCCGGCTCGGCGCCTCGAAGAAGATCAATGTTGCCGGAATGCTGTCCAACGTGCGGATCGCGCGGCGGCGTTCGGTCGGGCGCGCCGGCAAGAAGCCGGCGAAGAAGAACCTGTCGGTGGCGAGGCCCGAGGCTGTCAGTGCTGCGAGCACGGCCGAAGGGCCGGGTATGGGAATGACGTCGTAACCCTCTGCGGTGACGGTGCCGACCAAAGGCTGACCCGGGTCGGAGATAAGCGGCGTACCGGCATCGCTGACCAAGGCGACGGCATGGCCTTCGGCGAGATGCGCCAAAATCTCCTTCTCCGCGTGGTGCGCATTGTGTTCGCGGTAAGAGTGCAATGGACGCTTCAGCTCGTGAATGGCGAGAAGTTTTGCCGTGACGCGGGTGTCCTCGGCGAAGATCACGTCCGCTGAGGCGAGAACGTGACGCGCGCGTAAGGTTAGATCGTCGGCATTGCCGATTGGGGTTGCGACCAGGTAGAGGCCTGGGGATAGCGCCCCTTCCGATTTACTTCGCATGCCCCGACCGGTAATCTTCGACCCCTCGCTCACCATGCTCATCCGCCGTTTGAAGGACGAACGCCCGTGACACCACGATTGTTAGCGTCAGATTCCGCGCGCCTTGCGCGGACATTGTGGACGATCGTCCTTGTGATGACGATGGGGGTCTGCCTCGCGGGGTGCGAAGGGTTCTCGCTTTTCGGCGAAAAGCCCAAGCCCGTCATCACCGAAGCCCCGCGGCCGACCAACGTCGCGCCGTCCACAACCGCGCCGCAGCCGCCCGTTCTTGTCGCAGGCCAGGTGCGGATCGCCATTTTGCTGCCGTTGTCCCACCCAGCCAAGGAGACCCGCGCGGTCGCCCAAGCGCTGCTCGAGGCCGCGCAGATGGGCATGTTCGACATGGGTGCGCGCTCGATGATGCTCTTGCCGCGCGACACAGGCACGTCGCCCGAGATGGCCGCCGCCGCCGCGAACGATGCGATCGACAAGGGGGCGGAGCTCATTCTTGGGCCGCTGCTGGCGAGCGACGTGCGCGCGGTCGCACCCATTGCGCGCGCGCGCAACGTGCCGGTGATCGCGTTTTCCACAGACCGCACGGTCGCGGGCGACGGCGTCTTCTTGTTGAGTTTCTTGCCGGAGCAAGAGGTCAGCCGGATCGTGAGCTACGCCGCGTCGCAGGGGCGCGGGAAATTCGCGGCGCTGGTGCCTTCGACGCCCTACGGCCAGCGTGTCGAGGAGGCGTTCCGCAACACGGTAATGCAGAGTGGGCGCGAGCTTGTCGCTGTCCAGAACTACCAGCCGAACCCCCAGTCGCTCGAACCCGCGGTCAAGCTGATCGCGAAGTCCGGCTTCGACACGATCTTCCTGCCCGAGGGCGGCACAATGCTGCGCAGCCTCGGGCCCATCTTGACCATCAACGGCGTCGATTCACGCAAGGTGAAGCTGCTCGGCACCGGACTGTGGGACGACCCGGCGGTCGCGCGCGAGCCGTCGCTGATGGGCGGCTGGTATGCGGTGCCGCCGCAAGATCAGCGGCTGAACTTCATCACGCGCTTCCAGCAGCTTTACGGAGCGAAGCCGCCGCGCATCGCCTCGCTCGCCTATGACGGCGTGGCGCTGTCGGCGACCTTGGCAGGCGGGCAGCCGGGCAAGCGCTACACGCGCATGGCGATCGCCGATCCGAACGGCTTTGCGGGCATCGACGGGATTTTCCGGTTCCGTTCGGACGGCATGACGGAGCGGGGCCTTGCGGTGATGGAAGTGTCGAACGGCGGTCAGCTGACGGTGGTGAGCCCCGCCGCGAATACGTTCCAATCGCAAGGGTTCTGACGCGTTTAGGCCGCGAGTTTCTTCAGCACGGCGTTGAGCACGAGGCGGCCGCGCGGTGTCGCGCGCAGGCGATCGCCAGTCAATTCGATGAGGCCTTGCGATCTCAGTTCCGACAGACGCGCTGCCGGCAAAGGCCGACCAAGCTTGCGTTCAACGCGCGTGACGTCGATGCCCTCGCTCAGGCGCAAGCCCATGAGCAAGGTCTCCGTTCCTTGCTCTTCGCTGGCGATCGTTTCCCATTGGCTGAGGCCGTCGCCGCGCTCGCCGACGCGCGCGAGCCATGCTTCGGGCTGGCGTTCGCTCGATGTTGCGATGCGCCGGCCATCGACGGTCAGACGTCCGTGCGCGCCGGGACCAATGCCCAGGTAGTCGCCGTAACGCCAATAGATCAGATTGTGGCGCGATTCCTCGCCCGGCACGGCATGGTTCGACACTTCGTATGCGGGCATTCCGGCGACGGTCATGCGCTGCTGCGTCACTTCGTAAAGCGTTGCTGCGATATCAACGTCGAGTTCTTTCATCGATCCGCGCATGAGTGCGGCGTGAAACGGCGTGCCTTCCTCGAAGGTCAGTTGGTAGAGCGAATAATGCGTACAGCCTTGGGCGAGCGCGCGATCGAGCTCCGCGCGCCAAGCCGATTCCGTCTGGCTGGGGCGCGCGTAAATGAGATCGAATGAGGCGCGCGAGAACGTGCCTTGGGCGAGCGCGACGGCTTTGAGTGCTTCGTCGACCGTGTGCAGGCGACCGAGGGCGCGCAGGTCGTTGTCATTCAACGCTTGAACGCCGAGCGACACGCGATTGACGCCCGCGGCGCGGTAGTCGCGAAAGCGCTCCGCATCGACGCTGGTCGGATTGGCCTCAAGAGTAATTTCGACATTCGCGGCGAAACCGAACAGGCGCTCCGCTTGCTCCAGGATTCGGCCGACGACAGCGCCGGGCATGAGCGAGGGTGTGCCGCCGCCGAAGAAAATCGAGTCGAGAGGCGAGCGGTTGTCGAGGCGCGCGGCAATCGATTCCATTTCGCGCGTGAGAGCGAGCGCCCATGCGTCGGCATCGACCTTTGCGCGCACGTGGCTGTTGAAGTCGCAATACGGGCACTTCGAAAGGCAAAACGGCCAATGGACGTAGAGGCCGAAACCATGACCGGGATCAGGCAAGGCACGCCTCGACGAATTTCGCGAAGGCGCGGGCGCGGTGCGACATGGCGTGTTTCTTGTCGGGTTCCATCTCGCCAAATGTAGTCTCGTGGCCGTCCGGAACGAAGATCGGATCGTAGCCGAAGCCGCGCGTGCCCCGGGGCGGCCAGGCTAGCGTGCCGTGAACCTCGCCCTCGAAGACCTCCGCATGGCCGTCCGGCCAAGCGATGGCGAGGGCGCAGACGAAGTGCGCTCGCCGGTCGCTGGTGCCCGACGCGACGAGCCGGTCCTGTACCTTTTGCATCGCCACGCGGAAGTCCTTTGCCGGCCCCGCCCATCGGGCGGAGAGGACACCGGGCTCGCCGCCGAGTACGTTGACGCAAAGCCCAGAATCATCCGCGAGGGCGGGCAGGCGAGCGGTCTTCGCCGCGGCCGAAGCCTTGATCAGCGCGTTGCCGGCAAAGGTGGGCTCGGTTTCCTCAGGCTCGGGCAGGTGCAGGCTCGCGGCCGAGACCGCATCGATGCGGAACGGTGCGATCAGATCGCGGATTTCGCGTATCTTTCCTTCGTTGTGGCTTGCCACGACGAGGCGATGCTCTGTCAAGCGGCGCGTCATGCTTTACGCGAGATGGCATCGCGCTGAAGATCGACAAGGCGTGCGATGCCCGCGCGCGCCAGGGTCATCAGCTGCGAGAACTCCGCTTCACTGAACGCGTCGCCTTCGGCCGTGGCTTGGATTTCGACCAAGGCACCCGCGCCTGTCATGACGAAATTCGCGTCCGTGCCCGCCGAGGAATCTTCCTCGTAGTCGAGATCGAGGACGGGCGCGCCGCCGTGAATTCCGCACGAGATGGCGGCCACGTGGTCCTTGACCGGCAACGTTTTGATCAGCTGATCGCGCTTCATCATCTCGAAGCATTTGTGCAGCGCCACGAAGGCGCCCGTGATGGAGGCCGTGCGCGTTCCGCCGTCGGCCTGGATGACGTCGCAATCGATCACGATCTGGCGCTCGCCGAAGCCGCTCAAGTTCGTGACCGCACGAAGCGCGCGGCCGATGAGGCGCTGGATTTCAAGCGTGCGGCCCGACTGCTTTCCGGTCGCAGCCTCGCGGCGCATGCGCTCGCCGGTTGCGCGCGGCAGCATGCCGTATTCGGCCGTGACCCAGCCCTTGCCGGTGCCCTTCAGGAACGGCGGCACACTGTTTTCCAAGCTTGCGGTGCAGAGCACGTGCGTGCGGCCGAACTTCACCATGCAGGAGCCTTCCGCGTACGCGGAAACGCCCGGCTCCAGCGACACGTCGCGCAACTGATCGGGGCGGCGACCTGACGGGCGCATGGGGTTTCCTCTTGCCTTGAAGTTTGGGGGCTCAGGCGCTACCTAGCCTGGCGTTTGCGGCCATGCAACGGCCGCGTTTCTAGGCCACAACCAACACGATGAACGAACGTCACGTGCCTCCCCTGAAAACGCCCTTGCCGACGCAAATCGGCGAGCTGTCCGAGCGTTCACGGGAGATCTTCCGGACCATCGTCGAAACTTACCTGGAAACGGGCGAGCCGATCGGATCGCGCACCCTGTCACAGCGGGGCGCCATTTCGCTTTCGCCGGCGTCGATCCGAAATGTCATGTCGGACCTCGAGCATGCAGGACTTTTGGAGGCGCCGCATACGAGCGCGGGGCGCGTGCCGACACAAATAGGTCTTCGTATGTTCGTCGACGGGCTGCTCGAGGTGGGCAATCTCGGCGGGGATGAACGCAAAGGCATCGAAGCGCAACTCGCCGCGAGCGGGCGCAAGATCGACGACGTGCTGCTGCAGGCCTCGGCGTTGCTGTCGGGCCTAAGCCAGTGCGCCGGTCTCGTGGTCACGCCCAAGCGTGATCCGGCGTTGAAGCACTTCGAGTTCGTTCCCCTCGCGCCGCAGCGCACACTGGTGATCATGGTGGGCGAGGACGGCTCGGTCGAGAATCGGGTGATCGAGACGCCGCTCGGGCTGCCGCCGTCGGCGTTCATCGAGGCCGGCAACTACTTGAGTGCGCGCATGCGCGGGCGCACTCTGGAAGAGGCGCGGAGCGAAATCCTGAACGAGATCACAGCGCAGAAAGCGGAACTCGACGGGCTTGCCGCCAAGCTCGTGTCGGCGGGCCTTGCAGAATGGGGCGGATTGCAGAGCACGATGCCCTCGCTCATCGTTCGTGGACAGGCGCGGCTGCTCGAGGATCTGGGCGCCGCGGGCGAACTCGAGCGCGTTCGCCAGCTGTTCGACGACATCGAGCGCAAGAACGATCTTATTCAGCTGTTGGAACTCGCGAAGCTGAGCGACGGGGTGCGCATCTTTATCGGCGCCGAGAACAAGCTTTATTCGTTGTCCGGCTCGTCGATCATCGCCGCGCCCTATGCCGACCAATCTCACCGCGTCGTCGGGGTCATTGGGGTCATCGGGCCGACGCGACTGAACTATGCGCGTATCGTGCCGATGGTCGATTACACCGCGCGGGTCGTCAGCCGACTGATCAGCCAGCAAAAATAAGCATGCCGCTTGGATGGGATCTTTTGACGCGATGAACAAACCGAAGAATCACCAAGACACGCCGAAGGCCGCGAACGATTCCGGGCCTGACGAGCCTTTCGGCCTGGACGCGGCGGACGAGAACACGTCGAGCGGCGAAATCGCGCGCGAGGCGGCGCAGATCGCCGCGCTGCACGAAGAGATTGCGGAGTTGAAGGATCGATATCTGCGCGCGGTCGCCGAGACGGAAAACGTCAGGCGCCGGGCGGAGCGCGAAAAAACCGAAGCCGCACTATTCGCGTTCTCGCGGTTCGCGCGCGACTTGCTCAATGTCGTCGACAATTTCTCGCGCGCCCTCGATGCGCTGAAGCCCGAGGTCAGGGCCGCGCTTCCGCTCACCGCGCTGCCCGTGATCGAGGGCATCGAAGCGACGCAGCGCGAGCTTCTGGCGATCTTCGAACGGCACGGCATCAAGCGCATCGAAGCAAAAGGTCAACGCTTCAATCCGAACCTGCATCAAGCGATCGCAGAGGTGCCAAGCGACGAGCAGCCGCCGGGCCACGTCATCGATGTCGCGCAAACCGGGTACATGATCGGTGACCGCTTGCTTAGACCGGCCATGGTGTTGGTCGCCGCGCAGGGGACGGGCGCAAAGAATGGCAGCGGTTCGAGGGACCCCGGCTCGCCGCTCGATACGACGGCTTAAGCGCGGTCAGTGTCCGTTTCCTCCACCGTCGCCGCCGTCGCCGCCGTCGCCGCCGTGAAAGATACCGAACCAGCCGCCTTCATCGCGTGCGCGACGACCGCCATAGAGTCCCGCGTCGCGCTTTTCGACGTGAAGCGTACCCATGATCAGCAAGTAGATCGTGCCGACCACTACGGCGATGACGAGGAGCGCGACCCAGCCGTTGCCCGTAATCGTCGGTGTGCGCGCGACCGCGTTCGCAACGCCCGAAGCGGCCAGCAGCGCGGTAACCGTGCCCCCAACCACGAATGTCATGCGCGAAAGCGGGCGAAGATGTCGCGACATGGTAACCACCCCTTGTCTCCGGCAGCCCGTGCCGACGGCCCTTAACGGCCCTTATGTGATGCGTCTTAGCGGCGATTGTATGACAGATTGCGCTTATTTATCGCGGTCCGGCGCCTTGAAAATGGGCCGCGCGCAGCGTCGGCCAGGTTAGCGGGCCCTGACGCTGCGCCGAAGCTCAAGCCTGGCGCGCTGTGCGCACAAAGGCCACGAAATCGTCGTCGGCTTCTATGGCCGCGTACTGGCCGCAGCGTTGATAGAAGGCCGTGGCTTGCTCACGCAGCTGCATGCCTTCGGCGATCAGCCGAGGACCGACATCGCCGACGTAGATCGTGACAACGGGGGTCGACGCGCTCGGTGTCGGGCGGCTCCATGATCGGTAGTCCTTCCAACGCCGTTCATGATCGCTGAAGCGCGCCGAGAGCTTTTCAGAGGCGTCATAGCACTCCGCGAAGGCGCGGCCGGTCGTGAGCAATCGTGCGGTCATGGGCAAGAACTGCTCAAAACCGGGCGGGGCTGCCTCGGCGCTCGGTTGGAAGCCGGCGCCCCAGTCGGCGGCATAGAGATAAGGCTTGGCGCCGTAGACTCGGAAACGCCACATGTTTCCCTGGCGCTCGACGTCATTCAGCGGAACGTTCGATGGAAGCGCCAAACATTCGCCGGTTTCGAAGCCGTAGCGAACGCTCGGGTCGTTGGCTCCCAGCCGGCCGATCACGGCGGCATTCTCGGGCGAGAAGCAGGCATAGATCGGCCTGGACCCATTGGCCGAAGCGGTTCCTGCGGCAAGAACCGACAGCAATGTCACTGAGGCCAAAAACGCGGCCCAACCATACATACGGTACATGGTGGCCTCCCTCATCTTGGACTCGAAAAGCATACGCCGGTCCCGAAAGCCCCCAAAATCACGAAATCCGGCGGTCGGGGCCAGTTGCGAGGTTGGGGTCGCACCCCTATATGTGGCCGTGAAACCCGCGGATTCTCGCGGCATAATCCTGTGTTTCCACTGATTTGCGTGGGGATGGCGGCGGGCGCTTCCAGGTTCGAGAAGGCCCCGGTTCATCCGCCGAAGAAGAGAGGTTTTAGACTATGGCTAAAGTCATCGGCATCGATCTCGGCACGACCAATTCGTGCGTTGCCATCATGGAAGGCTCTCAGCCCAAAGTGCTTGAGAACGCCGAGGGTGCGCGGACGACGCCATCGATCGTCGCGTTCACAAAGGACGGCGAACGCCTTGTCGGGCAAGCCGCGAAACGTCAGGCCGTCACCAATCCCGAGTTCACCTACTTTGCCATCAAGCGCCTGATCGGCCGCAAATTCGAAGACCCGATGACGCAAAAAGACATCGGGATGGTGCCCTACAAGATCATCAAGGCCGACAACGGCGATGCATGGGTCCAGGGACGCGACGGCGGCGAGAAAATTTCACCGTCGCAGATTTCCGCCTACACGCTTCAGAAGATGAAGGAGACGGCGGAATCCTATCTCGGCGAGAAGGTCACGCAGGCCGTCATCACCGTTCCCGCCTATTTCAACGACGCGCAACGCCAGGCGACGAAAGACGCCGGCCGGATCGCCGGTCTTGAAGTGCTGCGCATCAGCAACGAGCCGACGGCGGCGGCGCTCGCCTATGGCCTCGACAAGAAACAGAGCGGCACGATCGCCGTCTACGACC
>JBGOVA010000303.1:0-3614 GCA_041477875.1 Micropepsaceae bacterium | reverse complement strand
GTTGGCGATGCTTTCGATGAAGATCGCCTTCGTCTTTGCCGTCAGCTGCCGGCGGAAGCTTTCGGGATCGCGCGCGTCCGCCCACTTCACGTGCCAGCCGAAATTCTTGAACGAATGGCCGAACTGATTGATCGAACCGCCGTAGAGCTGGCGCGCCGCGATGAATTCGTCGCCCGGTTGCATCATCGCGTGGAAGACCAGCAGCTGTGCGGAATGCCCCGACGCGACGGCGAGCGCCGCCGTGCCGCCCTCGAGCGCTGCGACGCGCTCCTCGAGCACCGCCTGCGTCGGGTTGCCGATGCGCGTGTAGATGTTGCCGAACGACTGCAGCCCGAAGAGCGAGGCCGCATGGTCGACGTCGTCGAACACGTAGGACGTCGTCTGATAGATCGGCGTCGCGCGCGCCCCGGTCGTAGGATCGGGGGCGGCACCCGCATGCACGGACAACGTGTTGAAGCCGTAGTCCGAAAGCTTCTGATGGATGTTCATAGCGTACCCTTTCCTCGGCCGATGGCGTCGCGCGCGAGGGACGCGCGGCCGGCACCCAATTGCTTGCGTCTATTGTCGATGATTCGGCTGTTTCTGCCGACCCAGCCGAATTCCCCGGAAAACGGCGAATATTCCATCTTCGGACAGCGATCCATGATGACCGTGAGCCCGGCCGCTTCGGCCCGTTTCGCCGCTTCTTCGTTGATCACGCCGAGCTGCATCCACACCACCTTGGCGCCGATTGCGATCGCCTCGTCGCTCAACGCGCCGGCGGCTTCCGAATTGCGGAAGATATCGACCATGTCGACCGGGACGGGAACTGATTTGAGGTCCGGATAGACCTTTTCCCCAAGAAGCCTCTGCCCGGCGAGCGAGGGATTAACGGGGATCATCCGATACCCTTTGCCCTGCATGTACTTCATCACGAAGTGCGAAGCCCGCGACTCCTTCTCCGAAACGCCGACGATGGCGACGGTTTTGACGGAGCCGAGCACGTGCTTGATCAGTTCGTCTGAGTACTCAGGCATGGTTCCACCCTTGTGTACCCCGGAAAATCATACGCAGTCCGGTCGGGCTTGTCCTACCCCGCCTCGACAAGCGCCGTGAGTTTCGCGAGTGCCATCCGCCAGCCGGTCTCGTTGTCGGCGGTCGAAACGCCCGGCGGCAGTCCGTCGTGCACGCCGAGGACATCGGTGCCGCCATGCGCATCGGTGAGCGTGATCGTGATCGTCATCCAGCCCTTGAGCGCGGGATCCGCCGTCTCGAACTCGACCACGCGGACAACCTGCTCGTTCGGCACGAGTTTCACGAAGCGGCGGTGATACGTGTCGGTGTGCGCGGTCGTTTTGCCGGTCCCTGTCGGCGTCGTAGGTGAGCGAGATGCGAAACGCGCCGCCTTCGCGCGCGTCGAACGCATGCACGTGGGCCGTCATGCCTGTCGGCACCATCCACGTCGCGACCGCGCGCGCATCGACAAGGGCGCGATAGACGATCGCCCGGGGCGCATTCACGTGGACACTGATGCGGGTCGAACTCACGCCCGAACATTAGCACGCGCAGCGAGACAGATAACGCACCGACCTAAGGCGTCTCGCTCACCGCCGTGACGCTCTCCCACTTCCCGCTGAGCATGGCGAGCACGACGCCTGCGGTGTCGTTGATGGCGTCGGCGAGCTCGGCGCGGATCGTGCCTTCGCGGATGCGGCTCGTCCACAGCGCGGGCTTGTTGCGCAGCTCGCCGAACCAATATTGCAGCGCCTTCGTCGCGTGCTCGTAGTCCGCCTTGGCGAAATCGACGATCAGAGGGTCGCGCTCCGCGGCGTGCTTTGCGTCCTCGGACGGCCAGGTGATCAGAAGCGGGCCGCTCAAGCCCGCGATGCCGGCCCGCGCGGCGACGCTGCGCGCGAGCTTGTAATCGTACCAAGCCAGCAGCTGGTCGCAGTTGCGCTCTGCGAACGCGGCTTCGATCTCGACCGCTTTGCGCGCGGCGACGACCGGCCAATACGTCACCAGGATATTCCGGCGCGCCACCGCGTCCGGCGCCATGAAATCCATCGACGCCAGCATGATTTGGCAAAACCGCCCCTGAAGTCTCTTCTCTTCCGCCGTCACCGCGGACTTCGGCAGCAGCACGAAGCCGAACGCTTTGCGCGTGTCGACCTGCGTGACGCTGCGCTGGAAGTAGCTCAACACCTTGTCGTCGCCGACGGCCGATATGTCGCGCGCGGATCCCGGCGTCAGTGCCGTCTGCGGCGAGGCCGGGACCGCCGGCGCCACAGGAATCGGCAGGAGCGGAGGCGCCGGCGTCAACGGCGGTAGCGACGAACACGGAGTCCCGCTATTGGCGCTGCCGGGCCCGCAGTTCGGAGGAAGGTAAAGCGGTGTTGTCACTGGCGGGGCGACAATAATGGGTGCCACGGGGTGAACCGCTTGGCCCAAAGCCGCCGGCGCGGTCGACAAGGCAACCGCTGCGAAGATGGTAATCGCAAGTCTTGCTCGGTTTCTCCGCATCTCTCGGCCTTGCAGCGAAGAATCAGCACGAAAGATGCGGCAAGTGGTCGACCGGTGCAACGGCGCCCGGGCACATCGGTCTTTCAGGTGAGGCGGGCGAGAGCCGTTTTCGCCGCCGCTTCACCGGCCCGCGCCGCGCCGTCGATGTAACCGGTCCAGCGCTCCGCCGCTTCGGTTCCCGCCAGGTGAATGCGCCCGATGGAACCGCGCATGGCGCTGCCCGAGCGCGACAGCGCGCCTGGCGCCGGCATCGCGACGGGCGCTCCGCGCGACCATGGCTCGTCGATCCAATCCTTCTCGAGATAGTCGACGGGCGACGACGCCTCGGGCCCCAACAGTCGCGCGAGCTGCTGAAGCACGGCCGCTTTGCGCCCCGCCGCGTCGAGTTTGCGCCATGCGCGCGTGTGATCGCCCGCGATGAAACCCAAGACCGCGCCGTAAGCGCCGTCCGGTTCGCTCTCGTCGAAGCTCGCGGTGATCGGTCCGCGCAGGCTCGCGAAGAATCCGTTCAACCCCTTCGCGCGCCAAAACCTCTTGTCGTAAACCGCAACGACCTTCGCATACGCGCCCATCGGCATGCGTGATTGCAACTCCACCCGCTCGGGCGGCAGCCAAGGATCGAACGCAACCGCATTCGCCGCGGCCGGCGGCATCGCCAGGATGAACTGCCGCGCCTGGGCGAACCCGCGTGCATGCGCGACAACCACGCTGTCTTCGGTCTGCGTGACGCCGAGCACGGGCGCGCCGAGCACAACGCGATCCGTCAGCTCCGCCGCAAGCTTCAACGAGATCGTCTGCGCACCGTCGCGGATCCAGCTGTCCTGCGCGCCGCCTTGCGTGCCGATCAGGGTCGAGAAACTGTCGCCCTGCGCCGAATAATAGGCAAAGGCGAGCGCCGAAACTTCATCAGGCTCGAGCCCGAGCACGGCGAGAGTGACCACGCGCATGAAGTCGGCGACGAAGTGCGACTTCGTCCGCGCCGCGCACCACGCCCCAAAGCTGACGGCATCAAGCGCCGTCGCCTTTGGATGCGACCACGGCCGAACCGCGCCGACCGCCTGCACCAACTTCTCGAAAGCTTCGACAACCTTGCCGAAAGCGGCAAGGTCCGCTTG
>JBGOVA010000159.1:0-10553 GCA_041477875.1 Micropepsaceae bacterium | reverse complement strand
GTGAAGGTACCGATCGGCGTGCGCGAGGGGCAGACGATCCGCTTGCGCGGCCTCGGCGAGCCGGGGATTCCCGGCGGACAAGCGGGCGACGCGATGATCACCATCACGATCGAGCCGCACCCCTACTATCGGCGCGAAGGACGCGACATCCATCTCGATCTGCCGATCACGCTGAACGAAGCGCTGCACGGGGCGAAGGTGAAAGTGCCGACGCTGCACAGTTCGGTCACGATGGTCATCCCGCCGGGTGCCAATGCGGGTCAGCTCTTTCGCCTGAAGGGCAAGGGTATCCCTGCACACTCCGTCAATCCGGCGGGCGACCAGTTCGTGACGCTGCAGATCGTGCTGCCGGATCAGGCCGATCAGAACTTGAGCGATATCGTGAAGCGGTGGGAAGCGGCGCACCCGTACGACCCGCGCAAGAAGTTCGGCGAAGTCTGAGCCTTGCACGGCGCATCGATCGGGCGCAGTAGACTTGGCCCATGAGCAAGCTAGATCCAGACGCAATTGCGGCCCAATTGCTGCACCATCGCGCAGCGGGGCTTGAGCCCGGCGACTCCGTCGTGCCGGGGATTTTCCCCACCGCGGTCTTCCATTTGCCCGGCAATCCGTCGAATGCGCCCTATCAATACGGGCGCTTTCACAATCCGACATGGGAGGCGCTCGAGTCAGCGCTCGGCTTACTCGAGCAGGCGGAGACGATCGTCTTTCCCTCCGGCATGGCGGCGATTGCGGCCGTGCTGTTCACCTGCGCGCGTGCGGGTGATCGCGTGCTGCTTCCGGCGGATGGCTATTACGCGACGCGGGCGCTCAGCGAGCAATTCCTGCGGCCGCTCGGCGCCGTCATCGAGACGCGACCGACGGCGACGTTTCTCGACGGCGGGTTTGAGGGCTATCGTCTCGTTCTCGCCGAGACGCCGTCCAATCCCGGATTGGATGTTTGCGATCTGGCCGCTGTTGCCGCCGCCACGAAGAAAGCCGGCGCGATTTTCGCCGTCGACAACACGACAATGACGCCGCTCGGCCAGCGGCCGCTCTCTCTGGGCGCTGATCTGGTTGTGTGTGCGGATACCAAAGCGATCAACGGGCATTCCGACACGCTGATGGGACATGTCGCGACGCGCGACGGGGCGCTGATGACGCGGATGAAGGACTGGCGGAAGTTTTCCGGCGCCATCCCGGGGCCGTTCGAAGCGTGGCTCGTCTACCGCGGCTTGGAGACGCTCGAGGTTCGCTTCGCCCGCATGTGCGCCACGGCCGGCGCCGTCGCCGAGCGGCTGGCGCAGCACAAGAAGGTCGTCTCGGTGCGCTATCCGGGGCTCAAGGGCGACCCGGCCCATGCCATTGCGGCGCGCCAGATGTCCGGTTTCGGCTTTATGATTTCCTTTACGCTCAAGGACGGCGGGGCAGCCGAGCGGCTCATCGGCGAATGTCCGTACATCCAGGCGTCCACCAGTTTTGGGGGCGTGCGGACGAGCGCCGAGCGCCGGGCCCGCTGGGGCGACGCGGTCGCCGACGGGTTCGTGCGTATGTCGATCGGCCTCGAGCCGCTCGAACCGCTCTGGGAGTCCATCGACCGAGCCCTTCAGAACGTTAGTTAAATCAGAGTGTTAGCCTGAAATTAGACTTCTCAGTCTAATTTTGTTGCGTGTTCGGCTTGGGCCGAATAGTTCATTGGACTCGCGAGTCCAACTTGTTGGCGGTATGCGCAAATTCACCCTCCCGGCGATCGGTATTATCTCAGGCCTTGCCGCGCTTTACGTGGCGGTCATGTGGTTGACCGTATGGCGTTTCCAGGTGTCGACGGAGGACGCCTACGTCCAAGCCGATATCGCGGCCATCGCGCCGAAGCTTGCGGGTTATGTCGGCGCAATCAAGGTGACCGACAACCAAGCCGTGAAGGCGGGCGAGGTTCTGCTCGAACTCGATACCTCCGACATCCAGCCGCGGGTCGATCAAGCGCGTGCCGTTGTCGAAGCGCGCAAGGCTGCGATCGCAAACATCGACGCCAAGAGCAAGCTCGAGCAATCGATGATACGTCAGGCCGTCGCGTCGCTTACGAGCGCCAATGCCGATGCGGCCCGCACGCGCAGCGACATCGCGCGCTATCGCGCCCTGGCCGCGCGCGGCTGGGTCAGCCGCCAGCGGCTGGAGCAGGCGCGCGCGGACAGCGGCAAGGCCGATGCCGGCGTCGAGAAGGCGCGGGCGGCGCTGGATACGGAGCGCGCCCAAGTTCCGGTCATCGAAACATCGCGCGCTCAGGCCGTGGCCGACTTGAAACAAGCCGAGGCGCAACTCGCGTTGGCGCAAACCGATCTCACCAACGCCTCGCTGCGCGCGCCGTTCGACGGCGTCGTCGGCAACCGCACGGCTCAGGTCGGTCAGTATATCCGCGCGGGCGTGCAAGTGATGGCGGTCGTGCCCTTGCCCGCCGTCTATGTGATCGCGAATTTCAAAGAGACCCAGGTCGGGGAGATGAAGGCGGGTCAGTCCGTCCGCATCTCCGTCGACGCACTGCCGAGCTTGGATTTTTCGGGGAGCATCGAGAGTTTCGCGCCGGCGAGCGGCGCATTGTTCAGCCTGCTGCCGCCGGAGAACGCGACCGGCAATTTCACCAAAATCGTCCAACGCATTCCCGTGCGCGTGCGCGTCGAGGCGAAGGCCGAAGATCTCGCGCGCCTTAAGGCCGGAATGTCGGTCGGCGTGACCGTCGACCTGCGCGAACCGGCGAAGGGCGAAACCGCCAGAGCGGCGCGATGAGCGGCGCGCCACAGGCAGCGAACGGTTCGGCCGCCGCGCTCCCTCCGCTGACGGCACGGTCGCTGATCGGCTTTTTCGCCATGGCGTTCGGCATGTTCATGGCCATCCTCGACATTCAGATCGTGTCGGCGTCGCTGTCTCAGATTCAGGCCGGCTTGTCGGCATCGGCGGAGGAAATCAGCTGGGTCCAGACATCCTATCTAATCGCGGAAGTCGTGATGATCCCGCTGTCCGGCTTCTTGTCGCGGCTTTTGTCGACGCGACTCTTGTTCGTGCTGTCGGCGTCGTCGTTCACGCTGATGAGCCTGTTCTGCGCCATGTCGACGTCGATCGAGCAGATGGTGATCTTTCGCGCGCTGCAGGGGTTCCTGGGCGGCGCGATGATCCCGACCGTCGTCGCCGGGTCCTACATCATGTTCGGCCAGGGGCGCGCGGCGAGCGTCAGCGTCTTCGTCGGCCTGATCGCGACCCTGGCGCCGACGGTGGGCCCGACGCTCGGCGGCATTTTGACGAGCGCCTTCTCTTGGCACTGGCTCTTCCTGATCAATCTGCCGATCGGCATCATCATCACCGCAATCGTTTGGGCGGTGGTCGACGTCGACAAGCCCGATTGGTCGCTGCTGGAAGGGATCGACATTCTAGGCCTCGGCCTCATGGCGGCGTTTTTGGGCTCGCTCGAATACGTGCTTGAGGAAGGTTCGCGAAAGGATTGGTTCGAGGACGGGTCGATCCGTGCATTTTCGTTCGTGGCGGTGGCAGCCGGGGTCGCGTTCTTCCTGCGCGTCTTGAGCGCCCGAAACCCGATCGTGAACCTCCACGTTTTTCGCGACCGCAACTTCACGCTGGGCGCGAGCTTCGGATTGATCCTGGGGATCGGGCTTTACGGCATCGTCTACCTTCTACCGTTCTTCCTCGCGCGCGTGCGCGGCTATACGAGCTTGGAAATCGGCGAACTCGTTTTCGTCACCGGCATTTTCCAATTCATAAGCGCGCCCTTGGCCGGAATACTCAGCCGGCGCTGGGACCCGCGCTACGTGCTTACCATCGGCATCGTGCTGATGGCGGCGTCCTGCTTCGAGTTCGCGAAGCTCACGTCGGAATGGGGATTCTGGGAGCTGCTCATCCCGCAGATGATGCGCGGATGGGGCTTGATGTTCTGCATGGTGCCCGCCAACGTCATCGCGTTGGGCCGGCTTGAACCCAATATTCTGAAGGACGCGTCCGGGCTCTACAACCTGTTGCGAAACCTCGGCGGCGCGCTCGGGCTTGCCGTTCTCAACACGCAGCTGACCGAGCGCATCGCGTTTCACTATGAGCGCCTTTCGGAGAACGTCAGCGCGGGCCGCGGCGTTGCGGAAGGCTGGATCGCGGGCCTCTCGGAGCGCTACAACTCTTTGATACCCAACGATGGGCAATTGGCGGCGCTCAAGACGCTCAGCGGATTCGTGCGGCGCGAAGCGACGACGCTCGCGTTCGCGGACTGTTTCCTGATCGTTGCGATCATTTATAGCGTGGCATTGCTCGCGACCCCGATGTTGTCGCGCTCGATCAACGTCAACACGGTGGAAGAGCCGTAGACCATGACCCGGCCTTCAGAGACCCTTGCCCAGCCGAATCCGACGCCCTCGTCGACGCGCGCTCGCATCATGGACGCGGCGGCGCAGCTGTTCCGAGCGCAGGGCTATGAAGCCTCGATGGACGCGATCGCTACGGCTGCGGATGTGTCCAAGCAGACGCTCTACAATCAGTTCGGATCGAAAGAGGAACTGTTCAAGTCCATTATCACGGACCGCGCGGCGGCGCTGCGCGCGCCGCTGGCGGAATCGGCGTCGCACAGGCCGCCGCGCGACGTGCTCATGGACTTCACGCGCCAGTATTTTGCGCTGGCCTTTACGCCGCAATCACTTGGGTTTCTGCGGACGATCGTGGCGGCCGGGCAGCGGTTTCCGGAGATCGGCACCGACTTCTACGAGGTCGGTCCAAAGCGCACGCACGCGATGCTCAGCGAATGGATGGCACGTGAGGATCGGCTGGGCCGCTTGGACACGGGCGATCCGAAACTCGCGGCCGAGCATTTTCTTTCACTGATTCTCGGCCATGTGCAGACCAAGGGATTGCTGGGCGTGCCCGTCGCGTTGACGCCTGCCGAATTGGAACGGCGTGTATGTTTTTGCGTCGACACATTCATGCGGGCGTTCGCTCCGTGAATCGCTCGTGAATCAGTCGACTTCGATTTCGCGGCTGTTTTCTCAGGAAAAACGCGCTCGGCGCGCGCAAATCACCTGCTGCAAATTGTTAAGACTTCATTAATTTAGACTTCTCAGTCCAGAATCGATTCGTGCAGCATATGGCGAATCAGCGAATCACGCTGATTCGGTGCGAGCGGGGGCCTCACCCTTAGTTTTTGATCGGTTTGCGATGACCCGTCATTCTTCTGCAGCAGTCTCACTTTTGCCGTCGGCGATGCTTTCGGTGCGCGCGCGCATCCTGGAAGCGGCCACCGAATTGTTCCGGACCCATGGGTACGACGTCTCGATGGACGCGATCGCGAACGTCGCGAACGTCTCGAAGCAGACGCTCTACAACCAGTTCGGCAACAAGGAAGACCTCTTCAAAGCCATGATCGCCGACCACGGGGCGCTCATGCGCGCGCCGTTGAACGTGTCGGCGCTCGAACGCCATCCGCGCGAAATGCTCACGGACGTCGCGCGGCAGTTCTATACGCATGCGTGCGGGCCGACCGAGGTCGGCTACTACCGCATGATCGTCGGCGCGAGCCAGCAATTCCCCGAGATGGGGCAGGCCTACTACGAAGCCGGTCCCAGGCAGATGCTCGAAGCGCTGAGCCAATGGATGGCGCGCGAGGAGCGTTTGGGGCGGCTGGACACCGGCGGCGAGCCGCAGCTGGCGGCCGAACACTTCCTGTCGCTGATCGCCGGACATATCGAGGCCAAGGGTCTTCTGGGCCTGTCGGTCGAGTTGGCGCCGGCTGAGATCGAGCGGCGGGCGCGCTATTGCGCCGACATCTTCATGCGCGCCTTTGGGCCGCAGAGGCTGCTCGGCTAGGGCCGTTTACCGCGACGTCGAAAGCAAATTAGTCTGCCGGGCATGACCCAGTTCGGCAGACAAATCCGCTCGCTTTGGCATCTCGAGCCCGGGGCGACGTTCCTCAATCACGGTTCCTTCGGCGCCTGTCCGAAGGAGGTGTTGGCCGTGCAGTCGGCGATTCGCGAAGAGATGGAGCGCCAGCCCGACGTCTTTTTCCGGCAGAGGGTTTTTCCAAAGAGTCCCAACAACGCCGTGCGCGCGGCGGCCGGGCGGCTGGCGCGCTTCGTGGGCACGAAGGCCGAGCACGTCGCGTTCGTCACCAACGCGACAGAGGCCGTCAACACGGTCCTGCGCGCCGTCGAGTTCAAGGCGGGCGACGAAATCCTGGTCCTCGATTGCGTCTACAACGCGGTCAGGCTCGCGGCCGAAGAAACTTGCCGGCGGACGGGTGCGCGGGTCGTGAAGGTGTCCTTGCCCATTCCGCTCAAAGCAAATGACGTGGTCGAGCGCATCGCGGACGCGGCCGGACCGCGCACGCGGCTTGCCATCATCGATCACATCGCCTCACCGACCGCGATCGTGTTTCCGGTGGCGGAGATCACACGCGCGCTCAAGGCCAAGGGCGCGCGGGTGATGATCGACGGCGCGCACGCGGTCGGCCAGCTTGCGCTCGACATGCCGGCGATCGGCGCGGATTGGTACACGGCCAACGCCCACAAGTGGCTCTATTCGCCGAAGGGGTCGGCGTTCCTTTATGCCGCGGCCGAGGCAGCGCCTACGGCCCTGCCCCTTTCGGTCAGCCATTGGCACGATCTCGGTTTTCCCGCGGCGTTCGACTATGTCGGCACGCGCGACGTGACGCCGTTCTTGAGCGTGCCTGCCGCGCTTGATTTCATCGACAAGTTCGGCGCCGACGAGGTGCGCGGTCATTTGCATCGGCTTTCGCGGGACGGCGGCGAACTCATGCGCGAGATCGGAGCGGAGCCTGTCGCGCCGGATGCGATGTTCGCCGCGATGCGCGCCTACATTCTGCCGCAGCGGCGCACGGCGGAGCCCGACGATGTGGCGACGTTCATGGCGATGTTGTGGGACAAACATCGAATTCAGATCCATTCGTCCGCATTTCAAGGCAAGTTGTTGCTGCGGCTGTCGGCGCAGATTTATGTCGAGCGCGCGGACTACGAGCGGCTGGTGCGCGTGCTGGAACGCGAGGGCTGGCCGGGGCGCTGACTAAAACGGCGCGACGAGGAAGAGCAGCGTTGCCAGTGCACCCAACACGCTGCGGCCGGCGTGGAGCCAGCCCCAGCGGATCATGAGCGGACGGACGCTCGCGCCCGCATTGGCGGGATCGATCGCCATCAGCGCGTTGTTCGTGGGCATGATGAGATAGAGCGTGTACGGCCAGTTGCCGGCGATGAGCGCCGCTCCGATCAGCCACTTCCAATCCCAGTCGAAGAAGAAGGCGATGACGCCGCAGAGACCGCCGGCCGCCGCGAGCGAGGCCTGCATCATGAAGCCGGCCTTGTAGGAGGGCTTCCACTCGGTCAAGAGCGCGCCATCGTCGAGTTTTAGGCGCGCGGGATGCTCCGCGACGTTGATGTAGACGGCAGCGCCGGTGAACAGCGCGGCAACGGTCAGTGCGAGCAAGCCGAAGATCATGCGAAGGATCCTGAATGGAGTATGGTGAGTTTGTGACGGGGGGCTTGTCTTGCGCAAGCGGTGCGGTTTCGCCCCGCGCGAAGGCGCGCTAGAATTGCCCCATCAGACGAGTGGAACGCGCATGGCTTATCAAGCAGGAAGCGGCGGCGGACGGCGGCGGCCGCAGCGCAATGTGCTGGGCGGCGAGATTGCGCCGTGCAGCGTCGAGCCGATGACGGGTTTTTTCCGCGACGGCTGCTGCAATACGTCGCCCGAAGATTCGGGCTCACATACGGTTTGCACGGTCATGACGGCGGAGTTTCTGGCGTTCTCGAAAGCGCGCGGGAACGACCTGTCGACGCCACGGCCCGAGTTCGGCTTTGCGGGCCTTGAGCCCGGCGACCGCTGGTGCCTGTGCGCGCCGCGCTGGCAGGAGGCGTTCGCGGCCGGGATGGCGCCCAAAGTCGTGCTCGCGGCGACGCATGAAGGCGCACTCGAATATGCGGCTTTCGTCGATCTGAAGCGATTTGCCGTCGACATGAATTGATTGGGCCACGGCATGGCCGCATACGCGAGCGCTGTAACCTGCTCTGTTTGACCCTGCGCGCGAATTTGACTAGCGTCCGCCGCAAAGCAACACTCATCGGGTCGCGCGCCGGGCCAGCGGTCGAAATATGAGCCAAAACAACGGGTTAATGAAAGGCAGGCGCGGCCTCATCATGGGGGTCGCGAACGACCGTTCGATCGCCTGGGGCATCGCCAAAGTCGCGCACGATCATGGTGCGGAGCTCGCCTTCACCTATCAAGGGGACGCGTTGAAGAAGCGCGTGACACCGCTCGCCGAGAGCATCGGATCGAAGCATATCCTGCCTTGCGACGTGACCGAACAGGGTTCGATCGATTCGGTCTTTGCCAAGTTGGGACGCGCGTGGGGCACGCTCGATTTCGTCGTGCACGCGATCGCGTTCTCCAACAAGGAAGAACTCAAGGGCCGCTACATCGATACGACCGCCGACAATTTCGCGCAGACGATGAACATCTCCTGCTACTCGTTCACCGCCGTCGCGCAGCGCGCCGAAAAAATCATGTCGAACGGCGGGTCGTTGCTGACGTTGACCTATTTCGGCGCCGAGAAAGTCATGCCGCACTACAACGTCATGGGCGTGGCGAAGGCGGCGCTCGAGGCGAGCGTGCGCTACCTTGCCGAGGATTTGGGCAAGAAGGGCATCCGCGTCAACGCGATCTCGGCCGGGCCGATCAAGACACTGGCCGCCTCGGGTATCGGCGACTTCCGCTTCATCTTGAAGTGGAACGAACTCAATGCGCCGTTGCGCCGCAACGTCACGATCGAAGAGGTCGGCAATGAGGGGCTCTATCTGCTGTCCGATTTGGGGCGCGCGGTGACGGGTGAAGTGCATCACGTCGACGCGGGCTATCACACGGTCGGCCTGGCGGCGATCGAGAAGGTTCACGAAAGCGCGCAGCTGCTGACGACGCTGTCGCCGGACGAATGACGCCGCATACGATCTATTTCGTTCGTCACGGACAAACGGAGTGGAACGTCGAGCATCGCGTGCAAGGGCGCCTTAACACCCCACTCACAGCGCTTGGCGTCGAACAGGCACGCAAAAACGCCGAGACGCTGATTGAGGGCATCCCCGAACTGGCGAACTTGCCGTTCGTCTCAAGCCCTTTGGGCCGCGCGCGGCAGACGGTGGAGATCATTCGCGAACGCATCGGCCTGTCGCGTGAAGGCTATGCGGTCGACGAACGGTTGGCGGAACTGAGTTTCGGTTCGTGGCAAGGTTTGCTGATGAGTGAGATTCGGTCCAGGTTTCCTGACGACTGGGCGGTGCGGCAGACGGTGAAGTGGACTCACAGGCCGCCCGGCGGCGAGAGCTATCAACAGATGAGCGAGCGGGTCAAAGCCTGGCTCGGGGAACTGCCTGGCGATGCTGTCGTGGTCGCGCATGGTTGCCTTGGCCGCGTATTGCGGGGCCTGAACCTCGGTCAAACGAACGAGGACATCGCTTTTGCGAGTGACCCTGAGCACGACCGCGTTTACCGTCTGGTCGACGGCGCGGAGACCGTGTGGTGAGTTTGCGTTCAATCACGCCCAGACTCGCGCTAGAACCTGGACCATGAGCCACAACACCTACGGCCATCTGTTTCGCGTGACGACCTGGGGCGAGAGCCACGGGCCGGCGCTGGGGTGCGTCGTCGACGGGACGCCGCCGGGTATCGCGCTGAGCGAGGCCGACATCCAGCCATGGATGGACAAGCGGCGGCCGGGGACGTCGAAGTTCGTCACGCAGCGGCAAGAGACGGATGTGGTCAAGATATTGTCGGGCGTGTTTTCCGACGATACGACCGGCGGTCAGGTCACCACTGGAACGCCGATCGCGCTTCACATTGACAACGTGGATGCAAAGTCGAAGGACTATGAAGGCATCAAGGACAAGTTCCGGCCCGGCCACGCCGACTATGCCTATTTCATCAAGTACGGCGTGCGCGACTATCGCGGCGGCGGGCGGCAGTCGGCGCGCGAGACGGCGGCGCGGGTCGCGGCGGGCGCGATCGCGCGCAAGGTGCTCGATCACATCGTGGCGGGCGGGGTCAAGATTCGCGGCGCACTGATCCAGGTCGGCCCGCACAAGATCGACCGCAAGAATTTCGATTGGGCCGAAGTGGAGCGCAACGCGTTCTGGTCGCCGGACGCGAAGGCGGCCGCGCTGTGGGAGACTTATCTCGACGAAAAGCGCAAGGCGGGCTCCTCATGCGGCGCGGTGATCGAGGTCGTGGCGGAGAACGTGCCGGCGGGTCTCGGCGCGCCGGTCTACGGCAAGCTCGACGCCGACCTCGCGGCGGCGATGATGTCGATCAATGCGGTGAAGGGCGTCGAGATTGGCGCCGGCTTTGCGGCGGCGGCCTTGAGCGGCGAAGAGAATGCCGACGAGATGCGGATGAAAGACGGGCGGCCGCATTTCCTGTCGAACCAGGCGGGCGGCATTCTGGGCGGCATTTCCACGGGTCAGGACGTCGTCGTGCGCTTTGCCGTGAAGCCGACGTCGTCAATCCTCACGGCGCGTAAGACGATCACGCGCGCC
>JBGOVA010000297.1:0-3798 GCA_041477875.1 Micropepsaceae bacterium | reverse complement strand
GTGTTGTTGATCTCGACCGTACCGCCGAACGCAACATCCCCGTCGTGCACCGCCTGCGGCGTATGCGTCGACCCGCCCGACCCCGAAGTGACCGACCCTACGCCGCGATTGGTGGTCAGCTTCAACATCTCCTCCGCCGCATCGCCGGTCTCGGTCGATTGCGTCAGCAGCACGCGGTGCACCACGGTCAAACTATCCGTGGCCCCCAAAACCTCGAACAAATCCTGCGGCGCCGTCACGGCGACGTCCTTGAAATGCGTCGTATACATGCGACCCATAGTGTCACCTCATGAGAAACGGTTGCATTGGTTGGGGGCTAAGCACGAGCGATTTCGCAGCTCTGAGCACGAATGCGCCGGCGGTCGTCGCGGTCAGCGCACCACCGCTGCATGTCCAGCCAAATGTGTTGTAAACATCCGCCGGCTCAGTGACGACCGACATGACCTCTCCCAAGGCGCTGTGAGCGAAGTTCACGCGCTCCGTCTGGTCACCATTGTCGGCATGGAATATCTCGATCTGCTGCTGCACCCACGCCGCGTTCGTGCCAGTCACACTGATATTGCCGCTGCCTGTTCCCCCGCTAGCTAAGCCCTTGTGCCCAACGCCTGTTCGCACCGGGCCGGTCGGAGATCCGCTATCGGTGTCCTCAGTCCAACTAGACGGAGTCGCCAGCGCGGTGCTTCCATTTGCGTGGTCGACGTATATGGCGAGACTATCGTCCGATGTCGTGTTGCCGCCAGTCGACGTGTGCGTCGATCCGATACCAGCTCCAACGGTGCCGAGGTAGGCACAGGACGCACCGTCAGCCTTCGCGTCGCGATACGCGTGTGTGCGCGCACTTGCGTCGGCAGCGTTGGTCCACGTTATCGTTGGCCCAGATAGGGAGCCGGTCTCTACCGCCCACCAGTGCGAGACGGTCCAGCCTGCACCACTGTCCGTTTGCCCGAGTTTGTTCCAGCCCGCCGTCGCGCACGAATGCACATCATTGTTTTCAGAGGCACAATGAGCAATGACCAAGTCGCCACGAAGAGTGCCGGCGGGTAGCGCGGCAACACGCGATGTTACACTGGCTGCCGCCGACAAAGAACCGGATGCGATGAATGCCGGTATCCCGTCAACATTGGCAATCGCTTGCGCCTGGAAGTCGAGCGTCTCACGAGCACCAAAACCGACCGCCATATCGCCATCGGTGCCCCCGTCGCATGCGACCCAGAACGTGTCTGCTGTCCCGGTACTTGTTCGCGCGACACCTGTCGGATTTGCCACTGCCACGTTGTAAAAGGACGAGACGATGACGCTGCAGCGATTTGGCGCGCCAGAAAACGTCACGACGACATTCGCCGTTGTTGCGGTCGGATTCGCTAGGCCATATGCCCAAATCGTGTTGGTACTGGTCGCAATCGTATAGAGTTGGGTCGCAGTTTCGGATGAGTTGAATACGACGCTCGACACGGTGTTGCCGGCGTCGCCAGTTTCGATGTGGATGACTAAGTAACGTTCGCGGTTATTGGCAACCGTGATCGAGACGGTTTTCGACGAAACAGAAGTTCCCTCACCACTCGTGCTGGTATCATATCCAACGGCCATACCATCTCCCTACAGTGTAAAAATGCCTGACGCGTTCCACTGCACGGTCACGTCGCCCCCCGAAGGCGTGAACGGCATGCCGGTGATCGAGCTATCGAGGTAAAGGACGAGCCGGGACGTGCCTTCCGCGCCGCTGTCGACGTAGAGCACGATGGCGCCTAGGTCGTTCGCGCCCGAGAGCGCGGTCGTCGTCGTGTCCGCCGCATCGAACGTACCGCTGGCGAACGTCTTCGATGCGAGCGACACGGCCGATCCGTAGTTCGGATTGTCGTTCGTCGCGAGATCGTCGACGAAGTCGTGCGCCGCGTTGTAGCTATACGCCGAGGTGATATCGACGAAGGTCTGCTTCACCGTGCCGCCGAGCGACGTGTTCGACGTCGCCTGCATCACTTCCTGCTTCCAGATGGGGTACAGAGCATTAGCCATTGAGATCTCCTATCGCCGTCGCGGCGAGTTCTAGTCCGTGGGTCAGAAGATGTTGCCGGCAGCGTTCCCGCTCGTTCAAGGCCGCGCGCTTCATCCAAAAGCCGAGCGCCTTTTTGAGCGCGCGTCGAAACGTAACGGCCTGCGCCTTGATGACCGGATCGCCGGTCCGATCCGAGACGCTGATGATGTTCGCGACGGCCTGTTCGACGAGCGTCTCGGGTTCCAAAACCGGCCCATGCCTCGCGGTCATCCGCGGAGGGAACAGCACCACGCGATTGACATGATTGATCCCGTCGCCGCCCGCTTCGACGCCCCGATAGATTGCCGCCCCGTTCAAACGGTCGGGCTTCAAGAACATCGATCACCTTCCCGGTTGGCGCAAAAAACAAAACGGCCGCCCCGAGATGCCGGGGGCGGCCGCTTCGTGCAGGTTCGGAAATGCTCAGCTAGTCGTTGCGGCACTGCCAGTTGGCGACCTGATAGCCGCCCGCGCGGCGGCATTCGCGCAGGGTCGACCACCAATCGTGCCGGCCGCGCTTGCAGCAGACGCGATAGTTCGCGTGATCGTCGCGGCATTCGCGGTTGGCGACTTGATAGCCGCCCGCGCGGCGACATTCCCGCCGCGTGCTCCACCAGTCGCGCCAGCCGCGCTTGCAACACACGCGGTCGCCGCCGGCGACGTCCAGCCTCAGCGAAACGTCTGCCACTCTCGTATACTGTCCGTTCGCCGAATATTGGGCATCCGCCGACGCCGGCGTTGCCGCCGCGAAGGAAAAAAGACCGACTGCGGCTGCGAAAAACAGCGCGCCGAAGGCAAGCAAGATCTTGTGCATGGGCGTTCTCCCGTCGACATGAATGTGCATAAGAGACAACGCACAAGGTCCGTCAAGAGTTGCAGCCCGCCAACATCTTTCTGGGCGGTTCGTGCGCGCGAGCAGGGGTAAGAGCGTTGACATGAACGCCCACTGAACGGCGTCGTCAGGAACCGCGGAGTCTCTACGCAGCCGGCCTGCCGCCGCGTAGCGCGCCGCGCAGCATTTCGATCGCCTGGCCGACATCGGCGCCGCCCGCAGGTTGCAGCCCGCCCTTGCTCGCCACCTCGCCCGCCTGCGCGCCGCTCTTGGCCGTGTCGGCGATCTTCTTCATTACGTCCGCGCCTTGCGCGCCCATCTGCAGGCTTTGCTGCATCGCTTGCATCTGCTGGCGCTGGCCGCGCATCTCCTTCACCTGATCCGCCCCGCGCATGATCTTTGCCGGCACCGCCCAACCGCGGCCGAGCACCTGCACCGCCTCATCGTGGTCGACATTGTCGAGCACGCTCGGGTCCACCTGCGCGATCATGCCGAGCGATTGGTAGAGCCGCGCCACCGCCTGCGCCTCGCCCGCCATCTGCGCGCGCGCCAGCGGCGAGACGTATTCAATCGTCATCGCTGAACCTTGGATCTCTTGCGGCGCCGGGGGCAATTGCCCCGCGCGCCCGAGAAGCCCGAAGCGCCGCTTGATCAACGGCGACAGAAACTCGCTCTGGATGCGCCCCAGATTGGGTCCGAGCAGGCGCAGTTTTTCCTCCTGGCGTCCCATCCATTCCGTCGCCGTCATGTTGGGCGACCCGATCATCTGCATGAGGGAGAAATAGAACCCCTCCTTCACCGCATTGCGCCGTTGCTCCATCATCTCGAACGTGATGCCTACATTGCCGCCCGTCATCAGCGGCCGCAGCAATTGCTGCCCGTTCTGATCGATCGCGCCATAGGTGATGCCGCCGGGCCAGGTGCGCGCTGCTTT
>JBGOVA010000208.1:0-7373 GCA_041477875.1 Micropepsaceae bacterium | reverse complement strand
GCACCAGAAGATGTCGCCGTCCCGAAAGTCGAGCGCATGTATCCCGGTCAGGTGGTGCGCGACGACGGCCTCATGAACATGTACAGCGCCCTTGGGCTTGCCCGTCGTACCGCTGGTGAAGTGAATGAGGGCGACGTCGTCCGGACGGGTCTCCACCGTAACGAAGTGGCTGTCGGCGTTCAACAGCGCCGCATCGAGATCTATTGCGTTCGGAACGGTTTCCGCGTCGCCACCCACGATCAGGATATGACGTAGACCCGCGAGCGCGCCTCGCACGGGTGCGATTTTCTTCCTGTAGAACGCCGCCGTGGTGATGAGAACGCGCGCATCGCCGATCTGCAGCCGCGACAGGGCAGGTTCCGGACCGAACGCCGAGAAGAGCGGCGAAAACGTCGCGCCGAACTTCCAGGTCCCCAGCGCCGCCGCGTAAAGCGCCGGCACACGTCCCAGAAGCGTGAAAATGCGGTCTCCAGGTCGCGCGCCGATTTCGCGCAGAACGTTCGCGAATTTGTTCGCGAGCTCGGTCAGTTCCGCATAGGTGAAATCGCTGGTCGTCCCATCTTTGGCGAGAAATCGAATCGCGAGCCGCTCTCCGCGCCCGGCCGCGACATGTCGGTCGAGTGCCGCATGGGCAATGTTCAGCGCGCCGTTCGTCATTGAAAGAAGGTCGCGGACATCCTGCCAGGAAAGGCTCGACGGGCTCGCCGTCCGTTGCGAAGCCTTGATCCTTGTTTGAGTCGGTGACGTCGACATGCTGGCCGCTGATACCTCTTCGCCGGCTGTTAGGGACGGGAATCCAAACTCGGATGATGCTCGCGTGCGCGCGCCAATACAGCATTGATGTGGCGCAAGTTATTTCCACCACGCCTTTTTGAGGTGGATCAACAAGCGCCGGGCCTCCTGGCCGTATTGATACCGGGCGCTGTCCAGGCTGACCACCGGGGGGGTGCTGGCCGCGGGGCTGTTTTGACCGCCGGGGCTTGACCGGGCCAGCTGGGCCGGCAGCCCGCAGCCGGATCCACCCGGCCATCGGCCGCCGCACACCAAGCCAACTCGCATCTGAAACCGCCAACCGGTCGAAGGTTACCCACGCCAATGAGATCCTTGGCCATACCCGCCGTCTGGCTGGTTGTTCTCTGCCTGCTGACGGCCTGCGACCGGCCTCCGATCAATCGCGACGCTGCGTGCCCGCTCGCGACAGGCGGATCGGTCGACGTGCAGCGCTATCTCGGAACTTGGTACGAGATTGCTCTCTTCGATCATGGGTTCGAACGCGGTTGCGTCGGCGTAACGGCAACCTACAGCGCAAATCCGGACGGCACGATCAAGGTCGTGAATCGCTGTCGCAAGACGAGCCTGACGGGGGCCCGAAGACGTGGCGGTCGGCTCGGCGCGCATCGTCGATGAACGAACCAAGGCAAAGTTGGGCGTGACGTTCTTCTGGCCGTTCGAAGGCGATTATTGGATCCTCGACTTGGCGCCGAATTACGGATGGGCGCTGGTCGGCGAGCCATCAGGGCGTTATCTCTGGGTGTTATCACGCACACCGCACATCTGGTTGAGCGTCGCGGAAATGTCGCCATCACCGAGCAGTCTGCCAATCTTCCGGTAACGGTCGGCGCGAGATTGCAGGCCGCGAATTTGCTGATTCAACAGATCAGAGCCCATTGGATTGGCCTGCTCGTTTCGCGCGCCCCGGGATGCACGCGCGTTTACACTGTGCCTCTTTGCCGCCTTGGGCGAGTGTCCGGTATCGTACATTTGCATTGACTTGGCCGCACCCAAAGATGCGGCGCGCCAATGGCTTGGCTGTTCGGATCAGAGTCGACAATGGCCTGTTGAGGCAAATCAAGCTGTTAGCCTAAGGGCTGCGTAGGTTCGAACCGTTACTCACCACGGGTCAGCCCTTGAACACCACAGCACAACATCAGAGCAGTGCTCTCTTGCCGGTCGAAGACACGGCGTTTCTCCTTCGGCCGGAAATGCGCGCAATCCGCTTTGCGCTCGAATACGCGAAGGCGGATCTGCTCCTGCGCGATTGGGGCATTCGCTCGACCATCATCGTCTTCGGCAGCGCGCGCTGTGCCTCGCCGGAAGAGGCGGGATCCCTTGATCCTCCTGGAGGCTCGGAACACATCGCCAAGCAGGTTCGCTGGTACAATGCCGCGCGCGAATTCGGCCGGATCGCGTCGGAGCGCGGCGGCGCGTTTGCCCCGCAACATCGCTGGCGCGACAACGTCATCGCGACGGGCGGAGGTCCCGGCATCATGGAAGCGGCCAACCGGGGCGCGTTCGAGGCCGGCGCCCCCAGTATCGGCTTCAACATCACGCTTCCCGCGGAGCAGGCGCCCAATCGCTACATCACGCCGGAGCTCTGCTTTCGCTTTCACTATTTCGCGATGCGCAAGATGCATCTTGCGATGCGCGCCAATGCGTTGGTTATTTTTCCAGGCGGCTACGGTACGCTCGACGAGATGTTCGAGCTCCTGAATCTGCAGCAGACCAAAAAGGCGCCGGCCGCACCGATCGTTCTTTTCGACGAGGCCTATTGGCGCCGCCTGATCAATTTCAACGTCTTCGTCGAAGAGCAAATGATCACTGCAGGCGACCTCGGATTGATCCAATTCGCCAACACGGCGGAGGAAACATGGGAGGCCTTGGTTCGTGGCGGGTTGAAGGCACACGCGGCCGACACCGTTTGACGACGCTGCGCGCTGGCGCGAAATAAGGAGCAACCGTTCCCTTGGCCACCGAGCAAGACGATCGCAAAGACGAAGGCTTGAGCCGCGCGTTGCAACTCCACGCACGCTATCGCGGCAAGGTGCAGACCATGCCCAAAGTGCCCGTGCGCGGGCTTGAAGATTTTGCGACTTGGTACACGCCGGGAGTCGCCGAACCCTGCCGTGCCATCGCGGCCAATATCGACGATGTCTTTACCTACACGAATAGGGCGAATACCGTTGCGATCGTTTCCGACGGCTCGCGGGTCCTCGGCCTGGGCAACATCGGACCCGAAGCTGGGCTGCCGGTGATGGAAGGCAAGGCTCTGCTCTTCAAGCTGCTCGGCGGCGTGGATGCCTTTCCGCTGTGCATTCGCGCCCGCGATCCTTCGGACATCGTTCGCGCCGTCGAGATGATCGAACCGTCCTTCGGCGGCATCAACCTTGAGGATATTGCTCAGCCGAAATGCTTCAGCGTCCTCGATGAGGCCCGGCGACGGGTTTCCATTCCGGTCTGGCACGACGACCAACAGGGGACAGCCACAGTGGTCCTCGCCGGGTTGCTCGCGGCGTTGGACGTCGCCGGCAAGGCCGTCGATCGCGTTCGCATCGTGCTCTTCGGCGCCGGTGCGGCGAACGTGGCGACCTATCGGTTGCTCGCCGCATATGGCGTCAATCCGCAAGCGATCGTCGTATGCGACAGCGCTGGCATCCTCCACTCGGGTCGGAGCGACATTGAGGCCAACAGCGTCCAGTTCGCCGACAAGTGGAAGATCTGTCGCGAGAGCAATGGGGACCGCCGGCAAGGTGCGCCGGAGGCGGCGTTGCGTGGCGCCGATGTCTGCGTCGCCTTCAGCCGACCGGGACCGGACGTGCTCAAACCCGAATGGCTGGCGACCATGGCGCGCGATGCGATTCTCTTCGCGTGCGCCAATCCTGTGCCGGAGATCTGGCCAGACCGCGCGCACGCCGCGGGGGTTCGCATCGTAGCAACAGGACGAAGTGATTTCCCAAATCAGATCAACAATTCGTTGGTCTTTCCCGGCATCTTTCGCGGCGTGCTCGACGTGCGCGCGCGCACCATCAGCGACCGGATGGCAATCGCCGCAGCCCACGAATTGCTCGCCGCGGCGAAGGAGAGAGGCCTCGGCGCCGAGCGTCTCCTTCCAACCATGGACGACTGGAAGGTCGCGGCGCGCGTTGCCGCGGCAACCGGCTCAGCCGCGGTCGCCGAGGGATTGGCAGCCCATCCCTTGACGCGTGAGGAAAGCGAGAAACTGGCGCTTTCCAAAATCGCCGCCGCGCGGGCGGCGGCCGAACGGCTCACGGCTGATCTCTAGCGGGCGGCGTAACCGATCCAGGGAATGTTAGGCTTCCTTCAGTGGACCACTGCGGGTTTGCTCTGAGGATGCCCGACGATGATAATACTCGAATCTCGATAGAGACGAGGCGGTGTCGTCCGAGGTCAAAAACCAGATACGTATTTTTGGGGTCTGCTGGGACACACCTTCCTCGAGCGTTAACGCATGTGCTCCCACAAATCGCGCTCCTCGTCGAGACGATCCTGTTCGCTGCCTTTGAAATCGCCGCGTGAAACAATGCCGGCGACCTTTCCGTCCTTGATGATGGGTACGTGACGGAATCCGCCGTCCCACATCAGCCGCAACGCATCGATTGCCGTCTTGTCGGGGGACATCGTGGTAGGAGCGGCCGTCATGACATCGGTCAGCTTTGTTTCCGCTGCGTCCTTGCCGACGGCGAGAACGCGGCACACAGCGTCGCGGCCGGTGAAAATGCCCGCAAGCCGCCCGGACTCGTCGGTCACGAGCACGGAGCCTGTACGACACTCGCGCATCTGTTCGCAGGCCTGCTTGACGGTGGCCGACGGGCGCAACGTCACGGGATGTTGATTGTAGATGATGTCGGACAGTCGTCTCATTGCACAATCCTCAAAGTGGGGGCTTCGACCGTGTGTATCTTCTAGCCGATTCAGGATCGCCGGAGTTTGACCTCTATCAAGGATGGCGCGACGCGCGCTCGGAAAAACGACTGTAAAACCATGTTTTGATCGCCTCGGTCGCCAAGATGTACGCCGCGACGATTGCGACCACGGTGCCGACCAGCGGCAGCGACAGCGGTATGAACCCGAACGGAGCCGCGCTGATCGGCATGTAAGGGATGACGACGCACGACGCGCCGACGATAACTGTCGTCCACAACAACAATCGGCTTGGCCTGCTGCGAAAAGCCGATCCGCGCGTCCGCAACACCAGCACGACCGCCAGTTCCGTCAATAAGGATACGAGGAACCAAGCGGTTTGAAATTCCGCCTCGGGCGCGCGGAAAACCATCAGCAGCGTCGCGAAGGTGATGAGATCGAAAAGCGAGCTCGTCAGGCCGAATATCACCATGAAACGCTGAACGCTTTTCACGTCCCAACGCTGCGCGCGCTCAATGTGCTCATGATCGACGTTGTCGGTCGAGATCGCCATCGACGGCAGATCCGAGAGGAAATTGTTCAACAGGATCTGCTTCGGCAGAAGCGGCAGGAACGGCAGCAAAGGCGACGCCAGCGCCATGCTGATCATGTTGCCGAAATTGGCGCTGGTGGTGATTGCGATATATTTGAGCGTGTTGGCGAAGGTGTGGCGGCCGTCTTCGATGCCTTGGCGCAGCACGCCGAGATCGCGCTGAAGCATGATGACGTCGGCGCTTTCGCGCGCCACGTCGACGGCTTGGTCGACGGAGATTCCGACGTCGGCTGCGTGAAGGGCGGGGGCGTCGTTGATGCCGTCTCCCAAGTAACCGACGGCGTGACCGGCGTGCTGCAGAGCACGCACGATCTGTTCTTTCTGCTGAGGGTCGACCTCGACGAACAGCGCGGTGCGCGGCGCCAAATGCCACAAGGCCTCGTCCTTGAGCTTGGCGAGTTCTTCGCCGGTCAGCATGGAGCTCGGATCGATCCCGACGGATTCCGCCAGGTGCGCCGTCACGTAGCGATTGTCGCCGCTGACGATCTTGATGCCGATACCAAGCCGGCCAAGGTCGCGGATCGCGGCCTTCGCTTCGGGCTTGGGCGGATCGAGGAAGAGGAGGAAGCCCATGAAGCACATGCCGGCTTCGTCTTCGCGCCCATAGCGCTCCTTCGCCGGCAGACTGCGCGTGGCGACAGCCAGGACGCGAAATCCGGCGGCGCCCTTTATTCGATAGAGCTCTTCGAGGGCGGCGCCCGTGCTTTCATCGATTTCGCGCGCCCCGTCCGCGTCGGCGATCGTCTCGCAGACGGAAAGGATGTTGGCGAACGCGCCTTTGGTGATGACGAGGTGCTGCGCCGTGGCCGCGGGATCCTCGACCACGATGGTCAGGCGTTTCCGCAGGAAGTCGTATGGAATCTCGTCGATCTTGCGATAGGCGCCCACCGTCAAACCCTCGCGCTCGCCCATCGCGACGAGGGCGGCGTCCAGCGGATTCTCGATTCCGGTTTCGAGGACCGCGTTGAGGAAGGCGAGTTGGCGGACGTTGCTGGAACTCTTGCCTTCGCGGTCGACGGCGTCGTCCAGCACGATGATGCCCTCGGTCAATGTGCCCGTCTTGTCCGTGCACAAGACGTCCATGCTGCCCAAGTCTTCGATCGCTTCGAGGCGGCGGACGATCACGCCGCGCTGCGCCATCGCGCGCGCGCCCGACGACAGCGTGACGCTGATGATGGCAGGCAGCAGCTCGGGTGAAAGGCCCACAGCCAAGGCGACGGCGAAGAGCAGGGATTCGACGACCGGCCGGCCCAGCAGCTCGTTGACGGTCAGCACGAAGAGCACCATGAAGATCATCAATCGCACGAGCATCGTGCCGAATTCGCGGACCCCGCGCGCGAACTCGGGCTCGGGGGCGCTCGCGGAGAGGCGCGCGGCGATGGCGCCGAAGGCCGTATTGCGGCCGGTCGCGACGATCAGCACGCGCGCCGTACCGCTGCGCACGGATGAGCCCAAGAAAACGCAATTGGTTCGACCGGCGAGCGGCGCTTCGGACGGCACTACGCCCGCCTGCTTCTCGACGGGAAAGGATTCGCCGGTCAGGCTTGATTCCGTGACCAGGAAATCCCTTGCCTCGATCACGATGCCGTCGGCCGGAACGAGATCTCCCGCGGACAGAAGGACGATGTCGCCGGGCACGACTTCTGCGACCGGAAGCTCTCGCGCGGCGGCGGACCGGACGACGCGGCATGTCAGCGAAATACGCCGTTTGAGTTCCGCAATGGCTGTAGAGGCTCGGTATTCTTGGAAGAAGCCCAGCAGCGTGCTTCCCAGAACGATCGCGAGGATGATCGAAGCGTCAATCCACTCGCGCAGCGCCATCGACACGAGCGTGCCGAACAACAGGATGAGGACGAGCGGGCTCTCGAATTGCCGGAGCAACAGGCGAACAGCGGTCGATCCGTCTGCGTCCTCGACGGCGTTGGGACCGAACTGTTTGAGCCTTGCGGTCGCCACGGCGTCGCTCAGGCCGTCGCGACCGGAATCGAATTGCGCAATCAAGTCCCCGGCGGAGCGAGTCCAATAGGCGCTCGGCATGGCCCTTATGATTGCTTGACGTAGGCACCCGGCGCGGCGGCGAAGGGCGGGTGGCCAGGCGCCGGTAAGCCCATCGATGGCGGTG
>JBGOVA010000322.1:0-2690 GCA_041477875.1 Micropepsaceae bacterium | reverse complement strand
GTCCACGCGCCCTTGAGTGCCACATCTTCGAGCGCGTATTCCACGATCTCGCAGATGCGCGGCGAACCGTCGACATGCGGAATGATCTTGAGAAGGAAGTTCGGCGCGGCGAGCGCCGCGCGGACGGCGGCCAGATCGGCGCTGCGATGCTTGAAGCCCATCGTGCCGGTCGCGATACGGACGGGTCCGTAGTTCAACGTGCCGACGAGGGTGTCCTTCTCGACCTTGAGGCTCGGGTCGGCGAGCTTCTTGGGGAAGCCCCACAATTCGCGCCCGCCCGAAATCGGCGGGTCGTCGTTCAAGAACATGCAGTGCGTGTAGCCGCCCTTGCGGCCCTCGAACGTCACCGGGATCACCTGGCCGGATTCGGTGTAGTCGCCGAAGCCGGTCGAGTTCGGCATGCGGATGAATTCGTATTTGACGAGATCGCCGTCGGGCAGCAGCGGCTCCGGCACGAGGGCGCGCAGTTTCTGGGCGTCGGTGCGATAGGTGATGATCAGGTATTCGCGGTCGACGAAGCGATAGGGGCCGGGCGGATAGGCGGGGCTCGTGAGGGGCATGGCGAATGCACGCTCGCGGACTTCACGTTCCTTCATGTGACATCCTTTTTGTGATGTGTGGGACGCGGCCGAGCGTTGCCGTGCCTTGGACTTGGTCGGTTATTCGCGGCCGTCGACCTCCACGTCGAAGGTGAAGACGCCGTCGATGTTCGACGTCAAATCGTAGATTTCGTGATGGCGCAGCGTGCGCTTGGCGTCGTTGTAACCGGCGCGCCAGTGCTCCTCCATCGTCAGGCGCGAGAATTCGAAATCCTTGGTGTCGCCCTCGTAATCCTTCGCGCGGTAGATCAGGTGGACGACGTTGTAGATGCGCGGGTCGCCGGATTCGTCGAGCACTTTGGCGGCGTCGGAGTTGCGCAGATCGTCGGGCAGGAGCGGCAGAAGCTCGTCGATGGCGCGCTGGAGCTTGTGCATGTCCTTGAGCCAGGTCGTGCCGGCGCGGGTGCGGCTGGAATATTGGATTTCTTTCTGACGCGTCATGACTTCGGACATGCTGCGGGGGAAACGGCCGCGTGCGCTCCAAAGATCGACCTGGAAGGCCAGCGTGTTGTGCGCGGGCCCGCTCTCGAACATCCACTGCAGCGGCGTGTTCGAAACCATGCCGCCGTCCCAGTAATATTCGCCTTCGATCTGCACGGCCGGAAAGGCCGGCGGCAGAGCGCCGCTCGCCATGATGTGTTCCGGCGCGATGCGATGCGTGCCGGTGCAGAAATTGACCAGGTTGCCGGTGCGCACGTTCACCGTGCCGACGCTCAGATGTATCCGCCGGTCGGGGTCGTTGATGCGGTCGAAGTCGATCAGCTGTTCGAGCGTCCCTTTGAGAGCCGCCGTGTCGTAGTAGCTCGTCGCTGCGATTTTTCCGGGTGCCTCGAGCCAGGGCGGCGGCATGCGCGGTTTGAAGAACCCAGGCGCGCCGGCCGCGGCGGTGAAGACCGAACTCACCTGGTTGACCCAGGTGCGCAGCATGTCGCCTTGCGCTAACGTCGATTGCATCTCGACGGGCATCACCCATGGCGGCGCGGCGGTCAAATCCTCCCAAAACTTTCTGAGCTTTGCGACGCGATGCTCCGGCGCGTTGCCGGCGATGATCGCGGCATTGATCGCGCCGATCGAAGCGCCGGCGACCCATGTCGGTTCGATGCCGGCTTCGTCGAGCGCCTGATAGACGCCGCCTTGATAGGCGCCGAGCGCGCCGCCGCCTTGCAGCAGAAGCGCGATGCAACCGAACCGTGCCTTGAGATCGGCGGGTGCGGTTTCGGGGCCACTGTGGGGGGCGGGGAATTTCTTCGACTCGTCAACTTTGCCGCCGGCTGTCGACGACCTGATTTTCTTTTGCATCCGGGCGTCCTCGCGGGGGGGCAGGAGCGGCCTGCTTATGCCCCCGGGCGAAGGCGGGAACAAGTCACAAGACAGTAATGTCGCGCTTTCGATCTCGCCCAGTCCGACCAAAGCCGTCGGACGCGCGGCTTCCCCTCACCGGCTACTCGGCAGAGGGGCCGGCGACTATCGCCGCGCTTTGGAAACCTTGGGCGTCAGGCCAGCGGCGTGGTGCAACTCAGGCCTACGCCGCCGTTGTCTTTGCTAAAGGCGGCGCGGCTTGGAGCGTGCCGCAGACGCGGGCGATTTCGCTGATCAGTTCGCGCTGGTCGATCGGCTTCGAGACGTAACCGCTCATGCCGAGCGCGAGGAGTTTTTCGCGGTCGCCCGACATTGCGTCGGCGGTGAGTGCGATCACGGGCAAGGCCGCCCATGGCGCGCCGCTGTCTCGGATGCGGCCGATGGTTTCGGGCCCGTCCATCACCGGCATATGGACGTCGAGAAGAACGACATCGAAGCGTTCGGCGACGAGCGCGTCGAGAGCTTGGCGGCCGTTCTCGGCCTCGGCGACCTTGAAACCGTGCGGTTCGAGGAACAGGCGCGCGATTTTGCGGTTCAGCGGATGGTCGTCGACAACGAGCACGACGAGGCCTTTGGCGCTCGCCATTTTGCCCGTCGCGCCGGCCTCATCGCCATCCGGCGCTTGCGCGGCGCGCGGTTGGGCGATTTCGGATTTGAAGGTCAGCGTGAAGACGGAACCGCGATGAGGCGTGCTCTCGACGGTGACGTCGCCGCCCATGAGGCGGGCGAGGC
>JBGOVA010000148.1:0-11412 GCA_041477875.1 Micropepsaceae bacterium | reverse complement strand
ATCTGTTGTATGTCATGGTCCCGGCGGACGATGGCGGTCAGACCTACGAGATGAAGTGCAAGATCTGTGGGGAGTTCGGCAATATCTTGGCCAGGCGCTTTGTACACGCCGACCTCTGCCCGGTTGAGATTGAAGAGCGCACGCTGTTCCCAAAGAGGCAAGAGTAAGCGCGTGTGACCGGCTTCGGCGAATATTGTCCTGTCCAGCGCGCGCGTGCTGACCGGCGGCTTTCGGTGAACTCTGCCGGTCGAGCTTCTGAGCGGCTATGAGCCGGACTGGCCCAATCAGACGCTGAATGCCGAGTATTCCACGCCGTCCATTTCTTGGGGTTTGGCCGACGCGCGCCTCGTGTGTTGTCTTGCAACTCGCTCACGACCGCGTTGCTCTACGGAAACATCAGGCGCACGCCAAGGATCACATCGACGCATTTGTTGCAGCGCAACAAACACCGTGAAGATTACCGATGCGATTGCAGGCCGCCGCTGCTATTACCCGTTTCATCAATGAGGAATAGCAACATCGAAGTCGTGTTTCTCACCGCTGAAGCGGCACAGGGCAGGCCCGCGCATGCCACGGTAGAAATAACCGGTTATCGATCGCAAGCCACCGCCCCGTTTTGAGGTCATGTGTCCCGACCATCCGATTGTCAGCGCCAGCATATCCCAGTTGTTGCCAAAAACACCGCCGGCAAACCTAGTATGCAGGCGAATAGCTTGGAGCCTCTCATCCAGGACCAAGCAACCTGGAATGTCGATCGTGCGACTGTGAACGGACCTAGGCAGCCAACGGACGCCGAGATTCAATCCTGTCCGATCCCGAGTGAGCGGATACCAGTGATCGGCTATTCTGATATTCGCGTAAACGTCACCGTCGTACTCTCCGCCACGTAAACCGTCGTGGCCTGACCTTATCGTGAATGTAATCGAACATACGTAGGGCACATCGAACATCTCAGCGTGGACCGGCTGGGCGTGACTATCCGCTAACGAAAAATTCGCTAGGGCCGCAACGGCGAACGACCCAAGGGCTTGCTTTGCTTTCCTCATGTTTATCTCCTTGCTGTCTGAGCCGCCTTCGCGATCCGAACCCATAAATCGTGCGCCTCGACATTCCCCTTCGCAAGCCAATCATCGGCGCGCTGCGGCCTCAAATAGCTGGTTGTACATCGCGCCGACGGGCAGCATGGCGACCGCCGGCTCTTTTTCCGAGTGGGGCGTGAAGGCAGACTAGGGAGATGCTGTGATTCCAGTAAGGCGAAAGCAATTCGTAAGCGACGAAGCTGCCTGCAGAGTTGCAGCAGGATGATGTCATGAG
Organism: Micropepsaceae bacterium; assembly: GCA_041477875.1. Taxonomy (GTDB): domain Bacteria; phylum Pseudomonadota; class Alphaproteobacteria; order Micropepsales; family Micropepsaceae; genus SZUA-430. The sequence continues at coordinate 10,098 of JBGOVA010000148.1, read as the reverse complement.
CCCAGCAATGTGCGCGCACAGGGCCACTCTCAGAACGGCGTCAATGACCGGAATCGGCGAGTTCCGGCCATTGGCGGCGCACGCGTCGAATGTCTGCAGTTGGGCCCATTCCAGACGCAAGGGCGTCACGCTGCGCTTCATACTATCCAACTGTTGACTACACGACAGCCAGTCCTCACCAACGGGCCGCGCCTCGGGGCGAACTAGCCAACGCCCATTTAGGCGCCAGCGCGAGCTGATAAGAGCCGCGGCGCGAAACTCTCTTGTGCATCGGAGACCTGCGATCAGAGCGCTCGTCTACGCCGGCCCCGGCAAGAAGGCTCTCAAATCGTGGCCCGAACCCCAAACTTAGAGATCATCCCAGGTAACGCCACCGTGAGGATCGCGAAGACTACGATGAGTGGCACCGGCCTTCATATCCTGAAGGGCGATGTGCCGCGTTGCTAAGCGAGGAGCCAACCGTGGTTAAAACTGTTGGCTCAACGCGACGTACAAGAACCTGCCCTTGTAGTCGTAAGTGCTGGCGTCGGAGTCCGCGAAGAAACCATTATAAATGACAGGGGGATCTTCATCGAGGACGTTGTTCACGCCGATACGGATCGAAGGCGCGCCGAGCAATGACTTGAGGCGATAGCTGGCGAAAACGTCGGCTGTGTAGTTTGCCGATACGTGACGTGAGAAGTTTTTCCGGTTGAACGAATCATTGCAGAAATCCTGATCGCACTCGATGAAGCTGCCGATGCTACGCAGGTTAATCCCGGCCCCGATCGCGTCCTTGTCCCATTGCAACATGGTGTTCGTCTTCACACGCGGGTAGACGCCCAAGTCGTAGACCCCCGCACCGTGGAGCAGACCGCTGCTCGGAGTTTCCTGATCGAACCTGTCGAGATAGGTCATTTCGAACTCGATCCTGAAGTGGCCAACATCGCCAAAATCGCGGTTGTAGTTCAGGGCGAGGTCGAAACCTGATGTTCGCGTCTTGTCGACATTGAGGAATTTGTTGTCGACGAACTCGACAAACCCGGTGCTCGGGTCGCGCACGACCTGATCGCAGTTCGTGCGGTTGGCGTCTGCATTGTTATAACAGTTGGCGAGAATCTGGCTGACGCCGAGAAGGTCGATTCCCTTGTCGATCGCGATGTTGAAGTAGTCGAGGCTCAGGGTGAGCCCCTCGATCCACGTCGGTTCGAAGACAACGCCAGCCGAAAAGGTGGAGGAGGTCTCCTCTTGTAGCTCGGTGTTCCCGCCGCCAATGCGCTGGGGCAAAAAAAACGCGAATTGCGAATTGAAATCGGGCGGGAGACCCTCCTGCGCGCAGCGCGCCGCGACGTTTGGATCATCGAGCGACCCGAAGGTGGAATCGCAAGGGTCCGTTGCGAATATGAACGTGTCTGATCCGGGTGCGAAAAGTTCACCGATGGTGGGAGCGTGAAATGCCGTCGAGTAGTTACCGCGGAGTGAGAGCCCACCTACGGTCCGCCACAGGGCGCCCGCGTTCCACGCCACACCTGAGGTGGCCAAGTTGTAGTCGAAGGCGCGGGCCGCGCCGGTAAGTTCGAGCGACCTCGCCCACGCCATGTCAGCCACCGGCACAAACGACAATTCAACGAAGCTCTCGGCGACGTGGTACGAGCCTTCAACGGCACTGATTGTACCTCCCAAACTATCGCCCGAGGCGATGATGGCATCCGGGAAGAAGCCGCCCGATACTTTTCGGTAGTCTGCGCCGAGCGCCGCTGAGAGATGCCCGTTCCATGGCGTTTTGAGAATTGGGCCGGTGAACTGTGCCGACACCATCGTCTGTTCGTTAAATCCGCTGTCGCGTCCCCGGAAGGTCAGGTAGGAGACCATCTCCGGTGTGAGTGAGCCGGCCCCGCTCAAGAGATCGACCGGGACACAGCCTGCGATCACCGCGTCATCACCTGGACCCGGCAGCGGTCCTGGGACGCCGCAACGCGGTGTACCACCGTCGTCGATGAAACTCGGACCCACACCATCGTTCAGTCGGCTCGCGACGACATCGCCCGCGTGGGATTGGTCCGACGAGCTGCGGCCGTAGTTGAAAGAGATTTCCCACTTCCAGGCGGACATCGTCTGTGGATCTCCGAAGAGGTCGCCATCGAGTCCCACCACACCGTGGAAGGTATCGATATCCTGACTGATCCGCCGAGGACCAACCTCCACAAAACGACGCCTGAAAAGATCAATGTCACGTCCGTAAGGGTTGTAGATGCTATCGCGCGAGATGAACGCTTGGAAATCAAAGACCGGCTCGGGCGCCAAGCGCTGGTCGGACTGACGATTTGAATAGAGAAGCTCCGCAAACGCGTGAACGTTCTCGCCCAATTGCTGCTGCGCTGCACCGAAAACGCTGAATCGTTGATAAGGCGTAATGAGGTAGTTTTCCGGCTGGAAATTGTATAAATCGCTCGGAAAATTGAACGTGCGCCATGGTGCGTTCAGGCCGTCGCGCGTGCAGGACGCGTCCCCGAAAATCGAGAGCGGGCAGTTGGCGACGATGTCCGACTGATAGCGCGCATTACCCGGGTCGAAGAACTCTTCAAACGCGTCCCTGGTCAACAACCCGTTCGGAGTCGCCGTCGAACCGACATAGACCGGTTTGCGCGCGACGTAATCAAAGGCCAACGGTATTTTCGAGAAATCTCGTTTACCCGCGAACACAGCGTCTTGGCCGGAGTAGTTCATCGTCAGTGTCAGGCTGCCGTTGTCGCCGCCCGTGCCGAATGCGAAATTCAAGTCGTACGTTGAGCCGTCGCTCTTTCCCGAGGTCCCGGCAAAGGCGCTACCCTCGATGCCGCGAAAATCGTCGCGCGTAATGAGATTGATGACGCCGCCGATTGCATCTGACCCGTAAATGGCAGACGCGCCTCCCTTCAACACCTCGATTCGTGAAATGATCGAGAGCGGAATGGCATTGAGGTCGGCGCTGCCGTCGGCGCCCGTACCGCCCGGAGCAAGGCGGCGGCCGTTCAGTAGCACAAGAGTGCGCCCAGAGCCGAGACCGCGAAGGCCCACTCGGATGGAGCCATCGCCGCCATTGTTGAACTGCGCGTTGATCGCATTCGACTGCGAGACCAATCTCTGCAGTATGTCGCCGACGCTCACTAGGCCCGACGCGTCGATGTCGGCTTTGTCGATAACGGTGATTGGCGCCGTCGAGGCGAACTCTTGGCGCTCGATGAGCGAACCGGTGACTGCGACCCCATCAATCGACAATGTCGGGCCGCGACTGGCTGCGATGGAACTGTGCGGCAAGGTAAGGGCGGCACCGATCATCACAGCGAGTATCGCTGTACGATGCTTCATGGCTCTTCCCCCGAGAACCCACGACAGGCTACGCTGATAAGGTAAACACCTCAAGGCTGCGCCAGTCCACATCATCGACAAAGCCGACAGGCACACCGTGATGTCTGTTGGTGGGCCGGGGCAGAGCCGGAAGAGTGACGCGCGCGCCTGACAGCGAAGACCAATGTCGTCAGGCGACAGCTCGCCCGCCAGTTGTTTGGGCCGACTTACAATTCCCGCGACGAGCGCAAGACAGTCGCTTTGGTGTCGGCGATCAGCAACTCATAATTCTTCTAGAAAACAATGCTGCCCGTGCAGTCGCGAAGGCACTGATGACGATGCGAGCGTAAGGCCCCCGATGGCGACTGGGTCGAATACACTCAGGATTGTCAACGCAGTACGCGCCCGTCATAAACTTCTTCGACGAAGGATATTGGGGACGTCGCCGCACGTCCCGCCCGAGATTGCGGCGTTCTCAGCCAGGTCCCCAACGCGACATTGCAAATGTCGCTTTCCGGCGTTCTCCCGCCTCACCGCAGTAGTGTCCGCGCACGGCGGGCCCGGGTCGACTGAGACGTTCCGCAAATTTGGCGCTACGTCGCGTGGCCCATTGCGACATCTGCGTACAGCTTCGCCTGCACGGGCTATGCTCTCGGCTTCTCGTTCAGGAGCGCATATGAAGACGTTCGATTTGGATCCGCGCTGAAGCCGGCGGAAGTCGCGAATGACCGTTGTCGGCGAACTTCAAACTGATCGATGTCACGTTGGGAATGTCCAGTTTCGAGCGATCCGGTCATTCGCTGATCGGCTGTTTGCCCGGGCATCCGCGACTGCCAGTGCTTTGGATCGAGCCATCGTCGCTGCGCCGCAACACGCAGACACAGACCCACAAACTCATGGTGGCCCATGACTCAGGCCTCACGGCGGACATCCTTAGGTCATGACGGAGGAGGTTCGGGTAGATAGCCCCACATGGCAAGCCAGGGCTTGCGCGGGTCGTCCTCTGCCCAGCGCGGGAAGCGCGACCAGCCCGCCTTTTCATTTGCGGAGAAGGCTGGTTCAATGAACGTCCCTCGCAGTTCTTGTTGCCGTCGCGGAGGGCACATTGATGAAGACTTGGCAATCCGTTCGTACGGCGCTTGGCGTTATGGCCGTCTTGATAACGTGCTGCGGCATGGGGTCGATGGACCCCATGGGGCCGGTGATCCTGCCGCAGCGGCCTCTCGATTTGCCGACCTCGCGGCCGAAGCGATTGGGTGAAGTCTCGTTCGACACGCCATGCGTTCAGGACGCGAGCATCGCGGATTTTACCCTGGCTCACGCGACCTTTGTACCCACGCCGGCTTTTCCCCAAGAAGACGTCAACGAGGAAAGCGAGGGTTGGGTTCAATTGGGTTTCACGATTTCACGCGACGGCACGGTTCGGGACATTGTCGTGCTCGACGCCATCGGTGCAAAAAGTGTCGCCGCGTCGGCGAGCAAGGCCCTGGCGACATGGCACTATTCGCCGGCGACGCACCACGGCGTGCCCGTCGATCAATTCGGCAACACCGTCAACGTCGTCTTTCGGTATGCGGGTTCGGATGCCGACGAGCATGCGACCACACATGCCGCCATCGTTCGCAAATACAACACTGGCCGCAGCATGCTCGCCCAGAAAAAGTTCGACGACGCGATCCCCACGCTTGAATCCGCCCTCGATCAGCGCCTCAACCTCTATGAACAATCGCTGGTCTCGCTCGCGCTTGTGGTTGCTTACGCGGCAAAACAAGACAAGCCGCGCTCGCTCTACCACCTGCGTCACGCGACGATTCAGCAGGGCTTTTTTCTCGATAGGAAGGTGGCGCAGGCCGCGCTCGAGCTGCGGGTTCAGGCGGAGGCGGAATACGGCGATTTCGCCGGCGCCCGGTGCGCCTTTGATCAGCTCAAGAGCGTCGCGCCTGCCGCTGCCGCCGACGGAACGAGCGCCGCGAAGATCGTCGCGCGGATCGGCGAGGCGCTGAAGGACCCGGCGCCCATCGTCGTCGCCGCGGAGCTCTCTCCGGTCTTCGGCGGCTCGCAGGCGGCGGAGTGGCGGCACGCTTTGTTGCGCCGGAAGTTTTCCTTCTCCGACATCAAGGGTGAGATGAAGGGCTACCACCTCGTTTGCCAAACCACGGTTTTGGATGCGGCCATCGATGCCGAAACGCTGTGGACGGTGCCGCCTGACGCCGGGAGTTGCACGCTCAGCGTTCGCGGCAGCGCCGGTGCGTCGTTCAAACTGGTCGAGGAGTGAGGGACCGGTCTCTACGCCGCCACTTCGGCCTTCTCGGGCCGAGGGTCAACCCTGTGTATCGGCGCACAAACGGCGGCCGGTTCAGTGATCGTGAGGCGTAGCGTTCGTCGTTTTACTTGCAAAGGTTGTCGACGACGACGCTGCGTCCGAATGTCCGATTCCGGCGAGTTCCGGCCATACCCCGGACAGGCGTTCAACGTCGGCAATCGGGCATGATCCAGCCGTCCCCCGGGACGAGTCCACCCGATTGAGGCTGACAGGTTTGTGTTTGCAGCGTGTTTGCACTTTCTACGTTTCGCCACATTTCAAGCCGGTTCAGCGGCGTTCCCTGGAGTTCGAGATTCGGAACACATCCAACACCTCAGAGGCCGCGTCTTTCCGCGCACGAGAGGTGATTCCGGCGCACTCCGATGAAATGTGGGGACATAATAAATCGTCGCTTCGTAATGCGGGGGTCGCGTGTTCGAGTCACGCAGGCGGCACCATCAGCACAACATCTCAGAAGCCGCGGAGAGCCGCCGTTGCGCGGCAACTCTCCATTCGGTTATGCGAGGGTCGCAGCGCGACGTGTGAGCCGCAATCTACGCGGCCGATTCCCCCGAGCGCTATCGAGACCCGGATTCGACGACAATGGGGCCGCTTGACACACTACCAGCATGAGCCGCCCGCCAGCGATTGATCCAGTCGATGACGCGTCGCTCCGATGACGCAGGATAGTCGAGGCTCCGGCGACCTGCAGTCTCTCGTGCGAGCCGGCCGTAGAGATCCATCGCCGCGAAGAGCGCGCGCCAGACATCGTCCTGGTCGTATCGGGCGAATACCTGCGTGAGACGTGCCGCGACGTCGGGGGCCGCCCAGGTTCGGATGAAGCGCCCGGCGAACCAAGTGTCGTAATCTCCGCCGTGCTCCGCCTTCGCGTGCCATTCGATCATGCGCAACAGCTCTCCTTGCAGCTGATGGGCAGCGAACCAGTTGGCTGACCATAGTTCGCCCCGTAGCGCGAGCTTGGCGACCCACATGGCCAGCGACCAGAACGCGTTGACGGCCTCGCTGAACTCGTGAGCGCCCAACGCGGTGGGGGCGACTTCGGGGAGGCGGACATCCAGCAAACGAGAAGCCGCATGTCCCTTGTCCACAAGGACGAGGGGGCGCCCTTTGCGCAGCGTATCGAACCAAGATGTGATTTGGCTCCGGAAGCCGTGAGGAATCAGGTGCACCGTCGCAGGCGCCCAAGTCACCATGCGCAATACGAGTGCTCCCCACCGCGTCTCCAGATTGGACACGACGGCGAAGTCGACCATCACCGGCCCCTCGAACACGACGTGTCGAACATGCCGGTCGCCCACTGCCCGCTCGATCACGTACGTAAGACAGACCGGAGCGAGAGCGGCCAGCCACTCGCTCGTCCGAAGGTATCGTTTGGGCCGGGTGGTGATCAGCATGATGTCCACGTCCGACCATTCGTCGGCCGGCTGCACGCTTCGCGCGCGCGAGCCGACCAAGAGTGCCGCCTTCACATCGTCGCGATCTCTTGCCCACTCTATGAAGCGCTCGAGGAAAAGATCACTCGGTGTCTGGGGTGCGCTCATCGCCGCTTCCCTTTTTTTGCGCTCGGTCGAATGCCATCGATGAACACGGCGGCAGCTCGCATCAGCCGTTCCTCCAGCGGGGTCGCGTCATCCCGCCAGCTGGTAAGCCAGTTGATGATCGTGAGCGTGTACACGCCGGTGAAGATTTCGGCGAACTGCATGGCGTCGATGTCGGTGCGCACGTCGCCGCGCTCCTGTCCCTCTCGGAACAGGCGCCCGAGCAGTTCGTACGTCAGCAGCTCCTTGTGGAGCATCGCGTCGCGGGCGCCGAAGAAAAGCTTCGACCGTGTGGCGACGACCGCCATGAACGCGCGGTCGTCGGAGAATCCGAGCGCCATCGCGCGCAGGAGTTTGCGTAGGCGCTCGGCGAGTGGTCGGCCCGACGCCTGCAAGGCGCCCTTCAGCAGGTGGCCGTATCGGTCCACGCGATCGAGGGCGAACGCTTCGAGCACGGCGTCTTTCGTCGGGAAGTAGTTGAAGAATGTCGCCTCGCTTACCTCCGCGCGCTCGATGATGTCCTGGACACGCGTTTGGTCGTAGCCGCGCTTGCGAAAGAGGGCGATCGCACATTCCATCAGCTGCCGATGCTGGCGCCGTCTCTTTGTCTCGCGCAGACCCACTGTTCCTCCGCACTCGTTCATATAGTCACCATAATATTAGGGTAGCTATACGTTAGAGTCAAAAGGAGCGTCGGGACCATTGGTTTGGGGGCGCCGGTCATTTGGCGAGGGCTAAGGCACGACCGCGCCGAGACGAAGCAGCAACCCACCGCCAACTTGGAACTCAGGACAAGCCTCGAAATCGTTCGCGGAGATTGATGTGCCTCAAAGTCCACGAGGCCGAGTTCTTGTGTGATTGGGTTTTGGTCGTGCGCGACGGGCAAGGCCAATGTGACCTCGCGTATCAAGCGTTAGAGTGGCAAGCACTGACTATCCAGTGCCGGGTCGCGGTTTCATCGCGCCAACTTCAGCGCGGCAGAAAGGTGCCCCGCGCCGCGACGCGGTTATTGTGCCGCCATCTCGTTCGCACGCGTAAGTTCGACCGAGGAGGTTGGACGAGAGGGCCGATATGTTGATCCATGACATGACCAGGCAAGCCAGCATCGAGCTGTTGGCGTGTGCGCGATTGGGTAGATTGGCCTGTGCCGATGAAGGGCAACCCTACATCACCCCGATCTATTGTGCGTACGACGACAATTGCATTTACAGCTTTTCAACGGTCGGACAAAAGATCTCCTGGATGCGTGCAAATCCGCTGGTTTGCGTCGAGGTCGAGGAATTGGTGAGCTCACAGAATTGGGCCACGGTGATTGTCTCTGGCAAGTATGAAGAGTTGTCCGATACGCCTCAGTACGATGCGGCTCGCAAACGCGCGTACGACCTATTGCAAAAGTGGCCCATGTGGTGGGAGCCCGGTTACGCGAAGACGTTGCTCCAGGAGAAAACGCGCCCAATGGAGCTCGTGTATTTTCGAATTCACATCGCTCAGATCAGCGGTCATCGTGGCGTTCCGGATACGGCCTCCGGCCAAGAAGTTTACGCCGCATATGAGGGCGGTCCCGTGGGCTGGCTTTGCAGAGTTCTCGGACGCCCAAGGCATCAAAAGGTTGACCATCGCGACGCACTGTCGCTGCGGAACATCGCGACGCACTGACCGGCCCTTATGTCCTTTGCGCGGTCTCAACCTTCAGACAATTGTGCCGAACAGTTTCCCGACACCCACGACAGCATCACCTGTCACCTCAAACGCGGCTCTTTGACCCTGGCAGTTGAGACCAATCGAGCCCGAGCTCTTCACAGGTTCGACGCACCACGCGCGGATCGAGGATCTGGTGCGAGCCTCCAAGGGGAACCACCGTCTTTCGATCGTCCCGATGCACCGTCACCATGACGTGACCTTCGTGCCGCTGGTGCTGCTCATGCTGATCGAACCGACACCCTTGCTCCACCAGCCATTTCCGAAATGTTGCGCTTTCCATCGCATACTCCTGTCGAGCTGGCGGTAGCCAAGAGGCGAAGCGCGAGCGCGTTCTGATTCTCGCGTTGCATCCGGACGAGAATGTCCGACCATCGCCGCCGCCAGGAACACGTCCGACACCGAACAATGCCAATATTCTTCTAAGGAATGGTATGCCACCTCTCACGCGAAAGCGAGTTCTTCGCGCTGTCATGATCAGGACGTGAACAAGGGGCCGGAGTTTCCTCCGGCCCCTCGCTGCAACTCGCCCTTTCGGGTCGATTACATGTCCATGCCGCCCATGCCGCCCTGCATGCCACCGCCGCTCTTCGGCTCTGGCTTCTCGGCGATCATGGCTTCGGTCGTGATTAGGAGACCGGCGACCGACGCCGCATCCTGAAGCGCCGTGCGCACGACCTTGGTCGGGTCGACGATACCCGCCTCGATCATGTCGACATACTCTTCCTTCTGCGCGTCGAAGCCCGCTGTCGACGACTTGCCCTCAAGCAGGCGATTAACGACCGGAGAGGCCTCAACGCCCGAGTTCTCGAGGATCTGACGGATCGGCGATTGGATCGCTTTGCGCACGATGTTGACGCCGGCCTTCTGATCGTCGCCCGCGATGTGCAGGTTCGCGAGCGACTTGGAAGCATAGAGCAGTGCTACGCCGCCGCCTGGCACAATGCCCTCTTCGACCGCCGCACGCGTTGCATTGAGCGCGTCGTCAACGCGGTCCTTCCTGTCCTTCACTTCGACCTCGGTTGCGCCGCCGACGCGGATGACCGCAACGCCGCCTGCGAGCTTCGCCAGGCGTTCCTGCAGCTTCTCCTTGTCGTAGTCCGAGGTCGTGTCCTCAATCTGGGCCTTGATCTGGGCGACGCGCGCCTGGATCTCGGACTTCTTGCCCGAACCGTCGATGATCGTCGTGTCGTCCTTCGTGATGCGCACCTTCTTGGCTTGGCCAAGCTGGCT
>JBGOVA010000250.1:0-5363 GCA_041477875.1 Micropepsaceae bacterium | reverse complement strand
GCGAGATTGGCCGTCGCTCAAAAAAGTCTGAGGGGAAAAGCGATGATCGTCCGTTTGCTCGCCGCACTCGTCATGTCGCTGCTCGCCTTTGCGCCGGCAAGCGCCAACGAGCTCACCGAACGCGTAAAATTCTGGGACGACGGCCCGCAGGACGCGTCGTTCGTGAAATTCCGCAACGCGCTGAAGGACGTCATCGCGCGCAGGGACGCACCCGCGCTGATGAAGCTCGTCGCGCCCAACATCAAGAATTCCTTCGACGATGCCGAAGCCGGCGCCGCCAGGTTTCGCAAAGGCTGGAAGCCCGAGGATCCGAAGAGCGCAATTTGGCCCGCTCTGTCGCTCGTCGTCGAGATGGGCGGCAATTTCGACAGCAAAACGGCTTTCAGTGCGCCATACGTCTTCAGTGCCTTCCCCTCCGACGTCGATGGCTTCGACAAAGTCGTCGTCACGAAGGAAGGCGCCGTGATGCGCGCGAAACCGAAATCCGACGCGCCGATCGTGCGCCCACTCGACCGCGATATCCTGACTTTCGTCGGCGACCCGCCGAAGCCGCAACACGAAGCCGGCCCCGACAATTGGATCGAAGTGAAAGACGCCAAAGGCAAACAAGGCTTCGTCATGGCGCAAGACGTGCGCAGCCCCATCGACTACCGCGCCCTATTTGAGAAGCGCAAAGGCCGCTGGCTGATGACCTCGTTCCTCTCGGGCGATTGACGTCGGAATTCGGGAAGCGCGCGGTGACGCGCGCGCCTATGTTGCCGTCCATGACGAACAAGGATGAGTGACATGCACCTGAAACTCGAGAAAATCGAAAGCCCGATCGGCGCGATTCTGATCGCGCACAACGGCAAGGAAATCTGCAACCTCGAATTCGCCGACTGCGAAGACCGCCTGCGCCAAATGCTGGCGCGCCACTTCAAAGGCGCGGAATTGGAACCCGCCAAAGTGCGCTCGAAATTCGCCCAAGCCTTGGCGCGCTATTTCAAAGGCGAGATCGACGCGATCGACGGTCTGCCGGTGGCGACCCTCGGCACGCCGTTCCAGCGCCGCGCCTGGGCCGCGCTACGCCGCATCCCCGCCGGCGAAACCCGCAGCTACGGCGAGCAGGCCCGCGCCATCCGCGCCCCGAACGCCGCCCGCGCGGTCGGCCTTGCCAATCACCTGAACCCGATCGGCATCGTCGTGCCCTGCCATCGCGTGCGCGGCGCCGACGGCTCGCTCACGGGATACGCAGGCGGTCTTGAACGCAAACGCTGGCTCCTCGATCATGAGGCACGCCATGCGGGGCGCCGGAAGGGCAAGTGAAGCCAACCCATCACGCTCCTGAAGCCAACGCTGGAGGCCTTGCCTGCCTTCGTAGACGCGCTTCGACGCGGTTGGAACCCCGACAATGTGAGTGATCGTGCCGGCGCGGAAGAACAGCTGCAAAAGATCGCAGCCGACGCGGCGGCCTTTGTCGACAGTCTCGATGATCAGGAGGCGAAGGGACCGCCGTTCAAACTACCCGACGGGACAATGATCAAGCGCCTGCCCAGCTTCAATCGTTGGATCTGGGACGGCGAGTTCTGCGGCCTGATCGGATTTCGCTGGCAGGCCGGAACGTCCGAGACGACGGCCACGTGGCGGGGCCTCCAAGGTCTTCAGGCTCGCCGGCGGCAAGTTGAAGGAACTCACCGAATACATGGACACGGAACTCGTGACCGCGGTGCTGGGCGATCCGCCCGCTAATGCAGCTTCGTCCTGAGGTCGCGGATCGACGTTTCGATCAACTCGTCGCCCTTGGCTTCCGTCATCCGCTTGCCGATGACCTCGGCGGCGGCAGCGGTGGCGGCAGCCGTGGCCGCAGCGCGCACCTCGGCGATGGCTTCGGTTTCCGCCTGCGCGATCTTCTGCTCGGCCATCTTCGCGCGCCGCTCGAGCTGCAGCTGCAACTGCGCGCGCGCATCGATGGCCATGCGACCGGCCACTTCCTTCGCGGTGTCGATAATCGCCTTGGCTTCCTGCTCGGCATTGGCGGTTTTCGCGCGGTACTGCTTGAGCAAAGCCTCGGCCTCTTCGCGCAGGCGCTTGGCCTCGTCGAGTTCGGCCTTGATCGCGGCCGCGCGGTCGTCGAGCATCTTGGCGATGAGCGCGGGCACGCGTCGCCAGATCAGGAGCGCGATGAAAAGCACCGTGCCGACGGCAACCCAGAACGTCGGATCCTGAAAGAATTCGCTCAACCCAATCTCCCTTAGGCCCGCTTCAGCGCGCCGCGCACGGCCGCGTCGAGCTCGCTGATGTTTGCTGCCTCGCCCGTGAGCTTGGACACGATCTCGCCCGCCGTCTCGCGCGCCACATCGCCGATGCGCGCCATGGCGGCTGTCCGCATGTCCGCGATGCGCTTTTCGGCCTTGAGCGCATCCGCGGCAAGCTGTTGGGCCGCAACAGCGTTCTTCTTGTCCGCGTCGGCCTGAACGTCCTTGCGGATCTCGTCGCCGAGCTTGAGCGCCCGCGTCCGGGCATCGGCGAGCGCCTTCTCATAGGCAGCAATCGCCGCCTCGCTCGCCCGCTTGGCCGCCGCCGCCTCGTCGATGTCGCCCTTGATGCGGCCCGCGCGCGCCGAAATCACGCCGCTGATCTTCGGCGCGGCAATGCGCGAGATCACGAAGTAGAGGATCGCAAACGAGATCAGCAGCCAGAATATCTGTCCCGCGAACGTCGTCGTGTCGAGTTGCGGCAACCCGGCCTTGCCCTCATGACCGTTGGCCGCATGCTCCGTGCCGGTTTGCAGATCCTCGCTCGCATGGTCGGCCGGCGGCTGACCGCTCGCAGGCGGATCCTCCGGCGGCGCAACATTGGCGAACTGCAGTTCGGTCGCGGTGTGACCCGCCATGGCCGTGAGCCTTCGTCAGAAGTGGCGGATCAGCTGAACATCAGAATGAAGGCGACGACGAGACCGAAGAGGCCCGTCGCTTCGCAGAGCGCAAAGCCCAAGAGCAAGTTCGTCTGCTGACCGGCGGCCGCCGACGGATTGCGCAGCGCGCCCGCCAGATAGTTGCCGAACACGTTGCCGACGCCGATACCGGCGCCGATCAGCGCCATGGTGGCAAGGCCCGCACCGATCATTTTTGCTGCTGCGACGTCCATTTGTGAAACTCCCTATGAGCGGTTGTAAGAGTGAAACGTAACGATGTCCGAACTCAGTGCTCGTGCAAGTGAACGGCCTCGTTCAGATAGATGCAGGTCAGAAGCGCGAAGACCCAAGCCTGAATGGCGGCGACCAGAACCTCGAGCGCGGTGATCACGACGCCGGCAACGATCGGCACGACGAAAAACGCCGCCAATACGCCGCCCGCGCTCAGCATGGTCACAACGAAGCCGGCGAACACTTTCAGCATCGTATGGCCCGCGAGCATGTTCGCCGCGAGACGAACGGAAAGGCTGATCGGGCGCGACAGGAACGAGATGATCTCGATCGGCACGATGATCGGCATGATCCAGAGCGGCGCGCCCGACGGCACGAACAAGCTGAAGAAATGCAGTCCGTGCGTCCAAAACCCGACGATGAGCACCAGCGCGAACACGCTGATCGCCATCGCGAAGGTCACGATGATGTGGCTCGTCACGGTGAAGGAATAGGGCACGAGCCCCAGGAAATTCGAGAAGAAGATGAAAATGAAGAGCGAGAAGATGAACGGAAAAAACTTGCGCCCCGATTCGCCCATCACGCTCAACACGGTCTGTCGTTCGATGAAGTCGTACATCACCTCGACGATCGATTGGATGCGGCTGGGGATGATGCCGTCGCGCTTGACGCCCAACACCAACAGCGCCGAACCGCAAATGACCGCAAGCAGCATGAAGAGGCTCGCATTCGTGAACGACAGGTCCGTGCCCGCGATCTCCAGCGGGATCAGCCTGTGCACTTCGAACTGCGCCATCGGGCTGTGGCCGGCGGCCATGGATCACTTTCCTTCTTTGTCTTGCTCGGCGTTCAACTGACGCATCGCGCGAAACACGGCGTAGAAAGCCGCCGCGATGCCGAGCACCGAGAACACGATGATCCCAACGGGCTTCCATCCGGTCAGGTAGTCGAAGCCCAACCCGAGGGCGATACCGACGAAGACCGCGGCGACGAACTCGGTGGAGAGACGGTAGACGACGTTGAGGCGACCGGACGACTGGGCAGGCTTGGCCGCCGGCGTGTGATCGCGTACGGCCTCGATCCGTCGGCCGAGGTCATCAAGATGCCTCTTGTCCGGATCGTCGCTGTTGCCTGATTGGTGGGTCACCAAGGGCAGGTGCCTGAGGGCCGCACGAAACCCCTCCGAAAGCCGCGCGGACCATATGGGCGGGGCTGTGGTCCGTCAAGGCAATTGCTGCAACGCAAACTGGTGAAAAGGCCAGGCGTTCTGCGGCTTTGCGGGTGAAGTGGCGGAGCGATCCAAACCCGTGTCACTGCGTCGCGCCGATGCGCGTCCGACTCACTCCGCCGCCTGCGCCGAGAGGACGCGTTCGGCCCCCGCCAGATCGACCGCCACGAGCTGGCTGACGCCGCGTTCCTGCATAGTGACGCCGATCAAGCGGTCCATCCGTGACATGGTCAGCGCGTGGTGCGTGATAACGAGGAACCGCGTCTCGGTCATGCGCGTCATCTCGTCGAGCAGATTGCAGAAACGCTCCACATTCGCATCGTCGAGCGGTGCGTCGACTTCGTCCAGCACGCACACCGGCGCCGGATTGCACAGGAACACGGCAAAGATCATCGCCAAAGCGGTCAGTGCCTGCTCGCCGCCCGAGAGCAGCGACATCGTTTGCAAGCGTTTGCCCGGCGGACGCGCGAGAATCTCAAGGCCCGCTTCCAACGGGTCGTCCGATTCCGTCAGCGTCAGGCGCGCCTCGCCGCCGCTGAACAGCGACGTGAACAATTTCGAGAAATTCGCGTTCACCCGCTCGAACGCCTCCAGCAACCGCTCGCGTCCTTCGCGATTGAGCGAGCCGATGCCCTGACGCAAGCGCGAAATCGCTTCCTCAAGATCGGTCTTCTCGGTCTGGAGCGACGTCAGCCGCGCCTCGCATTCGTCGGCCTCTTCGTCGGCGCGCAGATTGACGCCGCCCAATTGCTCGCGCTCGCGCTTCAGCTTCTCGACGCGCGACTCCGCCGCATCGAGCGCGGGCAGCGCGTCGCCGGGCTCATGCTCGGCGTTCGCGGCCAACTCCTCCGGCGCGCAATCGAGCGTATCGCGCGCCCGCGTCACGGCCTCGGCCACGCGCTCGCGCTGCGCCGCCAAAACGGCCTCGCCGCGCGCACGTTCCTCGCGCGCATAAGACAAGGCGTGATCGGCCGCGCGCGATTCCGATTGCGCGGCTTTGACCGCGTTCTC
>JBGOVA010000323.1:0-2657 GCA_041477875.1 Micropepsaceae bacterium | reverse complement strand
GTCAGGTCGAGGTGATTGGTGAGGGCATACGACAAGCCCGCGATGCCTTGATAGGCGAAGTTCCAATCGTCGTCGTCGAATGCGGCGGCCGGGAAGTTCACATTCGCGAAGTCGGCGCCGGCGCCCGCGCCCAACGTCAGGTCAAGGGAGGGCGTCAGGTGGAAGTCGTAGAGCAAGTTCGCCATCGCCGACCATTCTTCAACATCGCCGGCGACAGTGGTGATGTCGAAATCGTTGTGGCGATAGCCGCCTTCGAGTTCGGCGCGCCAGTTGCCGCCGAAGCCATAGCCGACGGTCGCGAGCACGGCCCAGCCGGTGTCGAAGCCGAACGTTCCGACGCCGGTCACGAATGGCGCGCCCGGGGGATTGGCATCGAACACCGCGACAGCGTCGACGTCTTCGATCCAATTGGCACCGCCTTCGAGGCCGAGATACCAGCCGTGAATGTTCGTGGCGTTGGCGGACGCAGCAAGCGCAAAGGACGCGGCAGCGCTGAGAAGCAGCGATCTCGTTTTCATACACACACCATTTCTTTTGTTATTGCGAGGGGCCAGCTGGGCGTTGCCGCGGCATCGAACCGACGGGTGGGGGCGCCCGGTGAAGCGGGCAGACCTTACCCAGAGAACGCGGGTCCGGCTGTCACGCATGGGCCACAGGCGAAGCGGTTACGGCGAATCCGTGACGAAGTTCTTGCGCACGCTCGCCGCGTGGGTGGTGGATTTCAACCAGCGATGAGTCGGCGTGGAACTCAAGCGGATGGCGTGCATTCGGCACCGCCGCACGCTGTCGTTGAGGCGAAAACCATTTGGTCCGTGTACGGATGATCGGATGCGACGGCGGACGCGCGGGAGGCGCGCTGCAACTCGCCCCGCGCCGCATCCTGAAACGGTGCGTCGCGTCGTTGCAAAATGCGCACGCCGGCCATGCTTACGTTGAAGGCATGCCCCGAGTGGGGGGGCGAATCAGTTATGATTCGCGCGCGATCGGTTGCGTGGAGATGTGTCGTGTCGGGGTGGATCGGGCGTTTGTTTGGAGGTTTGTTCGGGGCCAAGAAGGCGTCGCTTGCGACGTCGGCGGCGCTGATGAACAACGCGGCGGGAGAGATTGCGGCACCGCCGGCTCAGCCGCAGAAAACCGCGAAAGCCGCGCGTGCCGCGGCGGATGCGCCGGCGGTGGTGAAGGCTGCGCCTGTTGCCGTCGTTGCGGCGCAATCGGCGCCCGCGGGCGGCGAAGAACCGGTCGCGCAGAAGGCGCCGAAAAAGCGCGCTCCGCGCAAGCGCAAGGTCGCCGAAGCTGCGCCCGCGCCGGACGCCGGGATGGAAGAATCGTTAACGGCCGGACCTTCGGCGAAAGAGGTCGCGACGAAATTCGCGCCGCAGTCCCCTTCAACGGAACGCGACGTGTGGTTTTCGGATGCGGTCGTGTGGACCTTGAACGGCGAGTGGACGTCGAACCAGGCGTGGTCGCCGCCGCCGAGTTCCGAAGGGCCGAAGCGTCTCGAAGAATTCCGCGAGAAGGCGGCGGAGGGCAAACTCGTCATTTGGGGGCGCGCGGGCACTGCTGGCATGTGGGAGCCGATAGAGGCGGCCTTTTGGAAATCATGCGGGTTCGAACCGTTCTCGTTCCTCGAGGGCCGCGAGAACGTGTTCACCGAACCGAAGACGGCCGCGAAGCCGAAACCCGGCAAGAACAGAGGTTCGGGCGCGGAGAAGTATTGCGCGCTGATGGTCAGCAAGCGTCAGGTCGAGGCCATCTGGCACCCGGACACGCTGCACTGAAACGGCGGATTTGGCCGGGCGCGCGGTGCTTAGCGCCGCGTTAATCCGTGTGCGCCAAACTCGCTCCGCGGGACGGGCTTTATGACCAAAGAGTCTTCGGACGATACGGCGGATCTGCGCGACTACGGGCTCGCGATCTTTTTGATCGTGCTTGGCGTCGCCGCCGTCGTGCTCGTCGTGGCGGCGTTGTGGCACCGCGAACCGGACACCGCATTGGTGCTTGCGACGCATCATGACTGTCTGCGTTCCTTCGATGCGGACCAGTGCGAGGCGATCGTTCAGGCGGCGCTTGCGATCCACGCGCGCACGGCGCCCGGTTTCATGGCGCAGAACACCTGCGAGCTGAGTTTCGGCATGGGCGCGTGCCGCCAAGTCACGCAAGGCACGGGCATGGGCGCCGTCTTCACGCCGGACATCGCGGTCATCCTCGCGTCGCGCGACGGCGACAACGACGAAGACAGCCTGCTGCCGCTCTATTTCGGACCGAACCGCGACGCCGGTTCACGCGTCGACGGGCGGCGCATCTATTATCACGGACTTGCGGTGGGCGTGTTGTCGGAGGTGAAATTCGGCGGCGCGGAAATTTCGCGCGTCGTCGATCTCAGTGGGAAGCCGATGACTTCGGCCGTGGTGAAGGGCCTCCGGCAGCGCTAGGCGCGCCGGCCTTGGCGAGCGCTTTGCACACTTCGGTATAACGTTCGCAGACCGTCAGCGGCGTGTCGCCGGCGTCGGTGCGTGCGTCGAGCTTTGCGCCGGCGGCGAGGAGCATCTCGACGATGCGCGCGCGGTCGGCGGTCGGCGGTTCGCGGACGGGCTCGTCGCGCGGCTCGGCGGCGAAGTGCAGAGCGGTCCAACCGAATTCCTCGCGCGCGTTCACGT
>JBGOVA010000188.1:0-8600 GCA_041477875.1 Micropepsaceae bacterium | reverse complement strand
CGCCGTCGTCACTTCCTGCAGGAAGGGCCGCGTCTTCGGTGGCGAAGGGTAGGGCGTGTCAGCTTCGGGGATATCGATGCAATCGAGCATGGCGGCGGAATCACGCACGGTGCGAGACACCACGTGATGCACGCCGTAGCCGTGGCCGAGGCCGCTGTCATGTTCGGGACCTTGCGGCACGCGGTACTGCGTCACCTTCATGCCGACGAGGCCGCAGCATGCGGCCGGGATGCGGATCGAGCCAAGGCCGTCCGACGCGTTCGCGAGCGGCACGATGCCGGCGGCGACCGCGCTCGCCGATCCGCCGGACGAGCCGCCGGTGATGTGGTCGGTGTTCCATGGGTTGCGGCAGGGGCCGAGGCGCGCGCTCTCGGTCGTGCCGGTGATGCCGAATTCCGGCGTGTTGGTCTTGCCGAAGATGTTGACGCCGGCGCCCTTGTAGCGTTGCACGAGCAGGCTGTCGAAGGTGTCATTCTCGTTCTTGTTGAAGGCGGTGCCGTCGCTGCGCGGCAGACCGGCGACCTCCATGCCCAGATCCTTGATCAGGAACGGCACGCCTTTGAATGGGCCGTCGGGCAAGGTCTTCGCGGCGGCGCGCGCCATGCCATAGGCTTTGTGGACGATGGCATTGAGCTTTGGGTTGTTGCGCTCGGCGCGTTCGATCGCGGCTTCGAGCAATTCGCTCGGCGCGACGTCCTTGTTGCGGACGAGTTCGGCCAAACCCAAACCATCGTAGTCGGCGTATTGCGCGAAGCCCATGATGTTTCCTCTCAATTCCAGATCGGCGGATGACGGTCGGCCCAAGGTTTCGCTTTTTCGAGCTGGCCTGCAAGCCTCAACAGGGTGGTCTCGTCACCGAAACGGCCGGCGAAGTGGACGCCGACCGGCAGGCCGTTGGCCGCCCAGTGCAAGGGCAGCGAGATCGCGGGCTGGCCGGTCGCGTTCTGGATGGCGGTCACGGGCAGGTAGTCGATGATCGGCGCGAACGCCTTGAGCGGGTCCTTCTCGTGGAAATCGAAGGTGCCGTTGCGCACGGGCGGCGTGGCCAAGGTCGTCGTCATCCAGGCGTCGTAGGTGTCGTGGAAGTGCGCGATCTGGCGCGCGACGGCGTGCAGTTGGAACCAGCACATCTGGTACTGCGACGCCGTGATCTGCTTGCCCATTTGGTAGAGCCCCCAGGTCAAGCCCTGGAAGTCGCTCTCGTGCGGCGTGCGGCCGGTGAGCATCGCGGTGCCGTCGATCAGCATCGTGAGGCCCGAGGCCCACACCGGCATGAAGGATTGCATCAACATGTCGATGGCGACGGCGGGGCTTGCCTCTTCGACGTGATGGCCGAGGCCTTGCAGCAGCTTGGCCGTCGCTTCGAGCGCGGCGACGCATTCGGGATCGAATCTTTTGCCGAACAGGCTTTGCGTTGCGAACGCGATCTTCAGTTTGCCGGGCGGCGTTTGGCTCTCGTCGAGATAGGATTTCGGCTTCGGCGGCGCCCAGTACGGGTCGCCGAGTTCGTTGCCTGCGGTCACATCGAGTGCCGCCGCCGTATCGCGGACGCTGCGTGTGAGGACGCCTTCGCAGACGAGGCCGCCCATGACATCGCCGAGATCGGGGCCGAGTGGGTTGCGGCCGCGCGTCGGCTTCAGCCCGACAAGGCCGTTGGCCGACGCCGGTGCGCGGATCGAACCACCGCCGTCATTCGCGTGCGCGATGGGCACGATGCCGGCGGCAACCGCCGCGCCCGATCCGCCGGACGAACCGCCTGCGGAGTGATCGAGTTCCCACGGGTTGTGGCAAGGGCCGTAGATCGCGGACTCCGTCGTCGGTACGAGGCCGAACTCGGGGACGTTGGTCTTGCCGAGCGAGATCAACCCGGCGCCGGTGAAGCGACGTACGATCGTCGCATCGTGCGGCGCGGGGACGGGCGGGATGAAGTTGGAGCCTTGGCGCGACGGCACGCCTTTCTGCGCGCCCAAAATGTCCTTGAGCAGAAAGGGGACGCCGCCGAAGGGGCCCGGGCCGACCGGCAGCCTCGCGGCCGAGCGCGCGCGGTCGTAGGTCTTGAAGATGACGCAGTTCAGGTTCGGGTTGTGCTTTTCGATCCGCGCGATCGCTTCATCGACGAGTTCGGCCGGGCTGATCTGCTTCTTCGCGACAAGTTCGGCCAAGCCCAGCGCG
This sequence comes from Micropepsaceae bacterium, assembly GCA_041477875.1. GTDB lineage: Bacteria > Pseudomonadota > Alphaproteobacteria > Micropepsales > Micropepsaceae > SZUA-430. The sequence continues at coordinate 6,428 of JBGOVA010000188.1, read as the reverse complement.
TCATAGTTTGCGTAGTCGGGGAACGACATTGCTGCTCATCCTCGCATAGGTGTCGAGGGCGAGACTAGCGTTGCGATCTGCGCCTGTCACTCGAATGGGAAGGCGGGTTTGCCTTGGAACGTGGGGCCGATCAGTTCGGGTGTTTGGCCCGGCGCCCACGCGCGCAGCGTGAATTTTGCCTTGCGGATGATCGGCGAGCCCTTGGGGCCATGGTCGACTTCCGGGTTGGTGGTCGTGACCAGGTTCGCTTCGACACGGCCCGCGTTGACGCTCAAGACCCTGTAGCCGTTCGAGTTGGTGTCGATGTAGGTCAGGCCCGGACTGGCCTTGCTGTTCCACCAAGCATCGGAGAGCCAGCTCGAGCCTGTCCAGGACCTGACGATCGCGGCGTTCACGCCGCCCAAGAGCGCGAGGTTGAAATTCTCGACGACTTCGTCGCCGCTGGTGTAGGTGACGATGCTGTGGAAGACGGAGCTCGTGCGGCCCGCGCGCTCGGCGCCGGGGAAGACAGGCTCGGACGAAATGCCGGCGCAGGCGAATTCGACGGCGACGGCATTCGGAACGTCGGCGTCGAGATCGTCGACCAAGAAGCCCGCCATATGCATGTGGTGATCGCCGGCGCAGGCGACGACGTTGCTGACGCCGTTGTCGCGGATGAACTCCATCAGCTCCTGCCGCTCGGACGGATAGCCGTTCCAGCCGTCGACGCCCAGCACCGAGTTCTGCATGCCGGAGGGGTAGAAGTCGCCGATGTTCAGGCGGAAGGGCAAGGCGGGGAACGAGTTCGCCCACACCTTCCAGCGCGCGTCGGATTCCTTCAGCACGTCCTTGAACCACGCCTTCTGCGTGGGTCCAAGAACCGAACCGCGGGGCGCCAGGCGGCGCGGGTTTGGAATGTCGGTGTCCGGGATGGTCGCGGGCGGCTCGCCTTCGTTGGCGGTGCGGCCGAGGTCGAGCAGCTTCACCGTTTCGATCGCAGGCAGGGTTTGCCCCTCGATCTTGGGCGGCTTGGGCGGCGGCGATTTGTAGGAGCGATTGTCGGTCAGGATCAGTTCGAGCGTCTTGCCCCAACGCAGGGTGCGATAGACGGTCATCGAACCGAGCGCGGCGCGATTGTCGATGTTGGGGTCGATCCAATCTTGTTGCGGTCCCAGGTAGGCGCTGTCCTTGACGTCGGCCCATTTGAAGTCGCGCGCCGGGTTGGCGACGCGGCCGGTCGCGGGCATGCCGGTGAGCAAAGCGGGGACGTATTCGAACCACGCTTGGTTGGCGGCGACCTTGCGTTTTTGCGCGGGCTTGCCACCTTGGTCGAAATACGTGTCGTGCGTCTGCCAGCTGTCGTTGGTGAATTCGTGATCGTCCCACATGCTGACGAACGGCCAGCGCGCGCGCGCCGCCTGCAAATAAGCGTCGCCGAGATAGAGGCGATAGAGGAAACGATAATCGGCGAGCGTCACGGCGTTCGTCGCGCCCGGGTTTTTGTTCCAGCTCGTCGACGGCCACGGTTTCGAACCGTCGGGGAAAGGCGGGAAAATGCGTTCGCGCCCGTCGGCGCCCTTCAACCACTTCGGATTGCCCATGTCGGCGTCCCAGCGATCGCCGCGCACCTCGTAGATGAAGTCGCCGAGGAAAAGCACGAAGTCGATCTGCTGTTCGGTGGGCGACGACAGATCGTCGGCGAGCATGCGGGCCCAGGCACCGTAGAAACCTTGCTCGTAATTCTGGCACGAGGCGAAGACGAGGCGCGTGGGGCGCTCGGCGTTCGGCAGCGGCGCGGTGCGCGTGCGGCCGAGGCGCGAGTGATCGCCGCCGGCGGCAAAGCGATAGAAGTAGATCGTATCCGGTTCGAGCCCCTGGACGACGAGGCGCAGCGTGTAGTCGCTCGCGGGCGTTGCGCCCAGCATTTCGTCGAGCACGATGTTGGTGAAATCGGGCGTCGGCGAAATCTGCACGCGGACGTCGATCGGCTGATCGGTGGGTTCGCCCGCCTCGACGCGCGTCCAGAGGACAATGCCGTCGGGTTGCGGGTCGCCGGACCCGACGCCTTGCGGAAAGCGGAAGCGCCCTGTCGTCAGCGAACGTGGCGCGGCGGCCGCGAACGGCACGGTCGCCGTGGCGACGAACGTGCCCGCGAAGCCGGCCAGCGATTTCAGAACTGTGCGGCGATCAAGAGGTGACATGGATGACGGTAATGTGAGTCCCCGGGAGCGGGACGCTATAGCATGCTTGCGCGCGAGCGGCAGGCGCGTGCGGCGAAAGGCTTGCAAGGTGGGGTTTTCGTGCCATGGAAGGGCCCCGATCTGTGGGTTAGTCTCGCCCGCAAATCGACGCTGCGCGGGCCGATGCGCGCACAAGGCGAGAGGACCGAGGGCTCCATGAGCAGGATTCCGGTGTTGGGTACCGTTTCGCGCGCCTATGGATTCTTGCTCGGTGAGTTCGGGACGATCCTCAGGCTTGCGTGGGCGCCGCTTTTGGTCGGCGCCGCGGTTTCGTATTTCTACGGCGGAGCGGCGATCGATGCGGCGATCGACGCGCACGCCAATCCCTCGGCCGCGGCGGCGTACGAACCGGTCCAGCTTTTGATCGGCATCGTCGCCTTCCTGACCGGCATCATAGCGGAGGTTGCGCTGTTGCGCGTCGTGATCTTCGGCGATCGCATGCCCGGGCTGTTCGTGTATTTGTGGCTGGGCGGCGGCGAGTTTCGCCTCATCATCGTGACGATCCTATTGGGGATCGCGATCATTGCTGGCGCCATCGCGGCGGGGCTCGTGTTTGGGATACTCGCCGCGCTGTCCACGGCGATTCCCGTCATCGGTGTCGCAGTCGCGTTCGGCCTGATCGTTCTTGTGTGCGTCGCGATTTGGGCCGGGCTGCGCCTGACGCTGGTTGCGCCGGTCGTCGTCGGTGAGCATTCCTTGGGCGTGGAACGCTCTTGGGCGATCACGCACGGCAATGCGTTGCATATGCTGGGCGTCCTACTTCTCACCTTTGCACCGCTTTTCATTTTGAGCATCGTGGCCTTCTTTGCGGTGCTTGGCGGCGCCGCGCCGGCCTTGCCGCATTTTCCGGACCTGACGCCGGGAGCCGGCGCAGACGCGGCCGCGTCGTCGAAGGCCGCCGCAGAGGCGTTCGCGAAAGATATCGAGCGCTGGCAGTTCGACCTGCTGAGGGCGATGCGCGGGCACTGGCTGACGTTCAGCGTTTTGAACTTTTTCGGGAACCTGATCTCGACGGCTCTGTGGGCCGGCGCGCTGGGCAATGCTTATGTCGCGCTTGTCGGAGAGAGGAAATCGTAGACGCCCCCGCGCTTCTGCTTTGCAACTGTTCTGTAACAGCCGATTTTCATGTTTGTGTGCGACTTGGACGCCACAGTGCGGCGATTGACTGATCCTTGCCGCATCCGCACTGTGTCCCCGGCGATCCCACGCATGCGGGACGGCGGGGCAAGCATGAACAAACTTCCGGTCTTCAAGACCGTCGGTCAGACGTTCGGATTTGTCGTGGAGCGACGGTTTTTCTCTCTGTTGCGGTTGATCTGGCTCCCCGCGCTTTTGTCGGTCGTCGTTGCGTTCATTCCGCTGTTCTATCAGATCGACACCTACGGGTTTAACGCACTCGGCGAAAAGAAGTTCGAGCAGATCAATGCCGATCCCATCCTGAACGCGCTGCAGTGGTTCAACATGCTCGCTTCGTTCGTGCTGACGGCGATCATAGCGATCTCCGTTCATCGCATGATCTTGCTCGATGACCAGCAGAAGGGCGTGTATTTCTACTGGCGCCTGACGCGCGAGGAGTGGCTCTATGTCGCCGCGTGGATCGGGTATCTGATCATCGTGCTGATCGCGGCGGGCCTGCCGATCGCAGGGCACGGCTACTGGCTCTACACGCACGAATGGGGCCGTCAGTGGCCTCACTTTCCGACTTTCCCGAGCCCCGAGGCGGCCAAGGCGATTGTCGGTTTCGGGGAAGCGTTGCGCGCCGATCCGCGCACGTTCATCGTCGGCTTCCTCTCGGTGCTTTTTGCGCTCGTTGCATTGGCGCGGTTCGGTCTCGTGTTTCCGATCATCGTCGCCGAAGGGCGCCTGTCGTTCGCCCGGTCGTGGGTGCTGACGCGCGGGAATTTCCTGCGGCTCGTCGGTTTCTGGATCATCGTGTTCGTCCTGACCTATGTTCTGGTCCTCATCATGATGGCGATATTGGCCGTGGCGGTCGCTGCGATGTTGGGCGGCGTTCTCGCGGGCGGGAAAACCGTGGGCGCGCTCAGCATTATCGTGTTTGCCGTGCCTGCCGCGATCTCGCTGCTGGTCTATCTCGTCGTCGGGATCACGCTCTTCATTGCCGGGATATCGTTCACCTACAAAGCCCTCGCCGAGCCGCAAACGGCGGGCGAACACGCGGAGGATGCGACGCCCGCGCTAGCGTGAGGCGTCGCCGAGGCCTTTAAACGCGTGATCGACGACGACGGATCGGTTCAAACCAAGGCGTCGTTCCTTGCGGTCGTCGGGTCGGGAGATTTGACACATGACGCGATGAATCTCGACGCTGATGCGGTGCGGATCTACGCCGACACGGCGATCGTTTCGGGGATTGCGCGCTCCAGCGGCGCCTACAAGGGGCAGCGTTTTTCGACGCGCGAGCGGTCGACCGACGTGTTCGTGAAGCAGGGCGGGCGCTGGCGGTGCGTGTTCACCCAGCTAACAGCGTTGCCGCCTTAGCGGAACGGGTTCGGGATATCGGGGAGCGGAATCGGCGAGCGCGAGCGCAATTCGTCGATGCCGCGCTCGATCGCTTCGTCCTTCGATTTGTGGATGAAGTCCCGGATGATACCCAGGACACCGTTCGCGTCGCACGAGACGGAATGGCCGGCGAGGATATCGAGCGCCTGGTTCGTGATCGTCGAAACCACCGTGGCGGCGCCTTCGATCGTGCTGAGTTCGGTCGAACCGTCCTCGTAGACGTCGATCTTGAGTTCGGTGCCGCGGATGCCGATCGCGACGGTCGGCGTCTTGAGTTTCATGTTCTTCTCCGGCATTTGGCCGGAGATGAACCGGAACGCACCTTTCGTCAACGTGAGGACGGAGCGGCTGGCGTCGCCTGCGAAGACGTACTCGTCGATGACGGCATTGGCGTTGGCGCCGAGGGTGAGCTTCGACGCATCGACGAAGCGTACGCCGGCGGCGCTGTCATCGCCGGTTTCGAGACGCTGATTGCGAAAAATCGCCGCCGCCTCAGCGAGCGCGACGCGCGCGGCGCCGGCCGGCGTGCCCCAGACGTCGTTGGCGAGGCTTTCAAGCGTGCCCACGCTGTCGGCCGCAAACGCAGAAACCGCACCCGCCGCAAGCGCTGCATGTGCGGTTGCCAGCATCAACGCGTGGCGCCGTGTCAGCCTCATTTCGCGTCCCCCCGGGTGCTTCGCTCGCGATAGGAACGGAAGGCGCGCTGCGTTGCAAGCTTCGTCCCGTCGAAAGGCGTCGCGGTGTGGCCGGCTATTCCGCCGCGCGGGCGCGCTTTTGCTTGGCCGGCGGCTGTGCCATCTCGGCCTTTGGCGCGTTGCGCTTGAACAGCGGCTTCAGGAATTGGCCGGTGTAGGAACGCGCGTTCTTCGCCACTTCCTCGGGCGTTCCGGCCGCCACGATTTCGCCGCCGCCATCGCCGCCTTCAGGTCCCAAGTCGACGATCCAATCGGCGGTCTTGATGACCTCGAGATTGTGCTCGATCACGACGACCGTGTTGCCTTGTTCAACGAGTTCGTGGAGCACGTCGAGCAGTTTGCGCACGTCGTCGAAATGGAGGCCTGTGGTCGGCTCGTCCAGGAAGTAGAGCGTGCGGCCGGTGGAGCGGCGCGAGAGTTCCTTCGAGAGTTTTACGCGTTGGGCTTCGCCGCCGGAGAGGGTCGTCGCTTGTTGGCCGATCTTGATGTAGCCCAAGCCCACGCGTTCGAGTGTTTCCATCTTCTCGCGCACGCTGGGGACGGCTTTGAAGAATTCGGCGCCGGTTTCGACCGTCATGTCGAGGACTTCGGCGATCGATTTGTCCTTGAACTTCACTTCCAAGGTTTCGCGGTTGTAGCGCTGGCCCTTGCAGACGTCGCACTGCACGTAGACGTCGGGCAGGAAGTGCATCTCGATCTTGATGACGCCGTCGCCTTGACACGCTTCGCAGCGGCCGCCTTTGACGTTGAACGAGAAGCGGCCGGGGTCGTAGCCGCGCGCCTTCGCTTCGGGGAGACCCGCGAACCAATCGCGGATGGGCGTGAAGGCGCCGGTGTAGGTCGCGGGATTCGAACGCGGCGTGCGGCCGATCGGCGACTGGTCGATGTCGATGACCTTGTCGAGATGCTGCAGGCCTTCGATTTTGTCGTGCGGGCCTGGGTTTTCCCGCGCGCCGTTGAGTTTGCGCGCGGCGGCTTTGTAGAGCGTCTCGATGAT